>CAZKQR010000118.1:0-11081 GCA_964554965.1 uncultured Cytophagia bacterium | reverse complement strand
CAGCTTGGTAATGCCGATGGCTGGGAAGCTCCAGCTTCCAAAATAAAATGACGGGGCGTCATCGGACTGATCAACGGTTGCGGAAGACAAAGCTGGAGCTTTTAAACGACTGCGTTCCCAAGCAGAAAGTATGTGTGAAAACATACAATTTCATGGCTGAATCTTACAGTTAGACGCTAAAATACTTTAAAAAGCAACATTTTCACACAGTCTCAGAGCTTGGGAGCGAGGGGGAAGGCTGTTATCTCGAACGGAGGAACTGGAGCCGGCAAAGAGATGAGTGCAGAATGGAGCGTGACAATCTCCTTACACGATAGAGGACCGTCGTGGGAGATTGCTATAAGAGATCGCAGCGGAAAAATTATGATGATACACCCTCTATCCTCATTTCGCCTATTGTTCATTTCCTGAAAACCACCGTGCTATTTATTCCAGGCGCCGTGACCGGATGATGGATCGTTTGGCCATCGGCGAGTTCAGCTCGGAGATAATACTCCACGCAACCCTCAGCGGGCTCTGGAACCGTGACGCGGTAGGCATGGCGGGCAATATGGCTGGCTTTCATTTTTCTGAATCCTCCCCGGCCTAACGGCCGCCAAAACAGGCTGACTTGCCTGATGGCCGGCGCGGATAAAACAAACGGCCTTATCTCCATCGGTTCGCCAGAGTTCCATTGGCTGCAAACGGATGATACGAACAGGCGCGGGGGACCGTCATAGGAGGTTCTGATTGCCGTCTCCGCCGGCAACGAAGAATCCAGAATCCTGGCGATCGTGGAATCGTGGGCGCACACAATTCTTCGCCTGTTGCCGCTTTCAAGGCTGGAAACAGTGCCCACTTCGCCCGGAGAGCGCGCGCAATCGACAAAAGCGGAGATCATCTCCTCCCATGACCTTGACAGGGCTGTTCGAAGCGGCAGAGCCTGGTTCCTGACCAACAGCCATTTCTTTTCGTGATCCTGAATAGAGCCGGCTTGGGTCATGATGGAATCCAGGCGGGCCGAGAGGATCCAGGTGCTGATGCGCAGGCGGGTGGCGCGGAGATAGTTGATCCAATAATCAAACCTGGAAAGATGGCCGGTTCCGGTAATCTCTTTTCGCAGTGCGATCAATTCATCGAGCGGGGCGAAAAGATCCTCAATGTCCTGATCTGTGGTTTTGACGCCGTTGTCGATCAACTGGTTGATCGCGGTATGACAGCCGTCAAGTTTCCGCATGATGCGTCCCGCTCTGGCGCCGGCCTCAGCGCCGAATGTCCCCCTTCCCCAGTTTTCCCAGAACAGGTCCATATCAGCGGCAACCGCGGCGTCTTCAAGATCTTGGCCCGGCTGGCCGACCACCCATCCTGCCTGCGAAAGAGCGGTGAGGTTGGGTGCGATGGAAGCGGTGCGCCAGTGAATGGCCATCATGCCTTCGCATCCGTAGCGGAAGGCATCCGATGAATTTGTGAACATCCGTTCCGTCCAGAGCTGAAGATCCCAGGCGGTGCAGCAATGGGCGCCGGCTGTGCCATCGTCCTCAGCCCATCCGATCACCCATCGGGATCTTTCCGGCATTCCAGCATAATATTTTTCGACCGGATCTCTTCCCACACCGGTGTTGATCGAGGAGATGGCCCAGCTTGCCGGAGTGTGACGGTGGGTCCAGAAGGGATCTTTCACCGTTCCCAGGCGCCATCCGCCGGTGGCAAAAGAAAAGGGCGTTCTCATGATCCGGGCGACTGAGTCGATCAACGAAATATCTCGCTGTACATTTCCTTCAGTGGTAATCTCCCAGCCCCGCCGGGTTCCGGGCTCTGAATTGAGCCATATTTCCGGCAGCCACAGCCAGAAAACATCCACCGGCATTTTTCGCATGATGCGCAGAAACGTCCCTTCATAGAGTTTGCCGATCACCCGGGGATCATCCGGATTCATGCCTTTTGCCTTCAGCCTGGAGGCGAGCATCTCAGGTATGCCCAGTGGAAGTTCGGTCCCTACGCAGGTTTGGATGTCCAGCTCAGCGGCCCTTGCGAAAACTTTTTTCTGCAAATCACCATAGCGGTTGAACATGGCGGTGGCTTCGAATTCATCTCTCGGCCAATCCAGGCAGTCGAGCATGAAATCCGGACCATAGTCGTCGTTTTCGAAAAGCAGGCCGGCCCCGGATGCATAGTCGCGGGTGGGAAACGGCTTGACCTCCCACCCCCTTCGGGTGGTGACCACTCCGGCCTCATAGCCGAACCGGACATTGCCTTGGTCATCCACATCTTCCGGTAGCCCTATCCAGACGTTGGCCTCCGGGCCGGCCGATGGATTCCAGCTGGGGTAGGTATGGAAACCGATGAAATTGAATTTCAACTTGGCCATCTGCGACAAAACCGCCTGATAGTCGTTCAGGTTCCACCAATCAGGACCCACGTTGAAATCGTGGAAAGGCTGCAGCCCTCTTTTGCTGAACCTGGGCTTCCCTGTTTCGTTCACTTTGATCCCTTCCAGATCGCATTTCTCATCCGGCAGAACGTCGCCATCGATCTGGTAGCGAATGCCGGTGTGTTCAAGGAAGCGATAGGCTCCGTAAAGGGCGCCCGGGCCGTCTCCACCGGCGATCACAAATAGCCGCCGGTCCGGTTCGCGGCAACTCCTGATCAAGTACTCCTCCGGTTTCAGACCGTCGGCCAGTTCGGCCAGATTGTCCGCGTCCGGCCATCCGCAGAAAATCCCTGCATGTTTGCTCCCCACTGCCAGACAATAATCGAATCGGCCGGGGATGGTGTCACTTTGAATGATCTCAGCCAGGATCCCTGACCTGAGATAGAGATAGCGCTGGAGTTCCTTCGCCGATAACTCTTCCAGGGGTGAAGCATCATGGGAATAAACAACCGTAATGCTTGCAGACGGCTTGCATTGAAAAACCACTGCAGCAGCCATTAGGGACAGAATCAAACCCGCAAGGACAAATGAATTTTTCATTGTTCGGAATCCTCTGACAGAAAAAAATATTCCGGCAATAGACCCGCTGCCACTTTTCATCAGGGAACGTCTGACAAGGGATTATACGATTACCAATAAAAAAAGGCAAGATTAATATGTCGAAATACTCCGCGCTCCAGCCGACTGACATCCTCGTTCTCTGCTGTTGTTGATCCTCGGCCATTGATCCACCCTCGCCGACTGGCCGGTCGACAACCCTGAAGAAAGAAAAAGTTGGCAATTTTGGGCAATTGCATTATATTGCAGGGCTATCGAACAAGGTTCGTCCGGCTGCAAAAAATGATGGTTCCTGCTAAAGCATGGTCCCGTGAACCGTCGAACAAACCTACGGTGAGCGTCAAGCTCATGCGGCTTGTTTTCTCTGCCTTTACTCATAGGCATAGGGATGCGTCTTTCGATAAAAGGAGTCTGTCGCCAATGCTGCAAAATAGGGTGGCCGTCTGTTTTCGATTTCTGCTGTTGCTCCTGTTGTTCCTTGCCGCCGCCGTGTCGGCCATGGATGCCGTCACCGAAGCATGGGCGAATAGAGTGATCCCTTTGCCCAAACAAATCAACGTGGCAGGATCCCGCGTCCTTTCAAAGGATGAAATAACTTTATGCCCGACGGATAGCGATGATGGGCGCATAGCGACAGCCATTGAAACCGTGCAGCCGTTTGCCGGAGGCGATCAGGGCTTTACCATCAAGCTGATTCTGACGCACGATCGAAAAAATTGTCCTGCCAAATTAGCCAAGGCATTGGCAAAACTTGCCAACCGGGATCAAGCCTACGCTATCGAGCCGGTCATGACCTCCGGCGCCTTTAGCGGATTTCTCCTGGTCGCCAACGAGCCGCTCGGGTTGCTCTACGCAGCCCGAACCCTGCATCAGCTGCTGAAGCCAAGCCTTAACCATCGACACATCGAAATCCCCCAGGTAACGATTATCGATTGGCCTGATCTGGAAGAACGCGGCGAGTGGGGTTGGAACTTGTCGCACGACCGTTACAGTATTGCCGAACTAAAAATGAACGAAATCGAAATGCACGCGACCCTGGGATTCCAGGCAGACGGCTCGCCCAGCGCCACCCTGGATCGCGCCTTTCTGAGCCAATCGAAGCGTCTCGGCGTCAAGGTCGTGCCGATCATCAGACATCTGGAACAGCTCGCTGTAACCGGGCTCTTTACGTATCATCCGAACACGGCCGCGACGCCCGAACCCAACAAGCCGCTGCCCTCCGATTATCAACCGGCGGTCTGTTTCTCGAATCCCGCTTCCATCGATCTCATCGCCGGTTGGATGAGTCAATTGCTGGCCTATGAGGAGGTCCACGACATCAACGCCTGGTTGGCGGAATCGCCCTCCCCCTGTTTCTGCGAGCTCTGTCGAGGTCATAACAGCTTTGAACTTCAAACCAAATCTTTACTGCGCGCCTTTGCCATAGCCGGTGCGGATCACCCGGATGCCCATTTACGAATTTTGCTGTCACAGGCCAGCTACATGGACAACGACAAAGTCTTGGCATCCATCACTCCGGAAACCCGCATCACATACTATTCCGGTCAGACTACCTATGACAGCTCGCATGAGCCGATGATCTACCCGCTATTGGAATCATTCGCCCGCTCGGGCCATTGGCTGAGCGTCTACCCGCAGCTGACCAATTCCTGGCGCAGCATTTTCCCCTTTACCGGCCCGCATTTCATCAAGGCTCGCATGACGGAATTCGTGGAAAAGGGCCTGCATGGTTTCAGCGGTTACGCCACGCCGGCGAACGGTTATTACGATTTCAACATCGCCGCCGCCGCCGAATGGAGCTGGAACAGCTGCGGACGCAGCGCGCGTCAGTTCGCTGAGGCGTATGCGACCCGTCTCAGGTTTAAGCAACCACGCCTGTTCGCCGAATGGGCGGATCTCATCGGTCGGACGGGCTGGCATCTGGCCGGTAGCAGAACGGTCGAGAGTCTGATTTTCGCCGCCGGCGGTCAGGTTTTCATCGACGGTTTCATCGAGGACGGTGTGCTGTTCAGCACGGAGAAACCCATAGAATACGGAAAAGGCATCCTGGCCGAATTCCCCAATGAAGCGAGTCTGGATCATCACTTGGCATCGGCGCAACAGGCCCTCGAGCTGGCCCAGCGGGCCGATGAGCCCCTCATGCTGCTGGAGAGCCATTGCGTGTTGCATACTTTGCTTTTCGTTAAAGAACTAAAGAGCATCGTCGATGCTTTTCAACAGCCCCTTTCGGCAACGCGAACAAAAACGATTCAGCAACAGCTGGATGCCGTGGACGTAACGGCGCAAAACCTGACCGCCGCCATGATCGGTTGGGGAAATTTGGTCCATCCGGTCGAACAGGAGGCGCTGCATTATCGCTTCCGCGACAGCGTCGATTTCGCCGCCACCATCGCCGGCCGCCTGCGGACCTGGGCTGAAGAATGCCAGATCGTCGATCCCTTGCCGGCCTATCGGTTTAATCGCATTGCAGCATGGCAAACGGAAGATTTTGCCGAAACGGCGGACGTAGCCTTGTGGGCCGATATCACGGAACACGTGCCACAGGCCGGCGCCTACGACATCCGCCTGTTCTTTTTGAACGGAGCGAGTGGAGTCGACACCCGAGCGGTGACCCTGCTGTGCGGTCCAACGAAGGAATCGGCTCAGCCGGTCTTTGTCGATCGTTGGGATGGCCGACTCAGTAAATATGGTCGTTATCTGGAATATTGGCTCGCCATCCCGAAAAAGCCGAATAACTTAGCCCATGCGCTGGACCGCTATTTTATCAAAGCCGAATTATCCGGTCCGGCGCTCGACCTGCCCCAGCCTCGACGCACCAGCCAAGGTGAGCTGTTGATTCGAAAATCATGGCGTGACGCAAAGGTGAACCGTTCCATCCATTAGCTGGAGAGATAGACGATGCGATGGCACTATCTGCTAATATTTTTGACTTTTCCCTTAATGGCTCCTCGTATCTGCCAGGGTCAGGAGGTGCTGTATTGCTTTGATTTCGGCGGCGCCTTCCAGGATGTCGCGCCCGGCTACACGGCGGTCTCTCGTGTCTATCACAGTCCGCGTTATCTGTGGATCGACAACGTCCGCGAAGTGGAACGGATGGACGTGGACGACCCGCTGCGGCGCGATTTCGTGGGCGGCGCTAAAGGCGAATTCTGGATCGGACTGGACAACGGCCGCTATCAGATCACCGTCATTCTCGGCGATCCGCGTGAGGCCAAGGGACCGTTTGATATTTATCTGCAGGAAGAAAAGGTCCAATCAGACGTCCTTCTTGCTCCGGGTCAAACGCAGCAATGGTCCTATCCGGCTACTGTCCGCAATCAAAAACTGGTCCTGCGCCTACAAGCCGCGCCTGAGAAAGAGTTTGCCATCAACGGGCTTATTGTCTCAGGGGAGTCCGGCAAGGCCATGCGCAGACTTTTCAAGCACGCCCCTCCGGATGAGCTGCCCTCGGTGGATGAGGTGCTGCGCAAAGGCTCCCCATGTGCTCGAACAGCGCTGCGAACGATCTGCGACTGGTTTCTTTCCCATCAACTAGCCAACGGTTTTCTCGGTGATTATGAACCGGGCAGAAAAGGGATCCATTTTTATTGGTACACCTCGGCCTATCCCATTCGCACCTTATTGGCCGGGTATGAAATATTGGGAGAAAAAAAATATCTCGACATCGTTTTTCGGATCATGGACAGCCTGGTGAAAGAACAACTGCCCAATGGCGCCTGGCAGCAGATATTCAGGAACAAACCGACCGCTCGATTGTCGCAGCAGGAGATCGAGGATATCTATGCGCATGAATGGATGAACTTGGCGGATATCGGCTGCATCGCCACGGCGTTGGGAATGGCCTGCCAATACGCTGCCGAACCACGTAAAAGCCTCTATGGCGCAACGCTGCAACGCTTTTGCGATGAATGGGCCGTTAAATGGCAGCAACCTTCCGGCGGTTTTTCCAACGCCATGGAGAGCGGGGTGGCGCGCACCGAGGAGTATAGCACTGCCACAGCCACTGAAGCGGCTGCCTTTACCGCCCTATTTATTCAGACCAAGGATAAAAAATACCTAAAAGTGGCTGAAAAAGCCGCCCATTTCATGACGGATCACTGGCATCAGGACGGTCGGCCGACCTGGTTCAATCATGCAGGCACCAAAGAAGGCTTGGTGCTGCCGCAACCGGTTCACTATTTTGGCGAGGCCTTTTATTACATCGATGGATTGTTTATGGTATATCATCACACGGAGGATCATGCGCTGAAAGAAAAAATACATCAAGTATACGATTGGAATATCCATGGCGATAAGGGGCTGTTGGTCCATCTGGGTCAGAACGCCTGGTGGCCCCTGCAGGATGCCTGGAATAATTCCAAAACAGCGGGCCTGCCATTGGCCTTTCTGAATTATCAGCGCAGGGAAAAAGATCCAGCCGTGGAGCGATTCGTATCGATCGCCGGACGTTTCTTGTGCACTAGAGAATTTTCGCAGCGTCTCGGCGTCATGGTGGAAGATGCGGATGTACCGTGGGGCGGACACAGCCTCCAGTCATGGGCTGCTTGCTCTGTTTCCGCCACCGGATTCGCCGGTCTTTCCATCGCAGAAATGATCCAGCCCGGCGTTATCTATCAAAGGAAAAGTCTGAAATAATCTCTGAACCACAGGAGCACCAGATTGGAAATAAAAAACGCGATCCAGCCTCTCGACCTATTTGTCGTCGTATTGTATACCCTGAGCGTTCTCGGACTGGGTTTTTGGATCAGTTTCCGGAAAAAAAAATCATCAGACTATTTTCTCGCCGGCCGCAGTCTGTCCTGGGCCAATATCGGCTTTTCGATTTTTGGCACCAATGTTTCGCCGTCGTTTATGCTCGCCTCCTGTTCGGTGGCCTACACATCGGGCATGGTCGCGGCGAATTTTGAATGGCTGGCCTGGGTGTTCCTGATGTTGCTGGCCATGGTTTTCGTGCCGCATTACCTCAAGACGAAAATTTCCACCATGCCTGAATTCATCGAACACCGGTTCGATGCAAAATGCCGGACGTTTCTTTCCTATTATGCCCTGTTCACGACGGTCATTTTATGGCTCGGCGGCGCCTTGTATTCAGGCGGTCTGCTCCTTTCCCAGATAACCGGCTGGCCGTTGTGGATCAGCCTGACCGCGCTGATGGCTCTGGCGACCAGCTTTACCATTACCGGTGGACTGGCCGCCGTGGTATACACCGATACCTTTCAATCCGTCCTGATGATTTCAGCTTCAGCGGCCCTGACCATCATCGCCTATTTTAAAACAGGCGGTTATCAGGCCATTCTCCGGACGGTACCCGCCGACTATTGGCAGTTATTTCGTCCTGCCCATGACGCCACTTTTCCTTGGCCGGCTATCGTGCTGGGATATCCGGTGTTGGGGATATGGTTTTGGTGCACCGATCAGACCATTGTGCAGCGTGTGCTGGGCGCTCGCAACCTCCGTGAAGGCCAAAAGGGCGTGCTGTTCGCCGCGTTCCTGAAAATCCTGCCCCCGCTGATCTTTTTCGTGCCGGGTATCCTGTGTTTCGTCCTGTTCCCAGATCTCGAGAATCCCGATACCGCCTATATGACGCTCATCACCAGCCTGCTGCCAGCCGGGATGATCGGATTGATCATCGCTGTGTTGATCGCCGCAACCGTCAGCACCGTCGATTCCGCTTTGAACTCGTTCAGCACTATTTTCACCCTGGACATCTATTGTAAAACGCTGAGACCGCATGCGCCCGCCCGGGAAATCCGTTGGATCGGCAGGCTGATGACGCTGCTCATTGCCATACTAACCGTTTTCATTGCGCTCTCCATGGCCTCGGTGGGACGGGATCTCTTCAATCTGCTTCAAGGGATCATTGCTTTTTTTGCACCGCCCATGGCCGCCGTATTTTTAATCGGCGTCCTTTGGCGCAGAGCGACCGCACCGGCCGCTTTTGCTACCTTGACAGCCGGTTCATTTCTAAGCTTGACTGTGGGCGCCTGCCAATTCACGGGATGGCCGACAAACGATTTCTGGCCGCATTATTTGCTGCTGTCGTTCTACCTGTTCGTCGCGCTGTCCGGCTTGATGGTCCTCGTTTCGTTGCTCACGCAAAAAGGCCAACGGCCGTCAACCTTGCCGACCCTTAAAGAAACCTACCAAACCGGGGCGGGCATGAGTAAAATATGGTCAGCCTGGGTGGTATTGGGATTGATCATGATGGCGATTTATCTTTTGTATAATTAAATTTCGTTTATAAAGAAATGCGTGTCGCAGAACGATCAGAAACGAACGGATCGATCTCTTGGCCAAGACCAGCCAATGATGCATGCGGGGCTGAAGATGCAGCCGCCGCATCTGTAAAACCGCCAGTCCTCGCTTGGAGATGGGGGACTTTTATCACGATTACCACATAAAGCCAGAGGATGAATCCATGATGCGAGCCAACTCCAGCGGAATGGGCAGAGTCCTGCTGTTGCTCTGCGCGCTGTGCCCCGGCCTGAATGCCCTTCCAAAAGCAATCTCGACATTCTATGTAGCGCCGGATGGCCGGGATGATCATCCCGGCACCATGCAAAAACCGTTCGCAACAATCGCACAAGCTCAAAAAGCTGTCAGGCGGATCAATGCGGCCATGGATCAGAACATCACCGTATATGTGCGCGGCGGCCGCTATTTTCTTGAGCAGCCGCTCCATTTCGATCATCGCGACTCTGGACAGAACGGCTTTACCATCTCCTACCAGGCTTACCGGAATGAAACACCGGAGCTCAGCGCCGGTCAACCGGTTGAAGAATGGATGCCTGGCGACCATGGCTTGTACACCGCCAAAGTGGACGGCGCCTTCAGGCAGCTCTACGTGAACGGCGTCCGCTGCATTCGCGCCAGGATTCCAAACGCAGGCCGCTATTATCACCTCAAGTTCTGGAATGAGCGGGATCGTGAAATCATCATCGCCAAGGACCTCATTCAAGCATGGCCAAAGCTGAATCAGGTGGAAATGATCGTGCAGATGCACTGGGCTGAAGCCGTGCTGCCGTTGGCGTCCTTTGAAACGCACGGCGAGTATGCGTACCTCGCGCCGCAGGAACCTGAGCGCGACCTGGTCTTCCGTAGACTGTATCCGATCAAATCGGAAAACGAGGCCTTTCATTTTGAAAATGAACTCTCCTTCATTGATCAACCGGGAGAGTGGCATCATGACCCGGAATCAGGGACACTCTCTTATCTACCCCGGCTGCCGCAGGAGACCAGCAAGCCCTTGCGCGCCGTTGTTCCGCGCTTGGAAAGAGTGCTGCATATCGACGGTACGCTGGACAAACCGGTGCATCATCTTTGTTTTCGCGGTCTATGCATTTGCCATGCAGGCTGGAATTTGCCGCGCGACACCGGCATGCTCAACAGTCAGGCGGGGCATTATTCGGTCAAGGTCGAGCCGGATAATCGGCAATATTTCAGACGACCGCCCGCGGCTGTTTATGTGACCGCGGCCCATCATCTGATTTTTGAACGCAATGTATTCTGCCACCTTGGCGCAACCGCCCTTGACCTGCATTACGGCACGCACAGCAACAGGATCATCGGCAATGTGTTTCATGATATCGCCGGCTCCGGCATTATGTACAGCAAGTTTTCTGAAGAACAGGAACCGCACACGCGGGTGTACAATCCGGCCGATTGGCGAGAAATCTGCCGCAACGATACGATCAGCAACAATCTGCTGACGCGCATCGGTCAGGATTACCCGGGTTGCTGCGGCATCGCCTGTGGTTTTCCGCAGGCGGTCGTGATCGAACACAACGAGCTGTACGACATGCCGTACTCGGGCATCAGCGTCGGCTGGTCGTGGATGGATGCGGACAATGTCATGCGGGATAATCAGGTGCGCTACAACCACATTCACCATGTTCTGCGGTTGCTCTGCGATGGCGGCGGCATCTATACTTTATCAAAACAGCCCAACAGCTTTATCAAGGAAAATTATATTCACGACATCGATCGTTCGCCCTGGGCGGTTGGTTCTAAAAACAACGGCATCTTTCTCGACCAGGGTTCCAACGGCTTGACCCTGGAGCTTAATGTGTTCGAACGGCTGCAGGAAGAACCCATAAGGCATCATGCCACCGGC
>CAZKQR010000117.1:0-11086 GCA_964554965.1 uncultured Cytophagia bacterium | reverse complement strand
AAGGTCAATGAGAAGGACAGCGTTCATGTCCGTACGGATGAGCAGGGCGCCGTTCAAGCGTTCTGGCGTATGGGACCGGTCAGCGGCGTGCTCAACAACCGGCTTTCGATCACGGCCGGATCTCTGCAGGGATCGCCGCTTGAGCTGCAAGCCACGGCATCGGCCGGCCGGGCTTTCAAGCTGACCAAGATTGCCGGGGATGATCAAAGCGGCGGCCCGCGATCGACTCCGCCCATTCCCCTGACGGTCTTGATCACCGATTCATTGCAAAATAAAATAGCGGGCCACATGGTTCTGTTCCAAGTGAAGCAGGGAGACGCCACTCTGAACGGCGCCTCACACCTCACCCTATCGACCGACAGCAGCGGCAAGGCGCAAGCAGCCGTTAAATTCGGCGTCCATCCGGGTGTGGTGAAAATTGAGGCCTCCGCACAGGTCGACGGAAAAAGCCTATCCGGTTCGCCGCTGATTTTCACCGCCACCGTAACCCCTGCGTTCGCCACTCGGCTGGTCCTGCTGAGCGCGGCAGAACTTTTAGGTCAGGCCGGACGCGCGCTGCATGATTCCCTGGTCGCACAGGTGACCGATGATTGGGGCACACCGATCGTGGAGCATCCGATCACTTTCACGGTGTTGGCCGGCCATGGTAAAGTGAACGGCAAGGACAGTGTGACCGTTCTGACCGACGGACAGGGCTACGGACGCTGCTGTTGGCTTCTTGGCTCGCACTCAGCAACCCGTGCCAATGAGGTGGCGGTGATGAGCGCTGGATTGACCGGTTCTCCTGTTCACCTGTGGGCTACCGGGCGGGCGCCGAAGGCTTTTCGCCTCAGCCTGTTTTCAGGCAGCGGGCAGAGTGGAACGCCGCTTTCTACTCTCACGCAGTTTTTACAGGTGCAGGTGTTGGATTCTCTTCGCTATCCGGTTGCCCAGCATCCTGTGACGTTTTTGCTTCAGCAGGGAGATGCCCATTTTCAAACACTTCCCTCGACGACTGTTACTACGGATACAGCGGGTATCGCCGCAACAGCTGTGACCTTGGGAGTGACGCCGGGGATGATCCGTATTTCAGCAGAGGCGCGCGCGTCCGGCGTGCCGTTACAGGGGTCGCCCGTGACTTTTGATGCCGGTCTGGTTCTGCCGTCCATCGACCGCCATTTCTCCCGCCTGATGGTGGACACTCTTGCGATCGCAAATGGCCGGGCGACGCTCCGGCTGCAGGCGATGCTTAGAGGTTCACAGAATCAGCCGCTGCCCGGTTTGCAGGTGCGATTCCAATGCAGTGGAACGGCCAACTCGCTGATCCAACCCACGGAGGCCGGCACCGCTGAAGGCCTCGTCGTCGCCGGCTTGACCAGCACCAAAGCGGAAGTAAAAAAGATTTGGGCCCAGATTCTGTACAGCTCCGTCGTTCTGGATACCGTTCGTGTCCGTTTCATTGCCGGGCCGGCGGCCGTATTGAACAAAGTAAGCGGTGACGGCCAGAGCGGTCCCGTAGGCCGAGCCCTGGCTTTGCCGCTGGTGATGGCAGTGACGGATTCATTCGCCAATCCAGTCATTGCGGGTCTGGCCTTGAACGAGACTTGGCCTGATGCCAGTCAACATGTCCTGGCGAACGTGACCACAACGGCGGAGGGCTTGGCGAGATACAGCTGGACCATGAGCGGGTTGCCGGGGGGGCATCAGCTGCAGGTGTCCTGCGCTGATCTAGCCCCGGTGACTTTTCAGGCCAAAGCAACCTCGCGGCAAGTCGGTCAGCTGAAAACCATCCGTGGCAATGCGCAGGCGGCCAGACCAGGCGCCATGTTGGCTGAGCCGGTGGTGGTGCAAGTTCTGGACTCTTTTCAGGAACCCCTTCCCGGCGCTCCCATTCACTTTCAGGTTATCGGCGGCGGCGCCGTCTATCCACAGGCAAAGGTGGTTGCAGACTCCCAGGGTTTGGCTGTTGTCACTTGGCGGTTGGGCCCAGCGGGCGAACAAAAGCTCATCGCAACGGTAGAAGGCCGGCAAGAACCAAATGTCGCAGTTCAGGCCAGGCTGCTCGAAAATCATATCCCGACCCTTTCCTGCGTGAAAGACACAACCATTCATGAGGGTCAACAACTGGTTTTGATGATCAAAGGAAGCGATGCGGACCTTGATTCCTTGATTTTTGGCTGCGAACAACTTCCCGACAGCGCGTCCATCGACAGTTTGTCCGGACGATTCGTGTGGACGCCGGGCTATCGCAGCGCCGGCATCAGTAAAATGGTGTTTTGGGTGCAGGACTTTTGGGGCGGCAAAAACACAGCGACGGCGACCATCACCGTCTTGGATGTGCCGAGGCCGCCAACCATTACCACTTTTACACCCATGGACTCTGTGGTGCGAATGGACAAGCAGAACATCTCCTTTGCTGTCACTGCTATTGACTTGGACGGCAATTATTTGTATTATACCTGGTGGATGAATGACGTACTCGTTGCCGCCACGGGCACAGGATATCTTTTACGCTCTGGATCGGTTGTGTCCTTTCCGTCCCGATTGGCAGTGCGAGTCAGCGATGGGCTCCACACCGTCGAGCACAGCTGGACGGTGGATATGGCGAGCAGCGTGACCGCCACCGGTGCTTTGCCCACCGAGTTCGCCCTGTTGCAGAATTACCCCAATCCCTTTAATCCGCGCACCCGCATTCCCTTCACCGTGGCGCAGACGTGCCGGGTGCGTGTGTGCCTGTACGACGACAGCGGCCGTCGGGTTCGCTTGCTCGAGGACCGACTGTGCGCGGCCGGCCAGCATGAAGTGGAATGGGACGGCTGCGACGACGCGGGCGCGCCGGTTTCGTCAGGCCTTTTTCTGTGTACCATGACCGCCGGTCGTTATCAGTTCACCCGCAAGATGATTCTCATGAGATAAGGAGCAACCATGGAAACCGTTCAGACGTTCAAGGTGGAAAAATTGCAGGTGCAGGTCTATCAAAGTAAACCGGCGCTCGCGGATGCAGCGGCGGTGTGGGTGAGCGCCTTGCTGGATGAGGCGATCCGTGAAAAAGGAAAGGCCAATCTGATTCTGGCCACCGGCGCCTCGCAGTTCGAGCTGGTTGAGAGCCTGAAAAAAAAGGCGATTGAATGGAAACGCATCACGGTTTTTCATTTGGATGAATACAAAGGCATGTCCATCACTCATCCCGCCAGCTTTCGCAAATATTTAAAAGAGAGAATTCTGGATGAAGTGCGACCGGCGCAGGTGCATCTGTTGAACGGCGACAGCCCGGATGTGGAGGCGGAGGTAAAACGGTATGAATCCCTGCTGGCGGCGAGCGAGATCGATGCCGCTTGCATCGGCATCGGTGAGAATGGCCATATTGCCTTTAATGATCCGGCGGTGGCGGATTTTCAGGACCCGCGGCTGGTCAAGGTGGTGGATTTGGATGAGGCGTGCCGGCGGCAGCAGTTGGGAGAGGGGTGGTTCCCGACGTTGGCGGATGTGCCCACTCAGGCCCTGAGTCTGACGATCCCGGCCATCCTGCGTTGCCGCGCCATCAGCTGCGTGGTGCCGGATCAGCGCAAGGCAGCGGCGGTACGGGCGGCGCTGTACGGCCCCATCGAGACCGCTTGTCCGGCATCGATCCTGCGCACCCACGCCCATACCAAGCTGTTTCTTGATTCAGACTCCTCGAGCCTGATCCAGGTCCGCTGACAGCGGATAGGGCGCCCCGGCCTTTTGTTCCAGTGCGGCGAGGATCAATTGCGCCGCCTGAAGATGAGAAAAGTACGCGGCGTTGATCACCAGGTCATAGTGATCCGGATCGTTGGGATCGCGATTGAAATATTTTTTCACAAAGGCCAACCGCTCCTGATCGACCCTTTGGATGACGGCCTGTGCTTCCCGGGGGCTGATCGCACGCCGTTGCGCCAACCGGTGGCTGCGCCACTGGAGCGGCGCACTGATCAGGACGCGCACGCCCTGCTGCGGTTTGAGGACGAAGACGCTGCCCCGGCCGATGAGGATCGCCTGGCCGTGTTCGGCGAACGCTGCCAGCACGGCCAGAAGATGCTTGCCGTAACGATCGATGTCCAAATGGCCACCGCTCAATGCGGTCTGCAACCAGGTTTCGATCTCGCCTTTTTTCTTTTCATCAAAGCTCTCCACCACCTGGCTGCGCACGTGCGCGTTCTGGGCGATGAAATCCACCAACTCCCGGTCATAGACCGGCCAGTTGAGCAGACCGCCCAATGCCTGCGCCACGTCGTCTCCGCCAGCGCCATGCCTGCGTGAAAAGGCCACGGACAATCCCTGCCACTGGGCCGGCAACCGGGGTTCCCTGTCGGCTGCCTTTTCAAAATGACGCACCCGCCACATCGTCACCTGTTTGGCAACATGTTTTTCCCAACGAATGGGATCAGAGTTGCGATCCGGCATGAGGGCCTCCTTTCAAGGAGAAGATGGCTCGCTCAGGATAGCGTTAGGTTTTTGGTGAATAAAACGTCTTTGGCTACAGGTAAATGAACCGTGATGGTGGTGCCCTGTCCCACTTGGCTTTCCAGGGTCAGATGGCCGTTGTGTTGCTCGACGATGTCCTTGACAATGGGCAGTCCGAGTCCGGTGCCCACGCCCTCTGATTTGGTGGTGAAAAACGGCAGGAATATTTTCTTGAGGTTTTCTTCGGCAATGCCGTGCCCGGTATCATTGAACTCCATCAGCAGATACTCGCCGTTTTTCTCCAGACGCGTGGTCAGCGTCAGACGGCCCCCCGTCTGCATGGCATGAGCGGCGTTGATCTCCAGATTACGAATGACCTGTTCCAGCAGATTGCGGTCGCCGTAGATGTAGACCCGCTCCTGGCTGTACTTTTTTTCCACTTTCATGTATTTGAGAACGCCGGTCAGCAGCAGGGTCTCGGTGGTCTCGTCCAGTACGGCGTTGAGGTCCAGCGGTTCGAATCTGGGTTTGGTAGGACGGCTGAGCGAGAGCAGGTTTCGTCCATGCAGGGCCACCTTTTCCAGATTGGCGGCAAAGGTTTCAGCGATGGATTTCACTTTTTCCGGTTGGTCGCTGCTCTGCTGCAGCAGCCGGGCGTGGATCAGCAATCCGCCCACCAGATTGTTCAATTCATGGCCGATGCTGCCGGCGATCACGCCGAGGGTGGCCTGTTTTTCCGTGCGCAGCAGCTGCTCGTGGGCTTTTTTAAGCTCGCTGATGTCTTTGTACATCAGCGTCACCGCCTCCACCTCGTGCCGCTCGTTAAAGATCGGCGAAGCGGAGATGAGGACGTTTTTCGCCTCACCGTTTTTGTCCTGGCGGAGCGCCTCCAGGCTTTTGATAGAGTCGCCCTGCAGGACTTGACGCGACAGATTCATGGCTTCTTTGCCCACGGTATCCCGGGCGATCAGCTCGTCGATCTGCCGGCCCAGCGCCTCTTCCTCCTCATAGCCGAATATCTTGCAGGCGCCTTTGTTCCACGACGTCACCTTGGAATCCGGTGCAATGGTGATGATGGCGTCCTCGGCATTCTCCACAATGGAGCGGTACATCTGTTCGGATTCCCGCAGCTCCTGCATCATCTCCCAGACCAGGCTTTTCAGCTTTTCCGAGACATCGCTGATCTTTTGGGCGAATTCGCTGGATTTGTATTCGTATCTTTTCATAGCACCTCGGCACGATCCCAACGGCCGGACTCACAGCCGCTCTTCTGGCTTAATGTAATCATTTTTAGCCTGATTTACAATCGTAAAAAGCAGGCAGCCGGGTCCGGCCTGGGAATATTCCGGCTGATAAAAGTGTATAGAAAAGGTCTGCGGGAGATCTTGATGATGAAAAAAACCCTTATGGTTGTTTGGCTTGCTGGGCTGTTAACCGGCGCTGTCGCGACCCAGCCAATCGCCCACTTTGCACAGGAGTCCTTTCCCATGTCCCTTTATTCCTTCACCGTGACCGATATCGACGGCAACGAGGTTCCCCTGGCCCGTTATCAGGGCAGCGTTCTGCTCATCGTCAATGTGGCGAGCAAGTGCGGATTCACTCCGCAGTATGAGGCGCTGCAAAAGTTGTACGATACGTACAAGGACAGCGGCCTGGTGGTGCTCGGATTTCCGGCGAACAATTTTTTCCGCCAGGAGCCGGGCGATGAGGCAACGATCAAGAGCTTTTGCACCCTGACCTATGGGGTGACGTTTCCGATGTTCAGCAAGCTCTCGGTCAAGGGAAAAGATCAGCATCCGCTTTATACGTATCTCACCGGCAAAAAGACCAATCCGGAATTCAGCGGCGCGATCAGCTGGAATTTCAACAAATTCCTGATCAGCCGCGAGGGCCGAATCATCGGCCGTTTCGGCAGCCGCACGAAACCGGATGACCCTCGGGTGATCGAGGCCATCCGTGCCGCCCTCAAATGAAGCAAATTATATTTGACTTTTTTGCTTTTATTAACTAAACTGAATCGTACAGCCATTGGTTTGATCAAGGGTGAGGTATGGCAGCAGCGAACGCATTCGTCTTGGAAAAAAAGTGAAAGCACAGGCGCCCCAGGGTTCTGTGCTTTTTTTCTTTTTTTAAAGGAGGGTCTATGGATTTTCTCCACAAGCTGGGCATTGAAAAAACGAACTATGGCAGCAGCTCCGGTGTCACATGGGGCCAAACGGCGGATCAGGGCGCGCTGGATGTGATCTCTCCTGTGGACGGTCAAAAGATCGCCTCGGTGCATCTGGCCTCTGCCTCGGATTATGAACAGATCATGGACCGGGCGGCGGCCGCGTTCGCAGAATGGCGCATGGTGCCGGCGCCCAAGCGCGGTGAGATCGTGCGCCAGATCGGCCATAAACTGCGCGAGTACAAAGACCCCCTGGGCAGGCTGGTCACTCGCGAGATGGGTAAATCCCTGCAGGAAGGGTGGGGCGAAGTGCAGGAGATGATCGACATTTGCGATTTCAGCGTCGGACAGTCCCGACAACTTTATGGCTTTACCATGCATTCGGAACGGCCGCGGCATCGCATGTATGACCAATACCACCCGCTGGGCCCGGTGGCGGTCATCACCGCGTTCAACTTTCCGGTGGCGGTCTGGGCCTGGAACGCCATGATCGCCGCGGTCTGTGGCGATGTGGTGCTGTGGAAGCCCTCTTCCAAGACGCCGCTCTGCGCCATCGCAGTGCAGAAAATCGTCCAATCGGTGTTGGTGGAAAACAAGTTGCCCGAGGGGATCTTTAATCTGATCATCGGCCGCGGATCGACCATCGGCGAAAACATACTGCAGGATCCGCGCATCCCGCTCGTCTCCCTGACCGGCTCCACCCCGGTCGGTCAGCACACCGCCCGCGCGGTGGCCGGACGGTTGGGGCGAACGATTTTAGAGCTGGGCGGCAACAACGCCATCATCATTACTCCGGACGCAGACCTCAAGCTGGCGCTGCCGGCGATGGTCTTTGGCGCTGTGGGCACGGCCGGTCAGCGCTGCACCACCACCCGCCGATTGATCATCCATGAATCGGTCTATGAAAAAGTGAAAACCGCCCTGCTCAAGGCTTACAGCGGCCTGGCCATCGGTACGCCGATGGAAGAAAAAAATCATATGGGCCCGCTGGTGGATCAGAGCGCGGTGAAAGAGTTCGTGCAGGCGTTGGAGAAATGTCAAGCCGCCGGCGGCAGCCTTATTTTCGGCGGCAAGGTGTTGAAAGGTCCGGGGTATGAATCCGGCTGTTATGTTTCGCCCGCTCTGGTGGAGGCGGAGAACCATTGGCCCATCGTGCAAGAGGAGACCTTTGCGCCCATCCTCTATCTGATCAAATATCAGGGCGGCATCGAGGAGGCGATCCGGCTGCACAACGCGGTGCCGCAGGGATTGTCTTCCTCCATCTTTAGCACGAATCTGCGCGAGACCGAAGCGTTTCTGTCCCACGCCGGCTCGGACTGCGGAATCGCCAATGTCAACATCGGCACCTCCGGAGCAGAGATCGGCGGCGCCTTTGGCGGCGAAAAGGCCACCGGCGGCGGACGCGAATCAGGCTCCGATGCCTGGAAAGCCTACATGCGGCGCCAGACCAACACCATTAACTGGTCGGACCAGCTGCCGCTGGCACAGGGCATCCGCTTTGAGGTATAAGACGTTGCCGGTCTGTCATGGGCGTGCCATGATGAATGACCGTTATTCCGACGCAGAAGGCCTGATCCCTGTCCGCTTCTTTGAAGCGCTTGCAGCGAGGAGCACGGCGATGGTCACCCTTGGTCATCGTCTTTTTTCGCCTTGGCCAGCTGATTGCGAAACTCGATGGCGTAAAAATCCAGCACGGTCAGGAAAAACGCGGCGATAATCGGCCCGATGAGAAAGCCCATCACGCCGAACATGGCGATGCCGCCGAGGGAAGAGAAGAAAATGAGCAGATCGTGCATGCCGGTCTCGCGGCCTACCAGGATCGGCTGCAGGACGTTGTCGATGTTGCCCACCAGCACGGCGGCGATGAGAAACAGCACCACCCCCTGCCACACCTGTCCGGTGAGCATGAGGACAAACGCAGCCGGATACATCACCAGCCAGGCGCCCACCATGGGGATCAGGGACAGGATCGCCATGATCACCCCCCACAGGATCGGCGAGCGGATGCCGAAAATCCAGAAGGTCAAGCCGCCGATGACGCCTTTGATAAGGCCGATGAGCATCGTGCCTTTGATGGTGCCGCGGGAGACCGCCAGAAAACGGTGGATGAGCTGGTCTTCATACTGATTCGGCAGAGGGCTGAATTTTTTTACATAGGTGATGAGCCGGTCGCCGTCCTTGAAGAAGTAGAACATGGCGAACAGCGTGAAAAACAGGTTGGCGATGACGCTGAAGGTGCTTTTCGTCGCTGTGTTGATGACATTGGCGATGAGGCTCGCGGCGCCTTTAAGGACATCCTGCAGAGAGGCCTGCCAATCGATGCGATTCAATCCCAATCGCTGCAGCAAGGGAATCTCGCCCAACCGGCCGAGAAGGCCCTGATCCCCCTGCGCGATGATCTCTTTGACTTGTACCTCCGCGGAATCATAGAAATCCAACGCTTCCTGAGCGACAAGACTGCCGAGAAAGTAGAGCGGAATCAGCAGGAGCAACAGCAGCAGCAGGCAGCACAGGCCTGCGCTGATCCCTTTGCGGCCGCGCAACCGGCGCGAAAGTTTTTCATAAAAGCCGTAGAACAGCCCGCTAAAAACCGCCGCCAGAATGATCGGGATGAGGAACATGGAGATCATTTTTAAAAAAACCACGCCAATAAGAATCACGACGCCGAGAAGAAAATAGCGGCCGAAGCGGATCTCCTCATTGGCTGGTTTGGGCTCCGTTAGGGTTTTGGGCTTGGCTTTGGTTTTACGGGTTGGTGCGGGCATCTTTATCCTCCAGGGGTTCACGCGGCGCTTATTTGTACGCTTTCTGCCAGGCCAGCATGGCGGCGCCGAGCACGGCTGAATCATCCTTCAGTTCAGCGGCGACGATGCGCACGTTGCGCAGGGCGATCTTGAACACGTTCTGCGAAGCCGTCTGTTCCACCAGCCGCACATAGGGTTCGCCGATGGCCTCAACCACGCCGCCGCCGATCACCACCACCTCGGGATTGAATATGTTGAGCAGTGAGGCCACGCCATAGCCGATGTAGCGGGCGCTTTTTTCCACCGCCGCCACCACCGCGGGATCACCGGCGGCAAAGGCTTCGCTCAGCCGCTTGCTGCGCAGCGGAGCATCGGGCTTTTCCACGTTATCGAAAATAGTGGCCGCCGCACCGCCGGCCACGGCCATACGAATTTCCCGTTCGATGGCCAACCGGCTGGCGAACGCCTCCAGACAGCCCCGGGTGCCGCAGCCGCACACCGGGCCCTCGGGGTTCAGGATCATGTGACCCAATTCGCCTGCGTTCTCGTTAAAGCCGTGCAGCAATTTGCCGTTGACAATCACGCCTCCGCCGATGCCGGTACCGATGAACAAGCCCACCATATCCCGGCAGCCGTGGCCGGCGCCGTAGGCAAATTCGCCCAACAGGCCGACATTGCCGTCATTGTCGATGGCCACCGGACGTTTGAGCAGATTCTTCAGACTGGCCTTGAGCGGCGCATCCTTCCAGCCGAGGTTCGGAGTTTCAATGATCATGCCCCGTTTCAGGTCCAAGGGGCCGGGCGAGCCCACGCCCACCGCGATGACCTCCTCAAAATTTACCTCGGCCTCAGCCACCGCCTCTTTGACGCAGACCGCCATGCGCTCCACGGTGGTCTCAAATCCCAATTCGGCCTTGGTGCGTTTTCGGCCTACACCGAGAATGCGCCCCTTGTGATCCACAACGGCTGTATAAATCTTGGTGCCGCCGAGATCGATGCCGACGACGTATTCCTGTTTTTTGGGTGACATGGCTTCAGTCCCTTGCTTCTAGACTTGATTGCGAACAGAACATTCGATAGATTTTATCCAGAATCATAGTTTTGGTCTTGTGCATCTCTTCTTTGGAGCGGCACGGAATCTGTCCTGCTGCCGCTCCCGGATGTCCGCTGCCGATGTTGAGCTTTCTCATGATATCGCCCAGATCCTTGCCCTGATCGGGCGTCACATTCAGGCTCAAAGACATGGACAGCGCCAGGTCATTGGTTTTGACGTCCTGGTTGAACAGGTTCTTCACCTCCAGTACAGCCAGGGCCTCCGGATGCAGCAGATAGGCCAAGTGCTTCAGCACATAAGGCCTGCGCTTGTGCCGCGTCAGATCCAGAATGATCAGCGCATGCGCCTCATCCTGCTCCAGAAAGGAGATATCCTGGCGCACCCGCTCCAGCATCTGCTCTTCTTCCTGCAGAAACGCTTTGTACCGCTTTTGTATCGACGGGGTTTCGCAGACCTGGTCTAGGGGGCGTTCTTTAAGCAGGCCGATCACGCTGCGCAGAAATTGGCGCTTGGCCTCTTGATCCTCGCTTTGCAGCTTGATGGCGTTGTCAATGATCTTGCCCGGCGTCGGAGTGCGCCAATCGGCAATGCTCTGGTAGGCAAACGCGTCGATGACATCGGCTTCGTCCACCATGGCGCTGAAATGAGGCGGCAGGTCATGGTCGAGGAAATACTCATACACCACCCGAGCGCAAGAGTTGCGGACGCTGAATCGTCCGG
>CAZKQR010000116.1:0-11130 GCA_964554965.1 uncultured Cytophagia bacterium | reverse complement strand
TCAGCCATTTTGTGGGTGTCTTCACGTTTTTTGACCGAACTGCCCTCATTCTTCGAGGCGGAGATCAGCTCCGAGGCCAGCTTTTCGGACATGGTCTTTTCATTGCGTCCCTTGGCATAGCTGATGATCCAGCGGATGGCCAGCGCCTGCTGACGATCATGCCGGATTTCCACAGGGACCTGATAGGTGGCGCCGCCGACGCGCCGGGACCGAACTTCCAGAATCGGTTTGACGTTCTGCATGGCCTTTTCGAACACCTGCAGGCCGTCGTTCGTGGTCTTTTGAAAAATGTGGTCGACGGCATCATAAAAGATCATCTCTGCGACGCTGCGTTTGCCGCGGCGCATCAGGCCGTTGATAAATTTGGTCACCAGGATGCTGTTGTATTTCGGATCCGGTAGGACCGTTCGTTTCGCTGCACGTTTTCTTCTGGGCATTCAACAATCTCTACTAGTCGGGATTACTTTTTCATTTTGGCGCCGTATTTAGAACGGCTCTGCTTGCGATCCGCCACGCCGCTGGTGTCGAGCACGCCGCGGATGATATGATAACGCACACCGGGCAGATCCTTGACGCGGCCGCCGCGGATCAGCACGATGGAATGTTCCTGCAAATTATGTCCTTCACCGGGGATGTATGCGGTCACTTCGAACTGGTTGGTCAAACGCACGCGGGCCACTTTACGCAGAGCGGAGTTGGGCTTTTTCGGCGTAGTGGTGTAGACGCGCGTACAGACGCCGCGGCGCTGTGGAGAACCGATCAGCGCCGGAGCTTTGGTCTTTCGCTCCAGTCTTTTCCGTCCCAAACGGACCAATTGATTTATTGTGGGCACACAACCTCCAAAATTATTATAGCCTGATAATATAAGAAATATATTTCTTGAATTCAAGTATTTTTATTGAAAACGGTTGAAATTATTCCAGTTCTTCGCCTTCCGGATCCTCCCCCAGCCCAGCCTCTTGCTCCACAGCCGTCTTTTTCTTGCGCGGCGTCTCCATTTCACGGCGATACTCCTCCGGCACGTCGATGGGCGGCCCGGCGACCCTCAGCTTATGAAACCGGTTCAGACCGGTCCCCGCCGGGATCAGGTAGCCCATAATGACGTTCTCCTTGAGGCCCATGAGCTCGTCCACTTTGCCCTCCACCGCCGCATCCGTGAGCACCCGGGTGGTCTCCTGAAACGACGCGGCTGAGAAAAAGCTCTCAGTGGTCAGCGAGGCCTTGGTGATGCCCAGCAACAGCGGATGGAACGTGGCCGGCTGCGCCTGCCGGGCGACCGGCAGTTCCTTGCCTGCGGTCTCGATCTTTTTCACCGCCTTGCGGAACTCCTCCGCCTCCACCAACTCGCCCAACTGGAACTTGCTCGCGCCCTTGGCCGAGATCACCACCTGATTGCGGGTGCGCTCGTTGATCTGCAGAAATCCGAGGCGGTCCACCTGATCCCCTTCCAGGAACGGGGTGTCGCCGGGATCTTCGATTTTGACTTTTTGCAGCATCTGGCGCACGATCACTTCGATGTGCTTGTCGTTGATGCGCACGCCCTGCAGACGATAGACTTCCTGAATCTCGTTGACCAGGTATTCCTGCACCTTGTTGGCGCCCATGATCGCCAGAATGTCATGGGGCGCCACCGAGCCTTCGGAGAGTTTTTCGCCGGCGTGGACGAAATCGCCCGGGTGCACCAAAACGTGCTTGCCGTAGCCGATCAGATAGGTCTTTTCCTCATGACCGTCCTCCGAACGGACGATGATCTTGCGCACGCCGCGCTTCATCTCGCCGAACTCTACCAGGCCGTCGATTTCGCTGACCACCGCCGGCTCCTTGGGACGCCGGGCTTCGAATAACTCCGCCACCCGCGGCAGACCGCCGGTGATGTCGCGCGTCTTGGCGATCTCGCGCGGGATCTTGACCAGCACTTCGCCCGCAGAGATCTGATCATTGTCGTGCACCAGCAGATGGGCGCGCGTTGGAATGACGTAGGAGGACAACTCCTCCCCATGCTCGCCGACCACCTGAATGGTGGGACTGAGATTGCGCGTCCGGGTTTCGATGATGACGCGTTGACGCATGCCGGTGGTTTCGTCCAGCTCTTCCCGATAGGTGATATTCTCGACGATGTCCTGGAAGCGGATGCGGCCGCTGACCGTGCTGATGATGCTGGCGGTGTACGGGTCCCATTTGAAGACCATGCGGCCCTTTTCCACACGGTCGTTGGGGTTCACCAGCACCGTGGCGCCGTAGGGCACGGTCAACCGTTCGATGATGCGGTTGTCCGAATCGAGCAGGTTGATGCGGCCGTTGCGGCCGATGCAGATGACCTCGCCGTCGTTGCGCGGCACGGTCTTGAGATTGTCGAAAGAGATCCGGCCCTCATGTTTGACCGACACCTGCGACTGCGCGGCGATACGGGACGCGGTGCCGCCGATATGGAAAGTACGCAGGGTCAGCTGGGTGCCCGGCTCGCCGATGGATTGTGCGGCCATGACGCCGACCGCCTCGCCGATGTTGACCATCTTGCCGGTGGCCAGGTTGCGGCCGTAACAGAGCGCGCAGATTCCGCGCGGGGCTTCACAGGTCAACACGGAGCGGATCATCACCGTCTCCAGGCCCGAGTCGCCGATGCGCTTGGCGATGTCCTCGTTGATCAGAGCGCCGGCCTGGACGATGACGTCGCCGGATTCCGGATCGAACACATCCTCCGCCGCCACGCGGCCGATGATGCGGTCTTCCATGGACTCGATGATCTCCTCGCCCTCTTTCAAGTCGCCGACGCGCAGGCCGAGGATGGTGCCGCAATCGGTGACCGTGACGATGATGTCCTGAGCCACATCCACCAGACGGCGGGTCAGGTAGCCGGCGTCCGCGGTCTTCAGGGCCGTGTCCGCCAGACCCTTACGGGCGCCGTGAGTGGAGATAAAATATTCAAGCACCGTCAACCCTTCGCGAAAGTTGGCGGTGATGGGGTTTTCGATGATTTCGCCCATGGAGCCGGTCATCTTTTTCTGCGGCTTGGCCATCAGACCGCGCATACCGGCCAGCTGGCGGATCTGCTCTTTGGATCCGCGCGCGCCCGAGTCGGCCATCATGTAGATGGGATTGAAACCCTGGCGGTCCTGACGCAGGCGTTCGAACATCTTTTCCGCGATGTTGCTGGTGGTGTGGGTCCAGATATCGATGATCTGGTTGTAGCGCTCGCCGTCGGTGATGATGCCGCGTTCATAACGGCCCTGAATGGCCTCCACGCTCTTGTAGGCCTGGCCCAGCAACTCGTCCTTCTCCGGCGGCACGATGACGTCGTCGATGCCCACGGTGGTTCCGGATTTCATGGCGTAGCGGAAGCCGATCTCTTTCAGGTCATCGAGCAGCACGGCGGTGGCATGGTTGCCGAGCCGGTTGTAGGCGCGCGCCACCAGTTCTTCGATCGCCTTCTTGGTCAACAGCTCGTTGACAAAGCGGATCTCTTTGGGCACGATCTCGTTGAACACCACGCGCCCCACCGTCGTATCGATCATGTGACCGTTGAAGCGCAGGCGAACGGGCGCATGCAGAGCGATGCGGCCGTCGTGATAGGCGATCAGCGCTTCATCAGATGAGGAGAAGGTCATGCCTTCGCCCTTGACGCCGGTTTTCCGTTTGGTCAGGTAATAGATGCCCAGCACGATGTCCTGGCTGGGGATGGCCAGAGGCCGTCCATGGGCCGGGGACAGAATGTTGTGGCTGGAGAGCATCAACACTTTGGTCTCGATCTGCGCGTAAAAGGACAGCGGAACGTGCACCGCCATCTGGTCGCCGTCAAAGTCGGCGTTGAACGCGGCGCAGACCAACGGATGGATCTGAATCGCCTTGCCTTCGATCAGCACCGGTTGAAAGGCCTGGATGCCGAGCCGGTGCAGGGTGGGCGCGCGGTTGAGCATGACTGGATGATCATCGATGATCTCCTCCAGAATGTCCCACACTTCGGCGCTGCGGCGGTCCACCAGCTTTTTGGCGCTTTTAACGGTCTTGACCAGGCCGCGTTCCACCAGTTTGCGGATGACAAAGGGCTTGAACAGCTCCAGCGCCATCTCTTTGGGCAGTCCGCATTCATGCAGATGCAACTCCGGTCCGACGACGATCACGGAACGGCCGGAATAGTCGATGCGCTTGCCCAGCAGGTTCTGACGGAAGCGTCCCTGCTTGCCGCGCAGCATGTCGGACAGGCTCTTGAGCGCGCGGTTGCCGTCGCTGCGCACGGCGGAGGTTTTGCGGCCGTTATCGAACAGCGAGTCCACCGCCTCCTGCAGCATGCGCTTCTCGTTGCGCAGGATCACCTCCGGCGCCTTGATCTCGAGCAATTTTTTCAGTCGGTTGTTGCGAATGATCACGCGGCGGTACAGGTCGTTCAGATCCGAGGTAGCGAACCGTCCGCCTTCCAACGGAACCAGCGGCCGCAGCTCGGGCGGCACCACCGGAACCACGGTCATCACCATCCACTCCGGCCGGTTCGGCCGGTTGCGATTGGCGCGGCGAAACGCCTCCACCACTTTGAGGCGCTTCAGGGCGTCCGCCTTGCGCTGAATCGAGGTCTCGTGACGCGCCTGGTGACGCAGTTCTCCGGACAGCTCGTCGATGTTGATCCCTTTGAGCAGGTGCAGCACCGCCTGGCCGCCGATGTGGGCCTGAAAGCGCTCCTCAGCCGGAACGTCCTTTTCCACCTCCAGCATGCGGCTGCTGACCTCGAGATACTCCTCTTCATTGAGCAGCTCGCGGACCGAAAGCCCGCTTTTGCCGGACCGGGTGACGACGTAGGACTCGTAATAGATGATCTTTTCCAGTTCCTTGATGCTCATGCCAAGGATATAGCCGATCTTGGAGGGCAGGGATTTCCAATACCAGATGTGGACCACCGGCACGGCCAGGGTGATATGACCCATGCGCTCGCGGCGAACGCTTTTCATTGTCACTTCGACGCCGCAGCGGTCGCAGGTGATGCCCTTGTAACGGATGCGTTTATATTTTCCGCAATGACATTCCCAGTCGCGCACCGGCCCGAAAATCTTTTCACAGAAGAGGCCGTCTTTCTCCGGCTTGAACGAGCGGTAGTTGATGGTCTCCGGTTTGGTCACTTCGCCCTTGGAACGCTCTAAAATTTTGTCCGGCGACGCCAGACCTATATAAATAGAGTTGAAACGGACATCCGCTGTGGGTAGGTCATGCATGAAAGAGTAATTCAAAGTGTCACCTCCAAACTCAATCAAGAGCCTGGTTAATTTTTTATCGCCGCCTTGTACTTCAAGGCAACCATACCCGTCCAATTACACAACGCCCTGCACCCCACACGGCTCCCTTCCCGGCCCGGTTCGATCAGAACCACGGCCGGACCGGCAGCCTGGCGGGCGCGGGGCGCAGGCGTAAACGAGATTATCGCTTTTTCGAATTGATCAGATCGATATCCAAACCCAGGCCTTGCAGCTCGCGTATGAGCACGTTGAAAGATTCCGGCAATCCGGGTTCGGGGATATTTTCGCCTTTGACGATCGCCTCATAGGTTTTGGAACGGCCGCGGACGTCGTCCGATTTGACCGTCAAAATCTCTTGCAGCGTAAAGGCGGCGCCGTAGGCTTCCAGCGCCCACACCTCCATTTCACCGAAGCGTTGACCGCCGAACTGGGCTTTGCCGCCCAGGGGCTGCTGAGTGATCAGCGAATACGGCCCGATGGAACGGGCGTGTATCTTGTCTTCGACCAGGTGCGAGAGCTTCATGATATAGATCCAGCCCACCGTGACCTCTTCATCGATCAACTCGCCGGTGCGGCCGTCGTACAGTTTCGATTTGCCGCTGGTGGGGATCGCAGCCTTTTTCATCTCCTCGGCGATTTCGTCCAGGGTGGCGCCGTCGAACACCGGGGTGGCGAACAGCCGACCCTGTTGGTGCGCGGCCCAGCCCAGATTGGTCTCGAGGATCTGGCCGAGGTTCATGCGCGAGGGCACGCCCAGCGGGTTGAGCACGATGTCGACCGGCGTGCCGTCCGGCATATAGGGCATGTCCTCGATCGGTACGATCTTGGAGACCACGCCTTTGTTGCCGTGGCGGCCGGCCATCTTGTCGCCGACCATCAGCTTGCGTTTTTTGGACACATAGACTTTGGCGAGCTGCACAATGCCGGGCGGCAATTCATCGCCGACCACCAGCTTGAACTTGCGCAGTTCGTATTCATCCTCGATGCCCACCATCTTGCGATTATAGTACATGTTGAGCTTTTTCAACATGCGATTGACGTCGCGGCTTTCGGTGAGATCGGCTGAGAAATCGATGTGATCCCAATCCAGTTTGGCCAGCTGCGTTTCTTTGAGAACCGTCTTGGCCTTGACCAGGATCTTGCCGTTGTTCTTGTCGCGGATGCCGGTGCAGACGTGTCCGTCCAGCAGCAGTTGCAGTTTTTCATCGCGCTGACGGCGCGCTTCGGTCTTGGCGTTGATCAGCCACTCTTCGAGCTCCTCCAACGCCTTCTTTTCGCGCCGCTTGACGCCTGCATCCTTCTTTTTGCGCGAGAACAGCTTGGTGTCGATCACCACGCCCTTCAGGCCCGGAGGCGCTTTCAGCGAAGCGTCCTTGACGTCGCCGGCCTTTTCGCCAAAGATGGCCTTGAGCAGTTTTTCTTCCGGCGTCGGATCGGTTTCGCCTTTGGGCGTCACCTTGCCGACCAGGATATCGCCGGAGACCACCTCGGCGCCGATGCGCACGATGCCGTTTTCGTCCAGGTCCTTGGTGGCCTCTTCGCTGACGTTGGGAATTTCCCGGGTCAGCTCTTCCTCGCCGCGCTTGGTGTCGCGCACCTGCAGCTCAAACTCTTCGATGTGCACGGAGGTGAAAATATCATCCTGCACCACGCGCTCCGAGATGACGATGGCGTCTTCAAAGTTGTAGCCGCGCCAGGGCATAAAGGCCACCAGCACGTTGCGGCCCAGCGCCAGTTCGCCGCCATCGGTGGCAGCGCCGTCCGCGATCACCTGTCCCCGTTTGATCTTGTCTCCCACATTGACGATGGGCTTTTGATTGATGCAGGTGTCCTGGTTGGTGCGCATGAACTTGGTCAGGCGATAGGTGACCAGGTTGTTGTTTTCAAAATCCAGCAGCCGTTCCATATTGCCGGCTTTGCTGTCCGATTTATCCTTGCGAATGACGATCTCGCGTGCATCCACGCGCTCGACCACGCCGTCCACTTTGGAGGTGATCACCGCGCGGGAATCGCGGGCGATCTTGTCCTCCATGCCGGTGCCCACCAGCGGCGCCTCGGGGTTCAACAGGGGAACCGCCTGGCGCTGCATGTTCGAGCCCATCAGGGCGCGGTTGGCATCGTCATGTTCGAGAAACGGAATCAGGGCCGCTGCCGCGGAGACGATCTGCGTCGGCGACACGTCCATGTATTTGACATCCTCCGGCAGCGCCACCGGGAACTCGCCGCGGACGCGGGATTTCACCCGCTCGTTGACAAACCGCCCGCGCTTGTCCAGCGGCTCATTGGCCTGGGCGACGAGCAGATCTTCCTCGTCGTCCGCCGCCAGGAACACGATCTCGTTGCTGGCCTTGCCGTTCTCGACCTTGCGGTAGGGGCTCTCGATAAAACCGAACTCGTTGATCTTGGCAAAAGTGGTCAGCGAGGAGATCAGACCGATGTTCGGGCCTTCCGGCGTTTCGATGGGGCACAGCCGGCCGTAATGGGTGTAATGCACGTCGCGCACCTCAAAGCCGGCGCGCTCGCGCGTCAGACCGCCGGGTCCCAGGGCGGACAGACGCCGCTTGTGGGTCATCTCCGCCAGCGGATTGGTCTGATCCATGAACTGGGACAGCTGGCTGGTGCCGAAGAACGTGTTGATCACCGACAGCACGGTGCGGGCGTTGACCAGATCCTGCGGCGTCGGGTTTTCGCTCTCGCGCAGGTTCATGCGCTCTTTGATGGTGCGCGCCATTCTCGACAGGCCCACACTCATCTGCGCGGCCAGCTGTTCGCCGACCGTACGCACACGCCGGTTGCCGAGGTGATCGATATCATCGGCGACTTTGTGGTTTTTGCGCAGATCCAGAAGATACTTGATGATGCCGATGATGTCTTCCTTGGTCAACGCGGTCATGGTCGGATCCACTTCGATGCCCAGCTTTTTGTTCAGCCGGTGCCGGCCCACGTCGCCGAGGTCATACCGTTTCGGATTGAAGAACAGCCGTTCGATCAGCTGGCGGGCGGTGTCCAGATCCGGCGCTTCGCCCGAACGCAGATGCTGATAGATGGTTTCCAGCGCCTCTTCCTGAGAGCGCGTGCTGTCCTTGATCAGCGTATTGGTAATGATCTCCTGTCCGAGAATCTTGTCGGACTTGACCAGATCGATGGAGCGGATTTTGAGCTCCTGCAGCCGTTTGAGCTTTTCCTCCGTGATCTCCTGATAGCGATCGAGGATCACTTCGCCGGTCTCCTTGTCGATGATGTCATCGACCATGCGGGATCCGATGATCTCGCTGCCGGCGGTGCGCAGATCAGCCTTTTGCGTCAGCTCGAACGTATCGAGGATGTCGCGATCCGTGGCAAAACCGACTGCGCGCAACAGGGTGGTGACGAGGAATTTTTTCCGCCGGTCGATATAGACGATCATGAGATCGTTGATATCGGTGGTGAACTCGACCCACGATCCCCGCAGGGGGATGATGCGTGCAGAATACAGTTTGGTGCCGTTGGGATGAGAGACCTCATCGAAAAACACGCCGGGCGACCGATGCAGCTGGCTGACGATGATGCGTTCCGCGCCATTGATGATAAACGTTCCCCGTTCGGTCATGAACGGCAGGTTGCCGAGATAGACCATCTGTTCGATCGAGTTCGCCAGCGGATCGTTGGGATTAAATTCATCCTTGATCGACAGGCGTAACTTGGCCTTGAGCGCGACCGAAAAAGTGGTGCCGCGCTCCTGACACTCTTCCACCGTGTACTTGGGCGGATCGATATGATACTCGATAAAAGTGAGCTCAAAGTTCTCGCGGCTGTCAACGATGGGAAATACGCTTTTAAAAACGGCCTGAAGCCCCTGATCCTTACGCTCTTCAGGGGGGACGTCAAATTGCATAAAGTCCCGGAAGGATTTGAGCTGAATATCGAGCAGATCGGGGAGTTCGGCCGCAGAAGAGATTTTAGAAAAACTGACACGCTCTTTGATTTGACCACCCGTCAAAGGAAGCACTCCTTACCTTAATAGGGTTAGCGGTTGATAAAAACCGAGCTGCGGAGAGCTCGGTTTTTTATCACTTCTACTTGAGTTCGACCTCAGCGCCGGCTTCGGTCAATTTGGCCTTAACGTCATTGGCCTCGTCTTTCGAAACGCCCTCCTTGACTTTATTGGGGGCCCCATCGACCAGATCTTTGGCCTCTTTCAGGCCCAGGTTGGTGATGGTGCGAATCACTTTGATCACGTTGATTTTGTTGGCGCCGGCGCTCTTGAGCACCACGTCAAACTCGGTTTGTTCTTCAGCCACCGGAGCGGCGGCTGCGGCAGCCGGCCCGCCGGCTGCAACCGCGACCGGAGCGGCGGCGGTTACACCAAAACGATTTTCCAGAGCCTTCACCAGTTGGGACAACTGCAGAACACTCATCTCCTCGATGCTCTTTATGATTTCTTGGACTTTGGCATCGTTCACTTCGACAGCGGTGTTTTCGGGCATTTCGACCTCCCGTTAGAATGACGATAGAGTTAATTTATGCTACATTTTCTTTTTTGTCTTTGATCGCGGAAATCGTATACGCCAGCTTGGCCATCAGCTGCTGCAACCCGCCGATGAACCCGGAGATCGGCGCCGCCATGGCGGAGACCACCTGCCCAAGGAGCACGTTGCGCGGCGGGATGTGACGAATGGATTCAGCCGCCTCCTTATCGAGCAGTTGACCTTCCAGGAACGCAGCGCGGATGGCCGGTTTCTCTTTGTCTTTTTTAAAGTCAAAGATCACGCGCACCGGCGCCGTCGGATCGTCCAGCGCGATGGCCAGACCGGTCGGACCGTTGAGATACGGGGTCAGCTTGTCATAACCATACTTTTTCGCGGAGATGCGGGCCAGCGTATTCTTCACAACGATGTACTTGACATTATTCTTACGAAACTCTTTGCGGAGACGGGTGACCTCCTCCACAGTGAGCCCGGAGAAATCGGTGATGAAAACGCTGTGCGCTTTGCTCAACGAATCATCGATCTCTTCCAGTTTCTTGGCTTTTAATTCAGTCGGCATGGAACGTGTTCCTCAGCTCAATATCGTTAACGATTAAACCGCTTCCACAATGGCGCCCTTGTCCAGACGGATGCCCGGGCCCATGGTGCTGGAAAGGGTGACGCTCTTGATGTAAACGCCCTTGGCAGAGGTGGGTTTCAGGCGGTTGATCATCTCCATGAACGTCTGGATGTTTTCTTTCAACTGCTCCGGCGCGAACGATTTTTTGCCGACCGCCACGTTGATGATGCCGTACTTGTCCACGCGGAAAGAGATCTTGCCGGCCTTGGCCTCTTTAATCGCCTGGCCGACCTCCTGGGTCACGGTGCCGGTTTTTGGATTGGGCATCAACCCGCGGGTTCCGAGAATCTTTCCCAGCTTGCCGACCTGGCCCATGATGTCCGGAGTGGCGATCACCACGTCAAAGTCCAACCATCCGCCTTGAATCTTGGCGATGAGATCGTCGGAGCCCACGTGATCCGCGCCTGCATCCTGCGCCTCTTTCTCCTTGGCGCCCTTGGTGAGCACCAGCACGCGCACTTTTTTGCCTGTGCCGTGCGGCAGAATGACCGTGCCGCGGACCATCTGATCGGCTTTGCGCGGATCGACGCCCAGACGCACGCTCACCTCCACGGACTCATCGAACTTGGCGGTGGCCACCTCTTTGAGTTTTTGCACGGCATCCACCAGCGGATAATTGATTTGGCGGTCTACCTTTTTAAAACCTTCCAGATAACGTTTACTGTGTTTCATTATTGCTCCAAACTCCTACATGTCCTGGCAGTAATTATTCCACCGTAATACCCATGCTCCGTGCGGTGCCTTCCACCATGCTGATGGCGGTTTCCAAGGAGGCCGCGTTTAAATCCGGCATCTTGAGTTCGGCGATCTGCTTCACCTGCTCTTT
>CAZKQR010000115.1:0-11297 GCA_964554965.1 uncultured Cytophagia bacterium | reverse complement strand
CTGGCAGGATGCGCAGCCGCTGCTTCGCGATAACCTTCTGTCCATATACCTGCCCGCTGATCTGCCGAATGTCGGCTACGACCGCGCGGTGTTGAACTGGATCGATTTTAGCTACTCTGGCCGTCTGCAGGCGGTCAACGATTCTTTGCGTTTCCAACTGCAGTCGCCCGAGCGCCGTCCGGTTCTGGTGGATTATTTCAACAGTGATAAAGTGTATGTGCTGACCGAACAGGGCCAGCAGATCATTCCGGACCGGATTGTGAAGAAGAATGGCCGCTACCAGGTCCTTTTCTCATTTGCCAGTGCGGATGAAAAAAAGTTCTTCCTGGTGTCGGAAGAACGGCTCAGGCGTGTTGAGCGCATTACGGCGGACGCCGGCTCCGACCTGTTGAGTGAGGGCAACGGCGCCGATTACATCATCATCACCCATGAGGCCTTTAAGGAGCAAGCCGACCGTTTGGCCGGTTACCGGGCCGGTCAGGGTCTGCGCACCATGGTGGTGGACGTGCAGGATGTTTATGATCAATTCAACCATGGCATCTATGATCCCAATGCCATTCAGGCTTTTCTGCGCTATGCCTATCACCATTTCGTCAAACCGGCGCCGCTCTATGTGTTGCTGTTCGGCGATACCAGCCACTATATGGACAAACGGGTGGCGGGCACTCTGGGTTATCGCTCCTATCTGCCCACGCTGATGGCGTACACCAGTTCGTGGGGCATGACCTCTTCGGACAATGCCTTTGTCACTGTCAGCGGCGATGACATTTTGCCTGATATGTATATCGGCCGGTTCCCGGTCAATTCACCGGAGGAGGCCGAAATTCTTGTCGACAAGACCATCGCCTATGAGACCAGCTACGCTGTGAGCGAATGGCGGCGTCAGCTCATTCTGGTGACCGGCAATGCGGATCAGTTTGAGACCGACGCCGATGAATTGGCGGAAGACTATACGCCCAACCACATCGTCGCCAACCGCCTGGCCACACTGGAGAAATCCCGTTATAACGGCAGCACTCAGGACCTGGCGGAAAAGTGGAACCAGGGACAGGTGCTGATTAATTTTGTCGGACACGGCGGCGGCCAGGTGTTTGAGGACAGCCGTTTGTTTCTGCTCGAGGATGTCGGCCGGTTGAAGAATAAAGATAAATACTCGGTGATGTTTTCTCTCACCTGCTTTATCGGCTATTTTGACAATCCGGAAAGCCCTTCGCTCAGCGAGGAACTGCTGCGGCGGCCGGAGGCCGGCATTGTGGCCCATTTCGGTTCCGCCGGCCGGGCCTCCATGCTCGGAGATCGCTATCTCAACATCGCCCTTTTTGAAACGATTTTCAAACAGGGACGCCGGCCTATCGGCGAGATCACCACTTTGGCGAAATTCGGGCTGATCAAAAAGACCAACGGCTATTGGGATACTATTCGCCATTTTAATCTGCTGGGCGATCCGGCGCTTAAATTGGGGCTGGCTGAAAATCAGGCGGCTGTGCAAGCGGAACGGTCTGATTACAAGGACGGCGACACGCTACGAGTGACCGTGGTTGCCAAAGCAGTGACCAACGGCGAAGCGATCATCACGGTGCACAATGAAAACGATTCTCTCATCAGCACCTCTCGCCATAGCCTGAGCCAGGGACGCCTTACCGGCGAGCTGCTCACGTTCACTCCCGAGATCGTCAAGGCCTGGGATCATCGCAGCGGTCAGGGTTCGGTCAAAGTCTATCTTCACAGCGATAAGGTCGATGAGAGCGGCGGCTGTTCATTCTCACTGAACCATCGGGTCGCCGCTGTGGTGCAGACTAGGCCCGCTACGCCAGGCCATAACGAGCCCTTTTATTTCACCGGTCGAGTGGACCCGAGTGCGGTGCAAGAGATCGGCGGTGCGGTGCACGGTGAATTTCGCTGGTCGCTGAATCAGGTTGCCTGGAACAGCCTTGCCGCTGTGCAGACCGGCGATGGCCTGTGGAAATCCACAGAAGCGGTGAAAAAGGCAGAAGGCAGCCGGATCTATTATCGACTGCTGCTGACCGGTACCGGCGGCAAAGAGCTGATGAGTGATTTGATGCAGGTGAACATCCTGTCTCGGCCGGACCTGTACGCCGATGGATCATCGCTGTCGCTTTCAGGCGCAGAACAGATTTTTCTTTCGATCACGCTCAAGAATACCGGCAGCACGGCTGCCGGGACGTTCTCCGTGGCTCTGTACCAGGGCGAGGAGCAGATGAACTGGACGCCGCTGGGCGCGCCGGTAACGGTGAAAGGGATCGCCGCACAATCCGATACCACCCTCTCTTTTCCCTGGCCCTCTGGCCGGGCCGGTCGTCAGACGGTTTGGATTCAAAGCGATGTGCTGGCGCAGGTGGAAGAGACTAATGAGACCAACAACATCACCAAGGCATCGCTGCGGATCGCAATACCCGGCCTGGGCACTGCCGGCATGGTGGTATCTGATCAAGCGGATATGTTTGTCGAGTTGCCCTCCGCCGCGGTTGCTTCGGCCAACCTGCTGACCCTGGGCCGGCGCTGGAACCAGAGCTTGCGACAGAGCGCTGAACGCTCCAGCCTGACGCCGTTGGCCGCCGGCGGTCTGACCACCGCCACCGCTTTTTTCTTCGCCCTCAACGATACCACCCTTGCGCTGAAAAAGGAGAGCACGGTCGGTGTGTATTATCAACGCGACGACACCACCACCCAGCGTTTTCTCAATCGGGATGGCGTTCGTCTCTATGCCTGGAATGACGAGTCAGCCACCTGGTCCAGCCTGGCCACCACCCTGGACCGGGCGAAAGGATTGGCCAGCGCGAAACTGCCCATTTCACGGACCTGCTTTGCTCTCATGGGCAGCGCCGATGACTCTGGTCCGTCCATTCAGGTAAATGTGGTCGGACAAAATTTTGTCTCCGGCGATGTGGTGGGTAAGAAACCGGTGTTTACGATTTTTCTCCAAGACTCCAGCGGCTTTGATCTCTCGGCTGCGCCGGTGAGCCTTTTGTTGGACCAGCAGCCGGTGACAGGCGACCGGATGGCCGTAACCCAGGATCAGGAGACCCGCCGTTCGCTGGTGGTCACCTATGCACCCGAGTTATCCGCCGGGGACCATTCGCTTCACCTCAGCGCCCAGGATGTCAACGGCAATGTATCCACCCTGGAGGTGACGTGCAGGGTGGCCGGCGCGTTTGAAGTGACTTCGCTGGCCAACCATCCCAACCCCTTTGTGCGGGAAACGACGGTGGCTTTTTTTCTTCAAGATACCGCGGAGGAGGTCGATCTTTCCTTTTACACCGTATCCGGCCGACGAATCCGCGGCGAGAAGCTGTACGGCGTGACCGGCTATGTGGAATGGGAGTGGGATGGCAGAGATGAAGACGGCCGCGAGTTGGCAAACGGCGTCTATTATCTGAAATTCGTCGCTCGCTCCGGCGATAAAAAAATAGAACGAATCGAAAAATTGGCCAAACTGGAATAGACGGAACGGAAAGGAATTTTGCATGGCGCGAGACGTTCATCATCCCCTTCACGGCGCATGGAAACAGGCACTTCTTCTGCTGTTGGTCTGTGTATCGATCGGCATCAGCGGCGAGTATGCCGCGGATTTTCTGTCCATCGGCGTCGGCAGCCGGGCCATGGCCATGGGGAGCGCTTTTGTGGCCATGGCGGATGATCCCAGTATGGCCTATTGGAATCCCGCCGGCATGACTCCGCAACAACGCATCCGTCTGCAGCTGGAACATGTGCCCATGTTTTCTAATTTAGCGCAGTACAACTCGGCGCATGCCGTACTTGCGCTTTCGCAGAACATGGCGTTCGCCATCGGCTGGATTCGGCTGGGTGTGGATGAAATACCGCGCTATGGCGCGTTGCAGGGCAGCCGCTATGAGCGATTGACCCAGGGACGCTATCGCTCCACCGGTGAGGCGGAGGGATATTTCGGCGACCAGGAGAATGCCGTGATGATCTCCTTTTGCCGGTCGGTGATGTTCGACTTGCACATCGGCGATGCGTTTACTCCGCTGGTTTTGCCGGTGCAGCTCTCCTTCGGTGTGACAGGCAAATACATTCACCACAAGCTCGACGAGGCCACCGGCACTGGTCAGGGGTTGGATGCAGGGGTTCTGGCCCGGTTTGTTTCCAATCAGGTGGTGCAGGGTGAACCGGTCCGATGGTTGGGCGTCGGATTGTCGGCGCGAAATCTCAGCAACACCAACGTCGTCTGGGATACGCCGTCGCAACACAAGGATGTGGCGGACCGCGCTCTGCGCCTGGGAGCGGCTGCCTCCTATCATGCCCCTGCGCTGGCCGCCCGAGTGACGCTTACCTTTGATCAGGAGCTCGACGATGGCCGCGACGCTTTTGCCGGTGCAGAGATCCGTTTTTTTGAACGCCTGGGTCTGCGCGGCGGCTATGCGCATGACCATATGACCGCCGGCGCAGGTCTGCGGCTGTTCAGCCTGTCGTTGGACTATGCCTTTGTGGCCGGGGATCTGGCCAACACCCATCGCATCTCCGCCGCTTTTGGATTGTGAGGAAGAGAGAGCAAACCGCCCTCTCTTCCTGCCCGCAAAAACTCTGCTTGCGTATTTTGCCGTTAAACCCTATCTTTGTTTAAACCTGCCCACACTTTTCATGCGAGCGAACGGGATCTATTATGTCCATTCACAGACGATTGCTTTTCCTGGCCTACGCCGGCCTTTTCATTTTTGCTTGCAGCAGCAAGATTCATCTCCCCGGACCAGTGAAAGAGGGCACCCTGCTGCCCAACCGCTGGCTGTTGAGTCCGGTTGGGGCGCAACTGGCCCTGGGTGATCTGCCATTGAACATGGTCCTTTCTCCCAATGGAGATCTTTTGGCGGTGAACAATAACGGTTTCAGTCGCCATTTTATCACCATCATCGATCCGGCACGGGATCAGGTAATTCAGGAACTGGATTTCAGCAAAGGTTTTTATGGATTGGCGTTCAGTCCCGATGGCCGGGATCTGTATGCTTCCGGCGGTGCGGACGACAAGATTCTACATTGGCGCCGGGCGGGCGATCGCCTGGAGGCCGCAGAACCTATCAGCCTGAAAAAAACGGATTCGCGCAAGCTCTTTCCCGCCGGACTGGCGGTGAGCCGTGACGGCCGAACGCTCTGTGTGGCTGAAAACAAGAACGACAGTGTGGCGTTGGTGGATCTGGCAAAAGCTGAGCTCATCGATCGAATAGCGGTGGGATCTTTTCCCTATGACGTTCGTGTCGCTGACAGCATGGGCAAGGGGTATGTGAGCCTGTGGGGCGAATCCAAGGTCGCCGTGATCGATCTGGCGAAACGAACGTTGCTCGGCCGGATCGCTGTCGGTGACCACCCCAACGCCATGTTGTTAACCGCTGATCAGCGCCGCCTTTTTGTCGCCTGCGCCAACACGGACCAGGTCTCGGTTATCGATGTGGCCACAGACCGGGTGCTCGAGCAGATTTCGCTGCGTCCCTACGATCTGGCGCCCTTTGGCAGCACACCCAACGGTCTGGCGTTATCGGCTGATGAGCGCACCCTGTTTGTTGCCAATGCCACCAATAACGATGTGGCGGTCGTCGAGCTGGCCGCGATCGGTTCCCGCGTTGCCGGGGTGATTCCAGCGGGCTGGTATCCGACCGCGGTCTGTGTGCATGATAACAAACTGTACGTTGCCAACGGCAAGGGCTTTACCTCCAAAGCCAATCCCCATGCCGCAGGCCCCTATGGCGGCCGCAAAAGCAACGAAGGCTATATCGCCGGACTGTTCAACGGCATGCTCTCGATCATACCCATTCCGGATGCCCGGCAACTGGACGCCTATACGCGCATGGTGTATCGCAACAACGGGTTCGTGGAAACGCAAAAGCGGTTGGCGGCAAAGAAAAGCGAGGTCGTCGCACAGCCGGTGCCGCGCCGCCGTGGCGAGCCCTCTTTGATCAAGCACGTGATCTATATCATCAAAGAAAATCGAACCTATGATCAGGTGTTCGGCGATCTGCCCCAGGGGAACGGTGATCCTGAGCTGTGCATTTTCGGCCGGACGATCGCGCCCAATCACCATGAGCTGGCGGAGACGTTTGTGTTGCTGGATAATTTTTTCGTGGACGCAGAAGTCAGCGCCGACGGCCACGAGTGGAGCACCGGCGCCATTGCCACGGATTTTGTCGAAAAAACTTGGCCTACCTCTTACAGCGGTCGTGGTCTGCCGTATCCCGCAGAGGGTAGTTTCTCCATCGCGTTTCCCACCAACGGTTATATCTGGGAGGCGGTGGCGGCCGCCGGCCTGACCTATCGCAGCTACGGCGAGTTCATCGATATAAGCGGTGACTCGCTGATCGCGCGGCATCCCGCTCTGGTTGGACGCTTTGCTCCCCATTATCGCGGTTGGGATCTGGATTATCCTGACACGTTGCGGGCTGCTGCGTTCCTGGAAGAGTTGAGCCGGTTTGAAGCGCAAGGCGAGATGCCGCAGTTTATCATTCTTCGTTTGCCCAATGATCACACCGTCGGCACCATGCCGGGCAAACTGTCGCCGCGCGCCATGATGGCGGATAACGACCTGGCGTTGGGCAGAGTGGTGGAGGCGGTCACGCGCAGTCGCTTCTGGCCGACCACCGCGATTTTCGTGCTCGAGGACGATGCCCAGAACGGCCCGGATCACGTGGATGCCCATCGCTCGCCGGCGCTGCTGATCAGTCCCTATGTGCGCCGCGGAGAAGTGGATCATACGCTCTATGACACGGTGAGCATGTTGGCGACCATGGAGATGATCCTTGGTTTACAGCCGTTGAGTCAGTATGACGCCGCCGCTTTTCCCATGGTAACCTGTTTCACCGATACGCCGGATTATACCCCTTACCGTGCCCTGCGGCCGGAGGTCTCCATGGCGGAACGCAACACCGCGGCTTCCTGGGGCAGCCGTGAAAGTATGCTGATGAATTTTGATCGCGAGGACGCCACACCGGAGTTGGAGCTGAATGAAATCGTCTGGCGGTCGATCAAAGGCGAGGATTCGGTCATGCCCCGTCCGATCCATCGCCGCTCTCTGGAGACCGAACAGGAGAGCGATGAGGAGTGAGCCTCTGCAACGTTCCGGCGGCAGCTGCGCACTCTAGAACTATCAGAGCGAACGATTAAAAGATTGGGCGATCGGGATGAATGATCTATCGCAGGCAGAATGGCTGCGTCTGATCCGGGTAGTGTTCCCCGTGTTGGAACAGGACCGGGCGCTCGGTATTGTCGTGGATCTGCCGAAGCAGGCTGAAGAGGATCACCCGGCGTGGCGCCGCCGCCGCCGGCTCGCGGCCGGCTGGCACGCCATGATCGCAACTCAGGCAACGGAGCTCGGGCTGCAGGAGGTCGCGCTGTTGGCCTATGAGAGCGTCGGCCTGAACAACGCGGATCTGCCGGCCACCTGGCTGCGCGTTGCGAGCGCACTGCCGGACACAAGCGAAACCCTGTCGCAGTATGGCGAGCTGCAGGAGGCGGAACACATCTTTCGCAACTTTCAGCTCTTTCTTGCACCGACAGAACACTCTGCCACCGCGCCTCTGAAAGTGAATGGAAAAAAATACGGCTTTCGCGCGGCCACCATGCCCGGATTCTGCTCGGACATGATCCCGGCGTTGCGGGTGGATTACGAACAGGTGTTTCAGCGCCTGCTGCTGCTCAAGGAAAAACTGGACCACGCCGAGCGGGCAGAGATCGTGTTTGCAGTGGATCGCCGCCGTGAGTGCTCCATGGTTTTCGATCTGCGCCATCGCCAGGCCACGGTGAGCAGCGGACGTTTTCTACAAGCCGGTGAGGTCGGCAATCTGCCCAGCGGCGAGACCTACATAGTGCCGTATGAAGGCGAAAAAGAGGAACCCAGCGCCACTGAGGGCATTCTGCCGGTGCAGTCGGGCGACAGCCTGCTGTATTATACGATCAAACGAAACCGGGCTCGTTCCGTCGCCGGGGAGGGCGAGGCGGTCAGGCAGGAGGCGGAACGGCTGGTGCAGGAACCGGCCTATGGAAATATGGCCGAGTTGGGCTTTGGCGTGCTGGCTGATTTCGGCATTACGCCCATCGGCGAGATTCTGCTGGATGAAAAGTTGGGATTTCACGTCGGTTTCGGCCGCAGCGATCATTTCGGCGGCTTTGTCGGCGCTGGGCAGTTCTCCGCGGCGGACCGAATGGTGCATCTGGACCGGATCTATGTGCCCGCCTGTCAGCCCAGAGTGTCGATTCAGGAACTGGCGCTTATCGATGCGGACGGCCGCCGGGAACGGGTGATCCACCGGGATCGCTACACCGTTTTTGCCGGTCCCAGGGCTGGTCTGGCCTGAGACGCCGGCCCAGGGCCAGGGGGCGGTGGCTTAACTTTTTTCTTGATTTTTTGCCGATATAGCTGTATTTTTGTGAAACTTTTAGAGTGCATCATGTCTATGTTCTTAATCAGTATGACGGTTTTTATCCTTTTTCCTTTCAAGCTTGCGCAAGGCAATTTTTTGCGCTATCAAACACACATGGGGATCGTCAGTTGAAAAGTGCACCCAACTCGGTTGCACTTTTTTTTATATGTAACGCGCATGGCTGAAACCATAATGGGAAGGCGGTTATTTTGCGAAACACGTTCAACATCCTGATGCACTTGCAGGAAATCGATCGTCAGTTGGCAACCCTGGAATCCGTCAAAGGAGACCTGCCGCAGCGGCTGGAGGCGATTACTCAGGAATTGGAGTCTAAGCAGATGGCGCAGCAGGAGAATGAGAATGCGATCCGTGAGACGGCGACCGTGCAGCGACAGGCCCGTGATGAGGTGGTGTTGATGCGGGAAAAGCTGAAAAAATATCAGAGCCAACTCTATCAGGTTAAGAACAACCGCGAATATGACGCCATCACCATCGAAATCGAGAACACGGAAAAAGAGGCGGACGCGCTCGAGTATAAAATTCTGGAATATGAGGAATCGCTGGCCAAGCTGCAGCAGGAGCGCGATGATCTGAATCCATTGATTGAAGAACTTTTAACCCGTCAGTCGGAAAGCCGGGAAATCCTGGAAAAAACTTTGGCGACCACCCGGGATGAAGAACAAAAGCTGTTTCTCGAACGCGAAGAGACGGTGAAAGGTTTGCCGCGGCAAATCCTCAGCACCTATAACCGGATTCGCTCCGGCAGAGGCGGCGTCGCTCTGGCGATGTTGCGGGATGGCGCCTGCAGCGAATGTTCCTCTCGCATTCCACCGCAACGCGGCCTGGAGATTCGTCAAATGGATAAACTGCACTTGTGCGAAGTGTGCGGCCGGATTATGATCTGGTTGCCGGAGGCAAAAAGCGCTTAATTTCCAAAGCAGGTCAGGCGATCGCGTGCGCCTTGGGCGCATGAGGAAAGTCCGAACTCCGCAGAGCAGGATGGTCCGTAACGCGGACCCGTCGTGAGGCGGGGAAAGTGCCACAGAAAACAGACATTCCGTCCTGGACGGATTAAGGTGAAAAGGTGAGGTAAGAGCTCACCGGTCCGGTGGCGACATCGGGCGCATGGCAAACCCCATCCGGAGCAAGACCAAATAGGAGGGAAGAGGCTGCTCGTCTCATTGGACCCTCGGGTAGGTTGCTAGAGGCGCCGGGCAACCGGCGTCCCAGATAAATGATCGTCGGAGACGTCCGGCAAGAACAGCTTTGTTTCTTTCCGGGCGTCTTTACAGAATTCGGCTTATCGACCGGCTTTGGAAATAATTTTTTCGGGGAGAAATGGGTGCACTCGAACCCAGCCATTAACATCACAGGGAGTCAGACCGTATGGAGCTGAGGTGGGACATTGTAGACGAGTTTTCGCAGGAGGAAGTGAATGCCTTGGCCGAAAGCCTACGTGTTCCCAAAGTGATCGCCAAAATGCTTCTGCGGCGCAGCGTGCGCGATTATGACAGCGCCCGCCGGTTTTTCAAACCCAACCTGGAAAATCTCTATGATCCATTTCTGATGAAGGACATGGACCGTGCGGTGGAACGGTTGCGCCGTGCGGTGCTGAGCGAAGAAAAGATCCTCATCTACGGAGATTATGACGTGGACGGCATTACCTCCGTCTCCTTCCTCTATCTGATTCTAAAGGAGCTGGGCGTCGATGTCACCTACTATATTCCGGACCGCCAGGCGGAAGGGTATGGGCTCTCTCCCGTGGGCATCGAGACCGCGCGCGAGCGCGGCACCCAACTGATCATCACGGTGGATTGCGGCATCACCGGCCATGCGGAGATCGATCTGGCGCAGTCGCTGGGCATCGAAGTGCTGGTCTGCGATCATCATGAGCCCGGCCCCACACTGCCCAGAGCGGTGGCGCTGTTGGATCCCAAACGCGCCGACTGTCCTTATCCGTTCAAAGAGCTGGCCGGCGTCGGCGTCACCTACAAGCTTTGCCAGGGCTTGCTGTTGCGCATGGGCATCGATCTGTCCATTCTCGACAACTTTACCGAATTGGTGGCCATCGGCACGGCCGCGGACATCGTGCCGCTGATGGAAGAAAACCGGATTTTTGTCAAGATCGGTCTGGAAAAGCTGAATGAGAGTGAAAATACCGGTCTGAATGCGCTTTTGGAGGTGGCAGGCCTGGCCGGCAAAGAGATCAGCACCGGCCATGTCGTGTTCATCATCGCGCCGCGCATCAATGCCGTAGGCCGCATGGGCGACGCAGAACGCGCGGTGCGACTACTGACCACCAAAGATAAAATCGAAGCCCGGCAGATTGCCGAAGTGCTGGAGCAGGAGAACCGGCATCGCAAGAATGTGGATGAGGAGACCTTTCGCCAGGCCTTGGAGATGGTGCAGCAGAGCTTTGAACCGTCCTCCACACGTTCGCTGGTTCTGCATCAACGCGGCTGGCATTCGGGCGTCATCGGCATCGTCGCCTCCCGCGTGGTGGAAAAATTTTACCGGCCCACGGTGCTGATCTCGGTCGAAAATGGAGTCGGCAAAGGCTCGGCGCGCAGCATCGAAGGCTTTGATCTTCATGATGCGCTGAAAGGCTGTGAGGATCTGCTGCTGGCGTACGGCGGCCATAAATACGCCGCCGGCCTGTCGATCAGCGAAGAACGGATTCCAGTCTTTAAACAGCGTTTCGAAGAGATCGCCGCAAGCCGGCTGCAGGGAGAACAGCTGGTGCCGAGGCTGACCATCGATGCCGAGATCTCGCTGGCGGAAATCGATGCGATGTTTTTAAAGTTGCTCCGCTTCTTTGCGCCCTTTGGGCCGCACAACAGGCGGCCGGTTTTCGTCCGCCAAAATTTGCAGGTGGTCGGCACCCCCACTCTGGTGGGCGCCAATCATTTAAAGTTC
>CAZKQR010000114.1:0-11308 GCA_964554965.1 uncultured Cytophagia bacterium | reverse complement strand
AGAGGGCGTGAGCAACGTTTCGGTCAATCTGGCCGGCGAAAAGGCTTATTTTGATCTGGATGAGGGTGCTAACACTCTGGCGGCCGTGGCACACAAGGTGACCGAGAGCGGCTATGAATTGATCGTGCCTGCCTCAACAGACGCGGCGCAGCCTGGGCAAAGCGGCTTGGATTTCGAGCAATCGCTGCGGCGTGATCTGCGCATCGCTCTGCTGTTCGCTGTGCCGGTATTTCTCATCTCCATGCTTATGGAATTTCCCGGCCTGCATGCGCTTTGGCCTTTGAGTGAATCCGATACGCAAAAGCTGCTGTTGATCCTCTCCACACCGGTGGTTTTTATACCGGGAAGGCGCTTTTACTCTGCCTTTTGGAAAAATCTGCGTCTTTGGACCGCTGACATGAACTCTTTGGTCGCCATCGGCACCGGCAGCAGCTATGGCTATTCTGTACTGGCCACTCTGTTCCCGCAGCTGCTGACCGGTTCTGTACATGGAATCGTTCCGGTGTATTACGATTCCACGGTGGTGATCATCGCGCTGGTGTTGGTCGGCCGCTGGCTGGAGAGCCGGGCCAAGGCTAGGACCACGGTGGCGATCGAGGGGCTGATGGCGTTGCAGCCAAAAACCGCCTGCGTGCGCCGCGATGGAAAAGAACAGTGGATTCCGCTGGAGCATCTGATGCTGGGGGATCGGGTTCTGGTGCGGCCGGGTGAAAAAATTGCCGCCGACGGCAAAGTGGTCGCCGGCGAGGCCGGAGTGGATGAATCCATGATCAGCGGCGAAAGCCTTCCGGTCGATAAAGGCCCGGGCGACCGGGTGCTGGCCGGCACTCTGACCGCCTCCGGCGCGTTCGAGTTCGACGTTACCGCTTTGGCCGGCCAATCGGTGTTGGGACAGATCATCCAACTGGTCGAACAGGCCCAGGGAACCAAAGCGCCCATCCAGCGAATGGCTGATCGCATCGCCTCGGTGTTTGTGCCGGTGGTGGTGGCCATCGCGTTGATCACTTTGCTGGCGTGGACCGTGTTCGCCAGGCAAGCAGGATTCGCCGCCGCCCTGATGCATTTTGTCGCTGTGCTCATCATCGCCTGCCCCTGTGCGCTGGGGTTGGCCACGCCCACGGCCATCATGGTGGCCACCGGCAAGGCTGCGCGCAAAGGCCTGCTGATTAAAAGCGGTGAGAGTCTGGAGCTGGCGCATCAGGTTAAGGTGGTGATCCTGGATAAAACCGGAACACTGACAAAGGGCAAGCCTAGCGTGAACCAAATCGTCTGTTTGCCAGGCGTTCATGAAACGGAGATGCTGGCTTTGGCCGCCGCAGCGGAAAAGCGATCTGAACACCCTTTGGCAACGGCCATCGTTGCCGCAGCGGAAGCGCGTGGCCTGAATCTGCCCGAGGCTACCGGCTTTAGCAATCAAACGGGGTTTGGCATCGCCGCCACAGTAGCGGGAAGAAAAGTGGTCGTGGGAAATCAGAAGCGCATGGAGGATTCGGGGGTTTCCATTGCGCCGTTACAGCAGCAGGCTCATGAGTGTCTGAAACAGGGCGGCACGCTGATCTATTGCACTCTGGATGGCGCTCTGCAGGGTTTTATCGCGCTCAGGGATCCGATCAGAGAGGATGCCGCTGCCAGCGTGGCCGAGTTGCGCAGCATGGGCCTGCGCGTGGTGATGCTGACAGGCGATCATCCTCTGGCAGCGAAAACCATCGCGCAGGCGGCCGGGGTTGATGAGTATGTCGCTCAGGTGCTGCCGGACGGGAAAGCGGAGCAGGTGAAACAATGGCAACGTCGCGGCGTCAAGGTGGCCATGGTTGGGGACGGCATCAACGATGCTCCGGCGTTGGCCCAGGCGGATGTCGGCATCGCTCTGGGCGCAGGCGCGGACGTGGCCATCGATAGCGCCTCCATTATCTTGATGAAAGGGGATTTGCACGGCGTGGTTCAGGCCATTCGTTTGTCGCGACAAACCCTGACTGCCATCAAACAGAATCTGTTTTGGGCTTTTTTCTATAATCTGTTGGGCATTCCTCTGGCTGCTTTGGGCTACCTGAATCCCATGATCGCCGCGTTGGCGATGTCCTTTAGTTCCGTCTCTGTTGTGGCCAACTCGCTGCGTCTGGCGCGCACCCGTTGAGCGCCTGTTTTTTTTCCTCTTGCGAAAATCCGCCTGAATCACTATTATTCCGCTCATCCAATGCGTTTTGGAGCAGCTATGGATCAAGAGTTTACTGCGGCAGCCAAAGACTCGGGCCGGGAGGTCGCTGCGGCCTATCTGGAATGGCGCCATTACCTGGCGCCCTATGGCGATGGCCGCAAGCGGCTGCTGGATTTTTTAAAACAGGCTGCCATGCCGGCTTGGAATCGGCAGGGGATCTCGCCCGTGGGACTCTTTGGTGCATTGTACGGCTCCAGCAGCTCTTCGATCTATGCTCTTCTGCCGCATTCAAACAGCGATTCTGTTCTGCACAGCGAAGATCGTCTGCTGCAGGATGCAGCGTATATGCGGGACGGAGCGTTCTTTCACTCCCTTTCCAGCAGCGACCCGGGCTGCCGGCGCATGGAGAATTCCCTGTTGCGTTGTTTTACGCCGCTGTTCCCGACTCTATTGCGCATTCATGACACGGCGAGGGTGTTCGAATGGCGCACCTATGCAAATCCCAACCAGGTGCAAAGCCGCAAAAAAATCCACATGTTCACCCAGGGCGGTGAAATCGAGCTCTTTCGTCAGTGCGGATTGACGCCGGTCTTTTTTGCCGAGACGCTGATTGGACCGCAGCGTCCCAATCTGCAATACCTGTTGGTTTTCAAGGATATGGCGGAACGGGATAAATGCTGGAGCGCTTTTCGCCGTCATCCTGACTGGGCGGTTTTGAAAAACAGGCCCGAGTTTGCGGACACTGTGTGCAACGTCACGGACCTGATTCTGCAACCGCTGGATTTTTCTCAACTGTGAGGGGAGTGGGAAAGGGCCGGGTAGAGGGCGGCAGCATGAAAAAATCTTTTTTCCTTGATTTTTTCTCAATTTTTCTTTACATTGTAAGGCTTTAAATGTAAGGATTTGCTTTTGTTTGTGTTGAGATTAAGTGACTATTTGAATAGGGAGTGTTTATCATGTCGAAACGGTGTGATATCTGCGGCAAGGGTCCGATGAGCGGAAATAAGATCAGCCATGCCCATAATTTGACCAGAACCCGGTGGATGCCGAACATCAAAAAGCTGCGCATTCAGGACGGAAAATCTACACGTCAGGCCTATGTCTGCAACCGCTGCCTGCGCGCGGGCAAAGTGACCAAAGCGATTTAAAACAGTTTCCCCTTGCAAAAAAGCCCTTCCTTGAAGGGCTTTTTTTGTTTAATTTTTTTCCCCGATCTCTGCCTGTCTGCGACCGCCCAGCGCTTTGCTGCGCTGATATGCCGCCCATATGGAACGGGACACCACGGTCCGCAGGCTTCCTTTTTCCATGTGATACAACGCCTCTGCGCTGGTTCCGCCCGGAGAGGTCACCTGATTGCGAAGTTCCGCTGGATGCTGCTGGCTTTGCCGTGCATATTCGACTGAGCCGGCCATGGTCTGCAGCACCAGCTGCTGAGCCACCCTGCGGCTGAATCCCAGGTGTACGCCGGCATCGATCATGGCCTCCATAAACAAAAAGATATAAGCCGGTCCGGTCCCACTGAGCGCCGTGGCCTTGTCCATGTCGTCTTCATCCTTGGAGAATATCTCTTCCCCCAGCGCGCCGAGGATGATGGCGGTCTGATGTTTCTGTTCATCGGAGATTTCAGCCGTGGCGGTCCACATGGTGATCCCTTTGCCGATCTGCCCAGGCGTGTTCGGCATGGCCCGCACCACGGCGCGGTGCGCCAGACCGGTGGTGATGGTGGCAATGTTCACCCCAGCGGCAATGCTCAGCACCAGGGCTTCGGGATGAATGCGGCAATGCAGTTCGGCCAACACGTTGGTCATTTTCTGCGGCTTTACCGACAGCACGACGATCTGACGGCCTTCGGCCGCTTTGGCGTTGTCCGTGGTCCAGGAGATGCCGTGTTTTTTCGCCAAGTTGCGGCCGCGTTCAGGCCGTGGACCGGAGGCAATGATCTGGCCGGCCGGCAGACGCTTTTGTTTAAGCAGGCCGACGATCATCGCCTCTGCCATCATTCCTGAGCCGATAAAAGCGATAGAAGTCGATTCTTTCATAAAGGGATTCTCTTTTTTTAAAATTTGAACAACAAGTGCTATGTCCGGCTACAGGCGGCAGGGCGCGCCCTCCAGCCGTAGGCCAGAGGTGCAGGCGCGGATGATCCAGTAGCGCGCATCGAGTCCTGCGCGTTGAAACGCCGACTGCATGGCGCGACCAATGACATGGTGCCGCTTGCGGGCGAACGCGAGCAGTCCGGGTCCTGCGCCGCTCAAGGAAACCGCCACCGCTCCCTTGGCCAGAGCGGAGCGAACCGCCTCTTCAGCGCCCGGAATATGGGGCAGACGATAGGGTTCGTGCAGCCGGTCTTCCAACACCTGTGCCAGCAACTCGTCGTTGCCGGTCCGGATCGACTCGACCACAAGCAGGCTGCGGCTGATGTTGAACACCGTATCCGTGCGAGTGAATTTTTTCGGCACCAGGGTGCGCGCATAGCTGGTGAGAAAGTGATAATCCGGCACGCAGACCACCACTTCGGTCATAACGCCGGGGATGGGATGAACAAACACCTGACCGTCCTTGATCGCCGCCACCACCAAACCGCCCATCACCGCCGGCGCCACGTTGTCAGGATGGCCTTCCAGCGAAGCCGCCTGCTTGAGGATGTCCATCAGGTGCACCGAGCCCTTTTGGATCGCCTGGCTGAACGCCACGCCGGCCAGCACCGCAGTGGAGCTGGAACCCAGGCCGCTGCGGCAGGGCACCTGATTGTAGCAGCAAATTTTCCATTGATGCATGCGCCGCGCGTAACGGTCGGGCAGCGTCTGCAGCATGGTCTGCACCACGAGATTTTTTGCATCCGACGGCAGTTCCTGGGCGCCTTCGCCGTAATTTTCGACCCGAAGTTTTTTCTGCATCGGGTCGATTTCCAGTTCGAACCGGTTCCACAGATCCAGCGCAATGCCGACGCAATCGAATCCCGGACCCAGGTTGGCGCTGGTGGCTGGAATATAGACTTTGATGTTTTTCAATGGGTGTTTCATGATTCATCCCGATCTTTGCGCAAAGGCATGCCTCGGATCGCAAAAAGCGGCCGATGGGCCACGTTTCACTGCTCGATTACTCGGACTGCAGAATGATTCTTTGCAGGCTTTCCATGTCCGCCTTAATGGATAACGGAGGTGCGGCGCAGTGCAGGGCGCTGTCCGGGTCTTTGAGGCCGTGTCCGGTCAACACACACACCACCCGTTTGCCGCGCAGATTCATGTCGCCCTGTGCGACCATTTTACCCAGGCCGGCGATCCCTGCTGCGGAGGAGGGCTCGCAAAAGATCCCCTCGGTTTTTGCCACCAGTTGGTACGCGGCCATAATTTCGTCGTCACTGGCCATACAGATGTGGCCGTTCGATTCCTGTAATGCGCGCACGGCGTCCTGCCAACGCGCTGGATTACCGATGCGGATGGCGGTGGCCAGCGTCTCCGGTTTTTCGATCACATGGCCGCGGACGATGGGCGCCGAGCCTTCGGCCTGCACGCCCAAAAGCTGCGGGCGTCTGCCGATGGTCCGGTCGCTGAAATATTCGCTGTATCCCATCCAATAGGCGGTGATGTTGCCGGCATTGCCCACCGGCAGGCAGTGCCAGTCCGGCGCATCTCCAAGGGCGTCGCAGATCTCAAAGGCGGCGGTTTTCTGCCCCTGCATGCGTGCCGGGTTGATGGAGTTGACCAGAACCACCGGCAGTCTGGCGCTGGCCTCGCGCACCATGGCCAGTCCGTCGTCAAACGAGCCGGCGATGGAGATCACCCGGGCGCCGTAGGCCAGGGCGCCGGCCAGCTTGCCCACTGCCACCTTGCCCTGCGGCACCAGGACAAAACAGCGAATGCCTGCACGGGCGGCATAGGCAGCGGCCGATGCGGCGGTGTTGCCGGTGCTGGCGCAGATGATCGCCCGGCCGCCCTCAGCAGCCACCTGGGTCACGGCAGCGGTCATACCCCGGTCTTTAAAGGAACCGGTTGGATTCAGCCCCTCATATTTGAGGAACAGCTCAAAGCCTCCGCCCAGAGCCTGCGCCAGCCGCGGCGCTGGGATCAGCGGGGTATTGCCTTCATACAGGGTCACCGGCCGGTCGATGCCGGCGACGGCGAGGCGCGTTCCATAGCGGGCGATGACACCCAACCAGGGGAATGCAGACATAAGCGGTTTGCTCCCTGAAAGATTTTATCCCGGAATAGCGGATGAGCCTTTCGGCCCTTCTTGGTCCGGGGCAGGCAAAAAAAAAAAGCGGATTCACAGGAGGAGACTGTGAATCCCGCCCAACGATTCACTCTGTTCATTGATGTCCGGTTGGGTTAATCCAAATCCGCCGGCCAGTCCGGATTTTCTGCGTGTGCAAACATGCGCTGCAGTTGTGCAAACGTGGTGCGCGACTCGGAGAGCGGCAAACCCTCCAGCCCTGCGCGTGTGTAGAACTGCACGCCTGAGGTCTCGTGACTGCAGGTCGGTTGCCCGCCGATCAACTCACAGCGGATAAAGAGCTTGTAGATGTGAAAGGGGAAAAACGTTGAATGCCTGTGCTTGCTCCGGTCATAGACGGCCAGCAGTTTGACCGCACGCGTTCGATAACCTGACTCTTCAAAGATTTCCCGCACGGTCGCTTCGCCCGGTGATTCGTTGGGATCCGCCCAGCCGCCGGGCAACGTCCAGCCGCCGTCGCCGGCCTCCTGCACCAGCAACAACCGGTCGCCGTCAAAGACCACTCCGCGCACGTCAACCTTGGGCGTTGCGTAGCCGCTCTGTTCGCAGAACAGCCGCAACACCGTCGATCGATCAGAGCCGGTCTGCTGCGCCCATATCTCTGCGGCGATTTCACGAAGGCGCGCATAACGCTCCTGGTCAAAGGGATTTTGGGCATAGAGAAGACCGTTTTGCGCGATCGCCTGTAGCTCGCGCGCCCAGCACGCCCAGCGCGGCTCTTCGGCGTTCTTCATTATCTTCTGATGAGGCGATACAGCATCAACAGGATGATGGCCCCTGCCACGGCGCTGATGAAACTGGGCAGTCCCTCGGCGGGGTAAAAATTCAGCAGTTTGCCCAGGTGCGTGGCCACCACGGCGCCGCCGATGCCCAACAACGTGGTGATGATCCATCCACCCGGATCACGGCCCGGTAAAATGAATTTGGCGATAGCGCCGACAAGAAAACCGATAAGGATCGTAACCAGTAGATGGCTCACCGTTTCCTCCTTGTTGTGATGGTGCTCATTGATCATAACATAAGCTAAAATAGTTTTCAGCGCAAGAAAAAAATTTTTTGGATTTTGTTTTTATTGTGTAAATTCAGCTTTGGTCTTTATCCGAGGAGAAATAGAATGCCCTTAGAACCGGTGCCGCCTGCGGCGGTGATCGACACCGCACCGATGGAACAAACAAAGAAAAAATTTCCAGGTCTGGCCGGCGCCGTCGGCCTGCTGCTGTTTTCTATTCTGGTGCAGATCCTCATGCTGCTTGGACTGGTGGCGTACAACTGGGTCGTGCACAAAAACCTCAGCACCACCGGACTGGTCACCTCTCTGCCGATCTTTATCCTCACCTATCTGGTGACCTTTGGCAGCACGATCCTTTTGGGCCGGCGGTTGACCCGGGAACCTTTCCGTGCGGTGTTTCGCTATACCGCGTTCTCGTGGAAGATCATCCCCTGGTTCATCCCTCTGCTGTTGGGATTGGCGGTCGTTCTGTTCGAGACCATGGCGGTGGTGACCTTGATCAAACCGGTGTCGCCCTGGTTGATGGAGTTGATGCGACGGCTGATGGAACAATCGGTGCCCCTGGCCTTACTGGCCGGCGGGATCCTTGGGCCTTTTCTGGAAGAAATGCTGTTTCGCGGTTTGGTGTTGCGGGGCTTTTTAGATCGCTACTCGCCCTGGCAGGCGATCGTGCTCAGCTCTCTGCTGTTCGGCATTCTACACCTCAACATCTGGCAGTTTGTCTCCGCCTTTGTCCTCGGCCTGGTGCTGGGTTGGATGTATGTGCGCACCCGCTCCCTGTGGCCATGCTTTCTTTTGCACAGCCTGCACAACTCGTCGATCACTCTGACCGGCACGCTGAACTACGCATCGCTGCTGGGCTTTCCGGAGGAGGTCGTCGAGGCCACGGTGATGCCGCTGCTGCCATGGTGGCTGGTGGTCGCAGGTGTGGCGCTTCTCGGCCTCAGCCTGCTGGCGATCCATCGGCTCCTGCAGAGCCGGGAAAGCGCAGCAGGAGCCGTGGTCGTTGCAGCCGACTGAACGGCTTTGGTCTACAGCGTGGCGGCTTTGCCAATCCCCTCCAACAGGCGGTCCACCTCATCCGGCGAATTGTAGATGTGCAGTGAGATCCGCAGGGAGTTGAGTTTGCTTTCGCCGACACCACGGATTCTAATTTGATGGTTCTCCGACAGCCAGGATTGGAATTTGTTATAGGGCATGTTTTTCAACCGGAAGCCGATGATCGAGTTGTAAGACTGCTTTTCCTCTGGAGTGAGGATCTCGACCTGCGGAATGTTCTTCAATCCCTGGCGCAGATGGTCGGCGAGCATTCTGCCCCGGGCGGCTATGTTCTGCATACCGAGCAGATCGAGAAAGTCGGTGGCCGCACACAAGCCCAGAGACAGCGCGGCGCTCTGCGAACCAAAGTTGTAACGACGGGCGCTGGGCGCCCAGGCGGTGAGGCCTGTTTCATAATCCCATTGTGCCTCTGATCCAGCGCCGGTCATGATCGGCTCCACCACATCCAGTTTTTCTTTTTTAATGTAGAGAAATCCGGTGCCCTTGGGCGCCATCATCCATTTGTGACCGCAGGAAGCGTAAAAATCGCAGTCGAGTTCTTTGACATCGACAGGGAACATTCCACAGGGATGGGCGCCATCCAGCAGGACCCAGAGGCCTTTATCGTGCGCCAGGCGACAGATCTCTTTGCCCGGCAGGATCTGCCCTTGGGTGCAGGTCATGTGTGGTACCGCGATGACGCGGGTTTTCTTGGTGATCGTGTCGTTGAGACGGTTGAGGACATCCTGGCTGTCGTTGCCTAACGGCATGGCACGGACCACGACGCCGTCCCGTTTGGCGCGAGCATACCAGGGAATGGCGTTGCCCAGATGTTCATGATTGGTCAGGATAACCTCGTCCCCCTTGCGCAGCCGAATGCCCTGAGCGATGATGTTGATGCCCTCAGTGACATTATGGGTCAGCGCGATCTCGTCTTCGCTGCAGTTGAGGAAACGGGCCAGTCTGGGCCGGCTTTCCTCATAGCCGCCGTATTCGCCGGTGACGTTGACCAGCTCCTCACGACTGCGCATCGCCTCCTGCACGACGAACGGAGACGGGCCCATCGTGCCGTTATTCATATAGATTCTTGTCTTTTGCAGCGGAAATTGATCCCGCACCACACGCCAGAAATTTTCATCGTTGGCGGAAAAATCGTGGTCGTTGGCCACAAGATAGCGGGCCGGAGAGCTCTTGGGCATGCTCAGCAGCGCCAGGCCTCCGACCATTCCGCCGGTCACGGAACGAAAGAATCCCCGTCGATCCACGGTATTTGAAATCATGATATCTCCAATATTATTTATCTGATAGCTGATTACCTGAACTGACAAATTATTAAAAACCTGCCATAAATGCAAGCGTTCGTTTCCATCTCGGCCCAGAGTACGACAATAGCCCGGGCCAAAACGGCTCCCCTATGCAATCGATAGGTTGGGGTGAGCTTGCAATCACTCGGATTTAGCGAAAGAGGCCGCCATGTTCTATCACCGTTTCCTTTGCCTGCTGATGATCGTTGGATTGCCGATCAACCCCATCCAAGCGTTAGATCAGCCGGTCGAGCTGGAAAATCCAGAGCTTTTTCAGATCAACCGCGAGCCGGCGCGCTGCTCCGGCATTCCGTATGCCACCAGAGAGCAGGCGAAGACGCATCAGATAGAGACATCCGCATACTATCGCCTGCTCAGCGGTTCCTGGAAATTCCATTGGGTGAGCAACAGCGCTGACCGGCCTGTAGATTTTTTTCAACCCGGATTTGACGCCGCCGGCTGGGTTGATTTTCCCGTGCCGGGTCTTTGGGAGTTGAACGGCTACGGCGTGCCGCTTTATTATGACACCAAGTATCCGTTCGGCGCGCCCAATCCGCCGCACATTCCGGCGGAGAAAAATCCCGTGGGCTCCTATCTCACCTCTTTTTCCGTGCCGGCAGAGTGGGAGGGACGGCAGTTGTTCATTCACTTTGGCGGCGTCAAATCCGCTTATCAGGTCTGGGTGAATGGCCACTATGTGGGTTATACGGAGAACTCGTTCTCTCCCGCAGAGTTCAACATCAGCCGCTTTGCCCGCATAGGGGAAAACAGCCTCGCCGTACAGGTCTTCAAGTTCTGTGACGGCAGTTACATGGAATGCCAGGGCATGTGGCATTACGGCGGGATTCTACGCGATGTCTACTTGTATGCCGGCGCGGACTTGCATCTGGCTGACTATTTTGTCCGTTGCGACCTGGATGAAAAATATGAAAACGCCCGTCTATTTCTCAACGCCCGGATTAAAAATTATACCGACCAGGCCGTCCGCGGAGTGCAGCTGGAGGTGGAGCTCGTCGACAGCCGCGGAAGAACTGTTCAAACCGATCCTCCTCTGAAGGCGCTGTTGCCGCAGCTGGCCCCGGCGGGCGAGGCGGTTCTTGACTTGACCTGTCGGGTGGAGCGGCCGGCTCTGTGGTCCAGCGAGCAACCGAATTTGTATCAGCTTTTTTTCACTTTGCGTGACCGTCGCAACCGGCCGGCGGAGATACAGGAGTGCTGTTTTGGTTTTCGCGAGGTGGCGCTCAAGGAGGCGCAGCTTTTCATCAACGGCCGTCCGGTCAAGCTCAAGGGCGCCAACCGGCATGAACATCTTTCGACCAGCGGCCATGTGGTGACCTACGCCAGCATGGTCCATGACATCCAGCTGATGAAGCAGAGCAATTTCAATGTGGTGCGCACCTCGCACTATCCGAATGATCCGCGCTGGTACGATCTCTGCGATCGCTATGGGCTGTATGTGGTCGACGAATCCAATCTGGAGTCGCATGGCGTCAACGGCATTCTGCCCAAGTCCAATCCGCAATGGCGGGAGGTGTCGCTGGACCGGCTGAACAGCCTCATCCAGCGGGA
>CAZKQR010000113.1:0-11325 GCA_964554965.1 uncultured Cytophagia bacterium | reverse complement strand
GCGATGCAGGGCATGATCGATACGACGAACACATCCTTGGGATCGATGCCGACTTTTTGGGCATAATAGCTCTTGATCATGGCGCCCTCCATCTCCTGCGGCGACTTGCAGGTAGAGACATGGGGCAGCAGGTCAGGATAAAAATGCTCGACATATTTCACCCACCCCGGGCTGCAGGAGGAGAGCAACGGCAACACGCCTTTGTTGTTCACCCGGTTCAGCAGTTCATGCGCCTCTTCGATGATGGTCAAATCCGCGCCGAAATTGGTGTCAAACACCCGGTCCACGCCGAGACGACGTAGAGCGGCCGTAATCTTGCCGGTGACGACGCTGCCGGGCTCCATGCCGAACTCTTCGCCCAGCGCCACGCGCACCGCCGGGGCGATCTGGGCCACCACGTGCTTCTGGGGATTGTTGATCGCCTCCCACACCCCCTTTTGACTGCCCTTTTCACGCAGAGCGCCCACCGGGCAAACCACCACGCACTGCCCGCAGAACACGCAGGCGATGGTATTGAGGCTGCCGTCCAGGGCCGGCGCTACGGTGGATTGAAAACCGCGGCGCACGAAATCGATGGCGCCTACGTTCTGCACTTCATGGCAAACCCGCACGCAGCGGCCGCAGAGGATGCATTTTTCCGGATCGCGCTCGATGGAGGGGCTGGCCAGGTCGATTTTGGCTCTGCGCCGTTCACCCTGATACCGGTGATCGCGCACTTCATACTGCTCCGACAGTTTCTGCAATTCGCAGTTGCCGCTGCGCACGCACACCAGACAATCCTGCGGGTGATTGGCGATCAGCAGCTCCACAATGGTCTTACGCGCCCGCCGTACCTGCGGCGAGTTGGTCTGTATCTTCATCCCTTCGGCCGCCGGGAAAGCGCAGGAAGGAACCAGGCTGCGCTGTCCCTCCACTTCCACCACGCAGATGCGACAGGAGCCGGTGGGAGTAAGATTTTTCAGATAGCACAGCGTGGGAATGTGCACGCCTTCTCGTTGCGCCACCGCGAGAATGGTCTCGCCGGGGTTGGCCCAAACCTCTTTGTTGTTTATTGTAATCGTCATACGTTCCTCATTGGCGTTCTAACGTTCATTCATGCTTTTGATTATCGCGTCTGTGCACCGACCCGGAGCCGATCACAGACGCCTGTGATCCTGTCAGCCGGTTTCACGGCGCCAGGCTATTCGACAAAGATGGCGTTGAATTTACAATTGGCTCGACACTGATCGCAGCGGATGCACTTTTCTTCGATAATATAGTGCGCTTTTTTCTTTTCACCCACAATGGCGTTTTCCGGGCATTTTTTCGCGCACACGGTACAGCCGGTGCAAGCCTCGGTGTCGATACGATAGGTCAACAGCTCGCGGCAATGGCCGGCCGGACAGTGCCGGTCATAGAGGTGCGCCTCATATTCGTCGCGGAAATAGCGCAATGTGCTCAGCACCGGATTGGCTGCGGTCTGACCCAGGCCGCACAGAGAGGTGTTCTTGATCACCTCGGCCAGGCGCTCCAAATAGACCATGCCCTGGAAACGCAGCAGCGCCTCATCCGGCGACTTTTCGCTGCGGTAGCTCTGCGTCAACCGCTCGAGGATCTCCAGCAACCGCTTGGTGCCCTCGCGGCAGGGGATGCATTTACCGCAGGATTCCGATTGAATAAAGGTCATGAAAAATTTGGCCACATCCACCATGCAGGTGGACTCATCCATCACCACCAGTCCGCCGGATCCCATCATGGCGCCAATGGACTTGAGCGACTCATAATCCACCGGCGTGTCGAGAACCGAATCGGGCAGCGCGCCGCCCGAGGGGCCGCCGATCTGCACTGCTTTGAACTTTTTGTTGTCCGGACAACCGCCGCCGATGTCGTAAATCACCTCGCGCAGCGGCGTGCCCATGGGCACCTCCACCAGTCCGGTGTTGACGATCTTGCCGGACAGGGCGAAAATTTTCGTGCCCTTGGAACCGGCGGTGCCGATGGCGCTGAAGGCATCGGCGCCATATTTAAAAATGGTCGGCACATTGGCAAAGGTCTCCACATTGTTGATCACCGTCGGTTTGCCGAACAATCCCTCATCCGACGGATAAGGCGGACGCGGACGGGGCATGCCGCGCTTGCCTTCGATGGAGTGGATCAACGCGGTCTCTTCACCGCAAACAAAAGCTCCGGCGCCTTTTTTGATCTTGAGATCAAAATTAAAACCGCTGCCGAGGATGTTTTTACCCAATAGGCCGTAGCGCTTGGCGTCGTCCATGGTCTTGAGCAACCGCTTGATGGCCAACGGATATTCCGCGCGACAGTAAATATACCCTTCCGATGCCCCGATGGCGTAGGCGGCGATCACCATGCCCTCGATGATGCGGTGAGGATCGCCCTCCAGAACCGCGCGGTCCATGAACGCGCCCGGATCGCCCTCATCCGCATTGCAGATCAGATATTTTTTATCGCCTTTGCTCCTGGCAGCCAATTCCCATTTTTTACCGGTGGGAAAACCGCCGCCGCCACGGCCGCGCAATCCGGCCTTGAGCACATTCTGAACCACCTCCTGCGGCTTCATGGTGTTGAGCGCCTGGCTCAACCCCTGATAGCCGCCGCGCGCCAGATACTGATCGATGCTTTCGGGATCGATGACGCCGCAGTTTTCCAGCACCAGCTTTTTCTGCTTGGCGAAAAACGGAACCTGCTGCATCGACGGCACATCCTTCCAGCCGTTGTGCGGCCCATCCGTGTACACGCCAAGCACTTTATCCGCCAGCAGGTTTTTCTGCACCACGGTTTCGTCGATGATCCTCTCCACATCCTCCGGCTTGACCTCCGCATAGCTGATGCGGCCCGAACCCGGCAGCTTGACGTCGACGATGACTTCGCGGGAGCAGTAACCGACGCAACCGGTGGCCACCAGTTTGGCGTTGATGTTCTTTTTCTTCAGCTCAGCCGCCAGCGCGTCATACACCTTTTGCGCTCCGTTGGCCAGACCGCAGGTGCCCATGCCGACCAGGATGACCGGCTGGCGGTGCTCCTCCAGCAACAACTCTTTTTTGAAAGCGTCCAATCGCTTTTTGCTCTCCGCCGACTGGTTGCACTGAGGAGCGGTTTGGACGCAGGTCACGAAATATTTGCACGGGGTTTCCTGAGTGTGCCAGCAATTGGTAAATAATGGGGTATAGGAATTCATAAGCTCCTCATTCACTTTTTTCCGCCCGGTGAGAGGCGATTAACTTTTGCGCTTCTTTGACCGTTAGGCCGCCGAAAAATTCGTCGTTGATCGAAATGACCGGCGCAATGCTGCAGGCGCCCATGCAGGCCACTGTCTCGATGGTGAATTGCCCGTCCCGGGTGGTGCTGCCCGCTTTGACCCCCAGCTCGGTCTCCAGCGTGGTGAGAATATCCAAAGACCCTTTGACATGACACGCCGTGCCGCGGCATACGCGGATCACATTCTTGCCCAGCGGCGTGAGGCGGAATTGATTATAAAACGTGGCAACGCCAAAAACCCTGCTGACCGGCAGGTGCGTATGTTTGGCAATATTATGCAGCTCCTCCTCGGGCACATAACCGTACACTTCCTGCACATCCTGCAGAATCGGAATCAGAACCGATGGATCGTTCCCAGGATACTTGCTGTACACATCGCTCGCTTGCATTGTTTCCTCGCTGTTTATTCATTGATGGATGATTGGGCTGAAAAAAACAGATCACGACTCCTTGACCGATGGATGACCCAGAACGCCGAGCGCAGCGGCAATCGCCAGCAGCAGCTCCTGATCACCGAAAGAATCGACATGGTAATAATAGACCCGCTCGTTGCGCACCTGCGCCTCCAGATGACGAGAGTTCTCATCCGTGCGCACGATGATGCGCGCCTGCGGATCACACCCCTTCAACAGTTGGATCGTGCTGTCAATGCGCATCCCTGGTGTCTGTGCATCGAGAAGAATCAGGTCAAAATGCTGCTCCTGAGCCTTTTGCACGGCCATCCACGGGTCGCAGAATCGAACCGTTTCCACCTCTTTGTCCTGCAAAAAACGATCAAGAGTGTCCGGCAGCTCATGGTGCGGGTTGTTTATGATCAAACAGTTCATTTGTTTTCTTTATATAATGGTATTTTCCAAATCCCATCAATCAAAGACCATGCCAGATTTGCCCTTTGTTGTAAAAATATAAAATCATGTAAATAAATGATTTAAAAAACAGCTGTCACTGTGCGGGAAAAGGAGTATTGCAATAATGAGAGAATCAAGTGTGGAATTATGCCACACGAGGATATATAAGAAGGAAAATTGAGGTGTTAAGGCTGTTTCAGATCGTATTTTTTGATCTTTTGATATAACGTTTTGCGATCCAGGCCCAGTATCCGGGCAGCCTGGCTGATGTTAACATTTTGATCAGAAAGGACTTTCGCGATATAGCGCTTTTCCATCTCCTCCAGGGAAAGCAACTCTTGCTGGGCGATCGGCCTGCCATCGCGTCCCGGTTGCTGCAGATGCAGAGGCAGACTGTGCAACTCGATCCGATCCGAGTCCTCCACCACAGCCGCTCTTTCAAGCACGTTTTCCAGTTCCCTGATATTGCCAGGCCAGTGATAGTGGATGAGCGCCTGTTCAGCCTCAGGCGACAGACTGAGCAAAGGTGTTTTGCGGCGCCGTAAATTGTACTTTTGCAAAAAGACCTTGATCAGCAGAGGCAGGTCCTCTTTGCGCTCCCGCAGCGCTGGAAGGTGAATGGGAATGACGCTGAGGCGATAAAACAGATCCTCGCGAAAGCTCCCCTGGCTCACAGCGGTCTGCAGATCCAGATTGGTGGCAGCGATCAGCCGGACATCGATCTTGATGCTCTGCGAAGCACCCACGCGGCGGATCTCTTTTTCCTGAATGGCGCGCAGGATTTTTGCCTGAACGTTGAGAGAAATATTGCCGATCTCGTCGAAGAAAAACGTGCCGCCTTCGGCGAGTTCAAAGGCGCCGTGTTTGGTGGCCGTGGCGCCGGTGAAGGAGCCTTTGATGTGGCCGAACAGCTCGCTTTCAAACAGCGATTCCACCAGCGAGCCGCAATCCATGGCGATAAAAGGAAAGGCCGCCCGATGGCTGAAAGCGTGAATGGCCCGGGCGATCAGCTCCTTGCCGGTCCCGCTCTCCCCCTGAACCAGCACAGTGGAATCTGTGGAAGCCACTTTGGTCACCAGGCTAAAGACCTTTTGCATGGCCTGGCTTTTGCCGATGATGTGCACCGGTTTGCCGTTGAATTCAAAAGCGAGCTCCTCCTCCCCTGCGGCAGACGGGGCCGGCAGCTCGGCGGCGATCCGGCGGATGATCTCCATCAACGCATCCGGTTCGAACGGTTTGGCAATATAATCGCGTGCGCCCATTTTGATGGCCTCCACCGCCATCTCGATGGTGGCGTATCCGGTCATCAGAATCACCGCGGTGTGCGGGCTGACCAGGCTGATGCGCTGAATAAATTCAATGCCGGTCATGCCGGGCATGCGGAAATCGACCAGAGCGATGGGGAACGGCTGCTGCGCCGCCAGCTCGAGCCCATGGTTCGGATCCGCTGTTGCCGTCACCTGCAGTTGCTCGCTTTCCAGCAGCCGGCGGCAGGCCTCGCGCAGAACATCGTCATCGTCTACCAGCAAAACGCGAAGGGGTGTGTCTGAACGTTCAGTCATGGTCCTTGATTCGGGTAAAAATTCCTCGTGCGTAGTAATATACTGACTTTTATTCCAAAAAACATCATTTATTGATCGCCGGCAGACAGACCTACGATAATTTCTATTGACATTATAAATATTTTTCACAATTTTGTATTTCTGCTGAAATGAAAAAGAAAAAAGGAGCAAGAGATGAACGGATATACCAGTCGCAGACAGTTTTTTCAAGCCGGCGGAGCGGCGGTTCTGGCCGGCTGTCTCTCATCTGCGAGCGTTGTGCAGGCAAAACCGAAAAAGGGCCCTCTGACGTTAGGCATGGCTTCCTACACCTTTCGCAAATTCAGCCTGGAACAGGCTGTGGCCATGACTCAGACCGTGGGCGTGAATAAAATCTGTTTGAAGAGCATGCATCTGCCCCTGGAGGCGTCGATCACAGAGATCAAAACAGCGGCCGAAAGCGTGCGCCACGCCGGCCTCGATCTGTACGGCGCCGGCGTGATCTATATGGCGAACGAGGCGCAGGTTCATCAGGCCTTTGCCTATGCTCAGGCCGCAGCGCTGAAACTGATCGTCGGTGTGCCTGAGTATGCGCTTTTGGCTCTCTGCGAGCAAAAAGTCAAGGAGACGGGCATTATCCTCGCCATCCACAATCACGGTCCCGGCGATCAGCGCTACCCAAGTCCTGCGGATGTGTACGAGCGGGTGAAAAAACTGGACCAGCGCATCGGACTGTGCATGGACATCGGCCACACCATGCGCATCGCTCAGGATCCGGCCGAGGCGGTGAAAAAGTATTTTGACCGGTTGTTCGATATTCACATCAAAGATGTCTCTGCAGCCGGCAAAGAGGGCAAAACCGTGGAGATCGGCCGGGGCGTGATCCCCTTTCCGCGGTTGATTAAAACCCTGAACAAAATGAACTACCAGGGGGTTCTGGCCCTGGAGTATGAGAAAAATGAAAACGATCCGCTGCCTGGCGCAGCGGAATCCATCGGCTATGTCCGCGGCGTCATCGACGCCCTCTAAGGCCCTGTATCATAGAATGAAAATGGAGTTGCCATGTCGAACGAATCCCTGTTGTCCCTGCTGTGCGTGCTGATCCCGGTGCTGCTGGCCTCCTGCAGCACGGATAAAAGCGCGAAGCCTTTCACCGGCGCCAAAGGCGAAGTCCGGTTGATGACGCTGGATCCCGGCCACTTTCATGCCGGCCTGGTGCAAAAGACCATGTACGATCAGGTTTCGCCGGTTGTCTATGTCTATGCGCCGCAGGGGGCGGAGGTCGAGGACCATCTAAAGCGCATTGATCAGTACAACCAGCGCGCTGATCAGCCGACCCGCTGGCAAGAGAAACTCTATATCGGTCCCGACTATCTGCAAAGAATGGTCCAGCAGAAACCCGGCAATGTCATGATCACCGCCGGCAACAACGCAAAAAAAACCGAATACATTCGAGCGGCGGTGGAGGCGGGCATCCATGTGCTGGCCGACAAACCGATGTGCATCGACGCGCAGGGATTTGAAGAGCTGAAGGCGTGCTTTGCCGCTGCGCAGAAAAACAACGTGCTGCTGTACGACATCATGACCGAGAGAAGCGAGATCACCTCTGTTCTGCAGAAAGAGCTCTCGCAGATTCCCGAGGTCTTTGGCGCCCTGATGCCGGGCACGGCGGAGGACCCAGCCATTACCAAAGAGAGCGTCCATCACTTTTTCAAGGAGGTCTCGGGCAGCCCGCTGAAACGGCCGGCCTGGTTCTACGACGTTCAGCAGCAGGGCGAAGGCATTGTGGATGTGACCACCCATCTGCTCGACCTGGTGATGTGGGAGGCGTACCCGGACCAGGCGATCGATTACCGGACCGACATCACCATCACCGCAGCCAAACGGTGGCCGACGCTGATCAGCAAAGAACAATTCGTACGCTCCACCCAGCGGACGGAGTGGCCGGACTATCTCACCCCCTATCTCGATGAAAAAGGCGTGCTCAACGTCTATGCCAACGGCGAGATCAGCTACCGGCTCAAAGATGTGTATGCCAAAGTGTCGGTGATCTGGAATTTTGAAGCGCCGGCCGGCGCCGGCGACACGCACTATTCTGTGATGAAAGGGAGCAAAGCCCATGTGATCATTCAGCAGGGAGCGGAAGAAAAATTCAAGCCCGAGCTCTATGTGGTCCCGGCAGGAGATCAGAGTGAAGAAGGTTTGGCGCAGGAGTTGGAAAAAGCGCTGGTCGCTGTGGAGAAAAAATATCCCGGCATCGCTCTGGAAAAGCAGGCTCATCGCTTAAAGATTGTGATTCCGCAGAGCTATCGCGTCGGTCACGAAGCCCATTTCGGTCAGGTGACGGAAAGATTTCTCCGCTATTTAATCGACGGTCGGTTGCCGGCCTGGGAAGGGCCCAACATGCTGGCCAAGTACTGGACCACCACTCGAGCGCTGGAGATGGCCAAAAGCCGGTAACGTTCAGCCTGCGGGGTGCAGCCTTGCACAGCCGGGATCGTCGCGACGATTCCGGCTTTTTTTTTCTGATCCCCAACGCTACCGCTGAAGGTTCAGGGAAGGTCGAAACAAGCGGGGATACGTCCCTTACAGCCTGTCCAGCAGATCGTGCATGGTGACCTTTTGCAAACGATAGCCCAGCTTTTTGTTGAATCGAATGCACAGGCTATCGATCAGACGATCGATGTTGCGATGAGAGCGCTCACGCCCGCATCCGGTGACGCGCAGGTTGTACAGCACATCAGAGACAAAGACCTTGTCGCTGGGTTGGGTGGGCAAATAACAGCGAGCATGACCGCTGAGCAAAAGCAGGTAGCCTAGATCCACCAACTGCTGGGCGGTGCGGTTGATGACATCCTCCGGTATGTGAAAATAGTCGGAGAGGTTTTCTTCCGAGCTGCTGATTTTATACAACTCGTGTTGCTGGTGAACGCGCAGCAGAATCTTCAGGCCGATCATTTCGTGAAACATGGCGCCGATATAGGGGTGCTTTTGCTGCCAGATCAACTTGTATAGATTCTGATGAGCGTAAGAGACCTGAGCGGCAAAGAGCAGCACGGTCCAGCCGTAGAACATCCAGAGGAGAAAAAGCGGTAGAATCGCCAGGCGGGCGTAGATCTGCGCTTGAGGTCCAGAGCTATAGTACTCGACGATAAAAGTAGCAAACACCCAGTTGCCGACATTCCATAGAATAGTGCCGACCAGCGAACCCACCAGAGCCGATTTCCAACGCACCCGGGTATTGGGGATAAAAGCCAGAATGTAGGAGAAAGCGGCCAGCGACACAAAGGTGGGCAGAATCAGCGCCGGCAACCGATCGAGAAAGGCGAACTGCGGCAGATGGCTGAGCATCGACTGTCCCTTGGCGGAGAACAGCGTACCCAGCACCGCCAGAACCAGCAGCGGCCCGATGAGAAAAATCACGCTGTAATCGATCAAGCTGCGATACCACGCCCGACCCTTTTTAGCTTTCCAGATCTGATTGAACGCGGTTTCAATAGAGGAGATGATAAAGAGCAACGAGATGATCAGAAACAGGGAGCCGACGCCGCCCAGGACACTCAGATCCGAATTTTCCACATAGATGATGATTTCAGAGATCACCTCCGAAGAGCCCCGCCGGCCCAGGGGGCTGAGCAGAAAGGTCAGCACAGGAGCGAGGAGATGCTGCCAACTCAGCAATTTCATGAAATAAAAAATAACCGCGAGAAACGGCACAATGGCGAACAGGCTGGTAAAGACCAGCGCCGAAGCGCTGTCGATGAACCGGTCGGCCCAAAAGGCGCGAAAGACCAGGGTGGCCAGCATGAATTGATGATGCAGATATTTGCGGATCTTGGGATAACGGTAGAAATCGGCGTGCCAGAGGTCGTGGGTAAAAAATGTGCGCCAGCGTTTAGCCTGGCGTTTGATAAATTCGATCATGCGCAAGGCTCCAGCCTCGATCCCTGGATCCATCGGTCCAGCTCCGCCGCATAAGCAAAGAGCGCGGCGCTGCCTCCGGTATGCCAGAATAGAACAGTCTGCGAAGAGCAAAAGACTTTTTTCTTGATCAGATCCAGCAGGGCGCCGAAGGCGCGTCCGGTGTACACCGGATCGAGCAACAAGCCCTCGGTGCGGCCGGCCGAAGCGATGGCATTCGCCTCCAGGTCTCCGACCACGCCATACCCTTGTCCAAGATAGTCATACTGGACGTCAAACGAGTCAGGCGTAAAGGGGATGGAAAGGCCCAGCAGCCGGCCGGCTTCACCGGCGATCTTGCTCAACTCGGTCTGAAAGGGAGCGCCGTCCAGCTTGTCGTTATCAATGGAGATGCCCAGCACTCGGCCGGTGAACCCGCATAACCGCGCGCCCAGCGCCAGACCGGACTGAGTTCCACCGCTGCTGCTGGCCACTACTATGACATCCACTTTTTCGCCGTCGGCCTGCAGCTGCTCGTTCAGCTCTTCCATGGCCAGACAATAGCCCAAGGCGCCCAGTCCTGTGGAGCCGCCGATGGGGATCACATAGGGGCGAAGGCCTCGGGCCAGACACTCATCCGCCGCCTGCTGCATGCGTTGGGTGCGATGCGGCCGGTCGGTAAAATGGAGACGGGCGCCGAGAAAAAGATCCAGCAGATGGTTGCCGTTGGGGATTTCCGGCGCTGCGCCGCTCAGCACCAACTCGCATTGCAATCCGGCGAGAACCGCGGCAGCCGCGGTTTGCCGGCAGTGATTGGATTGCACCGCGCCGGCGGTGATCACCACATCCGCTTTCTGCTGCAGCGCATCGGCTATCAGGAATTCCAGTTTGCGGGTCTTGTTGCCGCCGCTGCACAGTCCGGTCTGATCATCGCGTTTGATCAGAATCCGCGGGCCGTGCAGGGCTGCGCTCAGCCGGTCCAGTGAATGAACCGGTGTAGGCAAAAACGCCAGGGGAAATCGCGGCAATCCGTGGTAGTGGGTGAATGATGAATTCATCCTCAGGCTCTGTAATGGTTAGATGATTAATGGTACGGAAATTTGGCATTAAAGCCAAGGGTAAACTGCGATGAAATCATAATGGATGGCCGCGCAGAAAACTTTGGAATTCCCAACCGCCGCTGCACCGGTTACGTTTCTCGTTAGCGCATTGCTTTATAGGAATGGATTTATAATAGTAAGGGATTCGATCAACTGCTTATGATATAGATCTTCTGAATAAAGAATTCTGCATTGAGCTTGAATGGCAGCAGCAAGAATTAATGAGTCATAAAATGAATATGGCCATCTTTGCATCAAACCCAACGCTTTATGGTAGAGGTTAATGTTAGCAAATACTTGACACAGCGGTTGGAGAACAGAATCCAGATACCGTTGACAATCAAGAGCAGAGAGGGGTGTGACGAATTTTTTCGTAGCCACGTTCAAGAATTCCTGGATTACCTGATAGCTGATGCACCCTTTGTTTTCTATCAATGCTGCTTTAATAAGCTGGTTAGCTTTTTGTTGTTTCACGGCATGAGCTTGATCAAACGAGCAAATTATGATATTAGTGTCAAGAAAATATTTATCTTTCATTTAATTCATCTCTTGAAAAAGCTTTTCCAGGTTGAGCATAATTTAATGATTTCATCAAGGACTCATATTCAGAACCATGTATACCACTATTTACATATTGTTTAAGCCACTGGCGGAATGTCTCATTTAATGTTGTCCGCTCTT
>CAZKQR010000112.1:0-11392 GCA_964554965.1 uncultured Cytophagia bacterium | reverse complement strand
ATCGGCGACACCATATGCACGCAAACAGCTCAGAAAGCGCTAAAACGCATTACCGTGGATGAGCCCACCATCGCCATGTTGTTCTCCATCAATACCTCGCCGCTGTCCGGCCGCGAAGGCAAACTGGTGCAATCCGGCAAACTGCGCGAGCGATTGTTTCGCGAGACGTTGCGCAATGTGGCCATCCGTGTTGAAGAGACCGAAAGCCCGGATCGTTTTATCGTCAAGGGCCGTGGAGAGCTGCAGATGGCCATTCTGATCGAGACTATGCGGCGGGAGGGCTATGAACTGACGGTAGGACGCCCCCAGGTTATTTTTAAATATAAAGACGGAAAAAAGCTGGAACCGGTGGAACATCTGTTCATCGATTGCGGCGAAAGTTATCTGGGCATCGTCACGGAGAAATTGTCGCAGCGCAAGGGGCGCATGGTCAATCTGGTCAATCACGGCACCGGTCGCCTGCGGGTCGAGTTCACCATACCCTCGCGCTCACTGATCGGCTATCGCAACGAATTTCTCACCGACACCAAGGGCACTGGAATCATGAACAGCTACCTGCAGGGATACGATGAGTTTCGTGGAGAATTCAGCAGCCGGCTGACCGGCTCCATTGTCTCCGACCGGGGCGGTACCACGGTGCCCTACGCACTGTATAATCTGGAACCCCGCGGGATTATGTTTGTCGGCGCCGGCATAGAGACGTATGAGGGAATGATCGTCGGCGAACACAATCGCGACAACGACATCAATGTGAACCCCTGCAAAACCAAAAAGCTCACCAACATGCGCAGCTCGACCAAGGATGACGCCGTGGTTTTATCGCCGCCATCGCCGATGACGCTGGAACGCGCCATCGAGTTTATCAAGGAGGATGAGATGGTGGAGGTGACTCCGCTCTCCATCCGTTTGCGCAAGGCAGTTCTGTCCGCGAGCCGACGCTATGCCAACGAAAGAAGATCCGGTGATGAGTGATGCGCCGGTCCCCCTCCTTAGGACGGCCTATCCCGCCGTTCGAATGATGTATTGACCGTTTGCATGTTTGAACTTGGAAATCCACCTTGAATTGTTTACTTGAACAATACCCTGCGGTGCGCTGTGTCGGGAAAACCCTTCGCAAGGCCTTCGGGTTGCTTAAGCGTGGAATTTCGAGTGAGGCATGCGTTTGATTCGAACCATAATTGTTGATGATGAGTGGCTGATCCGCAGTGAACTGGCGGGCATGCTGAAAAAGCATCCAGAGATCGAGGTGATCGGTCAGGCGGCGAATGCAGCGGCTGCCCGTCTTCTCATTCACCAGAGCAAACCTGATCTCCTCTTTCTGGATATCCAGATGCCCGGAGAGACCGGCTTTCAGCTGTTGGACACTCTTGACGGCTCGATCCCGGTCATCTTTATCTCGGCCTATGATCATCTGGTGCCTCTCAGCAAACGGTATCAGCCTATCGGTTTTCTGCTCAAACCCATATCGCCGCAAAAAATGGAAAACGTGCTGCAGCAGGTGATCGGCCGCTACACTCAGGTCTAATCCATGAATGAAGGGGAGCGTTTGGACTGCTCCCTGGTCATTCGTTTTAGCCGTTCGAACGGCTATTTTGCCGCTTAAATGTGAACTGTTGTATTTAGCCGGCAAGTTATTTAATATGGCACACTCGGATTGCAAGGCGGCGTTGCGTCCGAATGGCGTCTTTTATTTTTATGAAAATCAGTTTTTTGAGAATCCCACTATTCGCAAAAGGATGTATTTTCATGAAACCCACCTTTATCAGCAAATTCCTGATGATTCTTTTGCTATGGGCGGCCACTGGTTTCGGCCAGGCCGAACTGCGCGGAGTCGTTTCCGACTCGGCCACGCACAAAGCATTGATCGGCGCCAATGTGACGATACTCGGCACCGCTCTGGGCGGTGTGACCAATCTCGAAGGCGTTTATGCCGTTCAGCGCATCCCAGAAGGCTCTTATCAGCTCAGGGTTTCTTATATCGGCTACACGCCGCGCACGTTGACGGTCCGGCTGGAAAAGGATCAAACCGTGGTCTTGAACATTCCACTCTCCACCACGGTCATCAGTGGAGGCACGGTGACGGTCAAGGCGCAGGCCATCGGACAAATGGCGGCCATCAACCAGCAGATCAGCGCCAAGACCATCGTCAATGTGATCTCGGAAGAAAAAATCCAGGAACTTCCTGATGCCAATGCCGCCGAGTCGATCGGACGTTTGCCCGGCGTCTCGATCATCCGTTCCGGCGGGGAAGCGAACAAAGTCATTTTGCGCGGCTTGGAGGACAAGTTTACCGTCATTACGGTGGACGGCATCAAGATCCCCCCGACCGATGCCACCAGCCGCGGCGTCGATCTCAGCACCCTTTCCCAAAGCTCCCTGGTCGGCATCGAGTTGTACAAAGCGCAGACGCCTGACAAGGATGGGGATGGTCTGGCGGGCAGCATCAATCTGGTTACAAAAAAGGCGCCTGAACAGAGGCAATTTAAAGCTAATATCAGAGGCGGCTACAATCAGCTGGAAGAGTCGGCGGACCAGTACGACGCTTCCTTTCATTATGGCGAGCGGTTTTTCTCCAACGTTCTCGGTGTGCAGCTGGCGGGCAATGTTGAAAAGCGCATTCGCAGCAACGAAAGAATCGATGTCGATTACAACCAGAGCCTGAATTTCGGCAAGGATTTTTTTATCAATGATTTCACTCTTGAATATACGGATGAGATGCGCAAGCGCGATGGGTTCAGCGTGTTGTTCGACGTAACCACGCCGGATCAAGGCACGATCAAGCTGAATAACGTCTTCGGCCGGACCAAGCGGGATTATTTTTTATCCACCCGAGACTATCCTTCCAACGGCGGGGGAGACCAGCAGGGCGCTCCCACTTTTAATTACCGCGATCGCGAACAAGAGATCCAGACCTTCACCAGCGCCCTCAGCGGCGACAACCATCTCATCGGCTTGAATCTCAAATGGGGCCTGTCGTTCGGACAGTCTCAATCCCAATTTCCCTTTGACTATCAGACTATTTTCGTCGGCGTCGACGGCATGAAACCCTCTCCGATGCTGCGTGAAAATCCAGCGCAGTTGATCGGCTACGCCAACACCAACTATAACGCCGCGGGGCTGAGCTGGGCGTATAACCGGGGCCAGCGCAATTTGGATAAGGAGCGTACGGCATACCTGGATGCCGCTAAACCGTACACGCTCAGTACACGGCTTACCGGCGAGCTGAAAATCGGCGGCAAATACAAGGTCAAAGATCGCAGCAATGCCCGGTTCGAAAATTTCACTCCCTACTATCTCGGTAAATGGCAGCCGTACGAATTGTTGCCGGACGGCACTTTTCGCAACAAGGACTTTGACGGCACGGCTTTTAAAGAATGGGCCGCCACCGCCATCAGCGGCAGCGGAGTCGCCATCGACCGTTTCTTCAGCAATCCGGTTTCCCGCGATGTCTACGGCACCTACCGGCTCACGCCGGTGATCGATCGCGATCGTATGCGGCAGTGGTATGAACTGAACCGCTATGGTGTCGACGTCACCAAGAATGTTTTCGAGGTTTGGTACAATCCTCTCTATGAATACGACGATTACAACATCACGGAGCGTGTTTCCGCGGGGTACATCATGAACACGCTTTCAGTGGGGCCGTTCGCCACCGTGATCGCCGGCGTGCGGCTGGAAAATGAGGACAACGATTATCTCGCTGCGTACATGCCCAGAGCGAGCTCCGGATTCCCGATTTCGCCCAATGCGGTCAAGGATACCACCTCGGCCGCTTCGCAGGCCGTGGTTCTGCCCAACGTCAACATTGCACTGGCGCCGCTGGATTTCATGAAATTGCGCCTGGCCGCCTACAAGGCGCTCGCCCGGCCGGATTTCAACATGCGCCTCGATCGCTATATCGCCGGCCGCGGGGCTGAAGTCGGCAGCAATTTCGAAGTGTATGTCGGCAATCCCAATCTCAAAACCGCCGAAGCCTGGAATTATGAGATCAATCCCACCTTTTTCAGCAAGACCATCGGCCTGATCTCTCTATCCGCGTATTACAAAGAGATCGACAATATGTATCACATGCTCAACGATTTTGGCACCACGGGGGACAGCCTGTTGCAGCGGTTCGGAATCGGCTGGCCCAGCCAGATGATGGGCACCGCCTACAGCCTGACCCTGCCCTATAATTCCCCCAAGCCGACCAAAGTGTGGGGCTTTGAGTTCGAACATCAGGTCAATTTCAACTTTTTACCCGGCTTGCTCAAGAATATCGTCCTCTCGTACAACGCCTCGCTGGTGCGCTCAGAGGGGTATATCTATACGGCCAGGCTGGACTCGGTCTTTTATGATCCGCCGGGACCCATCAAGGGCTCCTGGAAAAAGTTCAATGTGCTGGCTGAGGAAAAGCGCAAACTCGAAAATATGCCCGAATTTTTCGGCAACATCGCCCTGGGCTATGACATCGGCCGTTTCTCCGGACGAGTCTCGCTCTACCATCAGGGCGAGCACAATGTCCGCTATTCCGCCAGCGGCTTGAGCGATGTGGTCACCAATGCCTACACCCGCCTCGACCTTGCATTGAAGCAGGGGGTTACGGACCATATCGCCTTGTTTCTCAACATTAATAATCTGACCGATGTCGAGGAGGGCAGCTCGGTTCGCAACCGGGTGTTTGACCGCACTCTGTTCAACGAAAGCGAAAAATACGGTACAACGGCTGATTTTGGTTTTACGATGGAGTTCTGATACACATAAAATCAATAGGAGGTGATGAGCGTTTAGAAGGAAAAGAAGTTTTAATCCCTGTATTACCCTTAATCAAAGGAGGAGCCAATGCGCATGCGAATTTTTACAATTTTAGCTCTCACGCTGTTCTGTGGTGCTCTCGCACTTTACGGTCAAGAGGTGGTCGTTCCGGTAACCCCTTCCGATGGAAGTGCAGCCCTGATGATCAACGTGCAGATCGCAGCGGATACGGTCGGCCGTGGTTTTTCAGCGGACCGCGTCTACGAGTTCAAACGGGGCGAGATCTATCTCCAGAATGCCACGTTGACCGTTCCGGCCGGCCAAACAATCCGTTTCAAGGCCAGTGAGGGCGACGGACCTCTGCCGATCATCTACCTGTGGCCAACCGGCAGCGGCAGCAATCCCACCCGTCCGCCGGGGTGGAGCATCACTCTGGCTGGGTCCCATGCCATCATCAAAGACGTCTGCATGGTGGGCATTTATGAATACGAGCCGACCGCGGTGGACAACATGCAGGGCGGCCTGATCCAGACCAATGCCGTGGGCGGCAGCATTGAACTGGACAACGTCATCCTCTCGAATACCAACGGCAATCACGTTCGCACCAATAACAGCACCCTCAAAGTGATCGCCAAAAACTGCATCTTTGCCAACATGGGCAACCTGGTGACTTCGAATTTCGGCGCCGGCAAAGCTTTTGATCTGCGCGATGTGCAGTGCGATTCCTTTGTTGTGCAGAATTGTACGTTTGTCAATGGTCAGGACCGCCCCATCCGCCATTGGAACGCCACCTCCACTCAGCCGATCCTCTACGGCAAGATCGACCACAACACCTTTGTCAATGGAATGGGCTTCCATGGGCTGCTTTCGTTGGGCGGCGTTGGCCGAGAGATGATCATCACCAACAACCTTTTCATCGATGCCTTCGCACTGGGCGAAGATTCCACCGACGCCACCCGTGGCGCCGAATGGGCCAACACCGGCGAGATTTACGCCAATGGTCTCAACAAGATCACCTGGATCTTTACCACGCCCAACGATACCACCAAATGGAAAGTCAGCAACAACTATTTTACCATCAGCGATTCCGGGCAGGCCTTCCTAAACGACTTTAACTTCGGCCCGGCCAATCCGCTCTCTGATCACATTCAGAGCAAATTGGGCGCTGCGGCGGCGACCGCTTTCACCAAAATCGATCTGACGCCGGTCAACGTGCCCAAACTGATGACCCGGCTGATGCGCTGGTACGAAGATCCGGCCGGCGGCAACAAGTCGAAGGACAAGGCCAACTATGTGCGCGCCCGCGATGATTTTGATCGCCGCTTCGTCGAATATTTTCGCGATACGCTCAACGTCTCCTATCCGACCAATCTGGCAGCCTATGTCGGCGACGAAAATGGTTTTCCCGTGGGCGATCTGAGATGGTTCCCGGATAAAAAAGCGCAGTGGGAGAGCCCGGTTGTTTGCACGCCCTTGGTGGAAGTCAAGGCGGACGCGAACGGTGATTTCATTGCAGATAAAAAAGGCGAGACGGTTACGGTTTGCGGCGTGGTTACCACACCCAATTATCGGCCGGGTGGCATTCAGTATTACATGCAAGATGAGACCGGCGGCGTGAACCTGTTCTCCAGCAGTGTAGCGTTCGATTTTCAGGTCGGCGACCGTGTCACCATTACCGGCAAAGTCGATCAGTACAATGGCCTGGTGGAGATCATTCCACAGCAGGCCGGTGACATCGTTGTGAACAGTCACGGGGCCGCCCCGGCTCCGTTGCCCGTACTCAAAGCGGATATGAAGGAAGCCACCGAAGGCATGTTGGCCCAGATCTATGGCTACAAGATCGTCGATCCCTCCAAATGGCCTTTGGTCGGCAAGAACGCCACGGTGAAATTCGCCCGCGGCACGGATACGATCGATGTCTACATCGATAAAGATACGGACCTGGCCGGCAGCCCGGCTCCGGAAGGAGTAGTGGACATCATCGGCGTGATCGAACAATTCACTACCAAAGTTCCTCCTGATAACGGCTATGAGATTCGTCCGCGCAGCCAAACCGATTTCAAGGCCAACACCGGAGTAAACGGATTGGATGCCAACCTGCCGATCGAGTACGCCCTGGCGCAGAATTATCCCAATCCCTTTAACCCAACCACCACCATCCGTTTTGCAACACCGGAAAACGGTGTGGTTAAAATTCAGGTCTATGATCTGTTGGGCAAAGTGATCGCCACGCTGCATGACGGAAAATTGGCAGCCGGTCACCATCAGTTCACCTTCAGCGGCGCCTCTGTACCCTCCGGCATCTATTTTTATCGCGTGGAGAGCGCCAACTTTAACAGCGTGAAAAAGATGATGCTGGTCAAGTAGACCGAACCGTGTTGTTCTGCGTCAGGGGAGTAAAAGGGCGGAATCGTTCATTCTCTTTTGCTCTCCTGGCGCATGGCCGGACGGTTGGATCGATCCGTTCTCGACTTGACCGTTCGAGCCTGGTTGGTTGCGGAGTGCATTTTCATTCGATCAGCCACTATGGGGAGAAGCCGCCGATCTGAGGTGCGAATGCACTCCGTGCTTTTTACTCGCATATCATGGCAGGCGGAAGGCCCCGGTCATGGGTGATCTCCCGGCCCGGTTTTCCTGAAGACTTGAACCCTTGCACGGGATGGAGTGTATGAAGTATATGCTGTTTGGACTGTTGGGACTGATTGGACAGATGTGGGCTTTACCCGCTGAAGAGGAGATTGTGTTTGTTGCGGCCAATCCGCTCAAGGGCGCACGGACTTTTGAAACCATCGAATTGAACTGGAAAGAGCTCTCGGTGCGATTGCCGGGGCTGCAGCCCGATCGTTTTTCTTTGATGGATTTGAACACCGGCAAACAGGTGGTGACGCAGATTCTGGATGCGGATGAAGACGGCCGCCCGGATCAACTGCTCTTTCAGTCCGACTTTGGCAAGGACGATCCGCTTAAAACATTTCGCCTCGTCAAGACAACGACCCCTTCCGGCCGCAGCACCGGCAGACTGTACGGACGCTTTGTACCGGAACGCAAGGATGATTTTGCCTGGGAAAACGATCGCATCGCCTTTCGCATGTACGGCCCGGCGCTTGAAGCCGAGATGATCAGCAGCGGCATCGATGTCTGGACCAAACGGGTTCCTTATCCGATCATCGACAAATGGTACGCCGCCGGCGATGCGTCCTATCACCGGGATTCCGGCGAGGGTCTGGATTTCTACAGCGTGGGTTCCAGTCGCGGCTGCGGGGGCTCTGGCCTTTGGGACGGCCAGTCACTGCACGTTTCACGGAATTTTAAATCCTGTCGCCGTATAGCCGGCGGCCCGATCCGTCTGGTGTTTGAGTTGCGCTATGACCCGTGGACAGCAGCCGGCGATACGATTTCCGAGGTCAAACGAATCAGTCTCGACGCCGGTCACCACTTTAACCGCATCGAAAGCATCTATCGGTCCACTCGATCGCTGCCGATCCACTTTGCCGCCGGCATTGCCAAACATCCGGATTGGCAAGCCGCGGTCGCGTTCAACCGGCAACACGGATGGTTGAGCCAATGGGAAAACCGCGACGACCATGGGGCTCTCGGCTGCGCTGTCATCCTGGATACAAAGGCGCTGGTTGATTTTTTTGAGCAGGATATCAACCATCTGGCTGTCGGCAAAACCATGCCGGATCAGGTTGTGCGCTATTATGCCGGCGCGGGATGGAATAAGAGCGGATATTTCAGCCAGCAAAAGGAGTGGGAGGCCTATGTCGATCGCTACGCCCAGGCTGTGCAGGCGCCTGTCCGGATCACCTATTTGACCTCCGCCTCTTTACACCAAAAACCTCAAGCAGAATCTTGGGCTCAGGTTGTAGCCCGGACCATTATGCAAACGTATCCGGATCCGGCGGACATGGATGTGTATGGAAAAGGGTGGACGTATACCAACGGATTTTTTCTCCACGGCCTTTACCGGCTGCAGGAAAAAGAGCCAAACCAGGAATATCTTCGCTATATTCAGAGATGGCTGGACCACTATATTGGTCAGGACAGCCGGCTGATCTCCTCAGAATATAAAATGGAAGAGTACAAGCTCGACGACGTCGAGGCGGGCAAGATAGCCCTGTTAATGTATCAAAAGACCGGCGATGTGCGCTATCGGCGCGCCTGCGAACAGCTGATCGAACAGTTGGATAAGCAACCCCGCACCACAGATGGAGGATACTGGCACAAATTAGTTTATCCCTGGCAGATGTGGTTGGACGGCATCTACATGGCGGATGCTTTTCTGCTGCAGTACGCCGCCGCCGTGCAACAGCCGCATTGGGCTGACGAAGCGATCCGGCAGATCGAGCTGATCACCGCCCACACTCTGGATGGAAAAAGCGGATTGTACTATCACGGCTGGGATGAACGGAAAAATCCGGTCTGGGCTGATCCGGTCACCGGCGTTTCGCCGGGTTTCTGGGGCCGCGCGCTCGGCTGGTTCGCCATGGCGCTGGTCGACGGACTTGATGAATTGGACGTCCGCCATCCACAGCGGCCGCAATTGATCAAGATCCTCAAAGAGCTCTCAGCCGCACTGGTGAAATATCAGGATCCAAAGACCGGCCTCTGGTATCAGGTGGTGGACCGCGGGGATCATTCGGCAAACTGGCATGAGACCTCCTGCTCTGCCATGTTCAGCTACGCCCTGGCCCGGTCGGTTCATCAGGGCTATCTGCCGAAGAAGTATCTTAAAAATGCGGAAAAGGCGTTCGAGGGGCTGTGCGAGCATCATGTCTATTTTGATGAGCACGGACTGTTTTATCTGACGGGCACGGTCAAGGTGGGCACGCTCAATTTCGCCAGCTCCAAGGGCGATTTTGACTATTATGTCAACACGGATCGCCGCATCAATGACTTTAAAGGCGTGGCTGCGTTTTTGTTCGCCGCCCTGGAATTGAACCGATAGAGAGGGCCCGATGAGCCAATGGAAAAAGGGATTGTTTGCGACTCTGCTGGGAACGCTGGCTTTTTTCGCAGAGCAGGCGGCAGCGAAAGAGATTCCCGGAAAAAACAATCGCTACAAGGTCGTGGGACTGGACTATTATTACAACCGCGAGTTTCGCCAAGATGAAGGCCTTGCCCCGCAACCCTTTCATTATCTCTGGGAAGATACAAGGGACAGCGGTTTTTCCGGACTGGCGGCCATCATTCAGGGGCTCGGCGCGCAGATTGTAAAAGTACTGCAGGCCCCGGATGCCTCCTCTCTGGAAAAATTGAGTATCTACCTCGTCGTCGACCCAGACACGCCGGAGGAAACCGACTCGCCCAATTTTATCGCTGATGAAGAGATCAAGCTCGTTGCGGATTGGGTGGCCGGCGGCGGCGTACTGGTGCTGTTGGCCAATGACAAGGACCATTGTGAGCTGCAGCATCTCAATCGACTGGCGGAAACCTTTGGCATCCATTTCAACGAAGATCTGCGCAACACGGTGGTGCAAAATAACTTTGTCACCGCTTCGTTTGATTCCCTGCCGTCGCACCCCCTGTTCATCGCAGTCGATCGATTGTTTCTTAAAGAAATTTGCACTCTGCGGCTGCAGCCGCCGGCGACGCCGCTTCTACAGCAGGGCGGAGACACCATCATGGCGCTGTCCTCCTATGGACAAGGACAGGTGTTTGCCGTCGGCGATCCCTGGCTGTATAACGAATATCTGGACGGCTACAAACTGCCGCCGGAGTATGAAAACACCAAGGCTGCCAATAATCTGTTTTTATGGCTGCTGAATCTGGCCAGAGAACCGAAACAGATAGAAAAATGAACGGCGCCGGTTGCGCTACAACCTCGAAGGACCATCCTCTTTCTCTCAACCGCTTGAGCGTTTCCCCCGTGGTGACAGAAGTTTGTCTTGCTTCGCACTTTTGTTTTTAGCATATTTACGCCAGAGTCCTGTCATCTTTAGGAATTTCATTCTTTGCTCAGGAGAGCTAATCCTATGAATCCCGTTAAAAATTCTGCAGGATGCAGCGGTTGTCTGTGGAGTCGAAGACACTTTTTAGGCGCCGGCGCCATGCTGCCTCTGGCCGCTCAGGGTTTGGTTCAGGAGGCCTCGGCTGCGGCTAACATGCGTATCCGGGTGATTTACTCCCTGCACGGCCCTCAGCAAACGGTCCCGGACTGGCCCAACATAGGCTTTGATTTTGTGCCGGTCATGGAAAAGTTCAACAACGCCCTGTCGCGCCGTTTTCCCCGTACGGCCTTTCTGCCCACGATGGCCACGGGCGAAGAACAAGCGAAGAAAATTCTCAGCGACGATCAAAGCAATGCCGTCGACGGGTATATCGTCTTTCAGATGAATTGCTGGAATAAAGTGGTGCAGACCATGGCCACCTCGGGCAAGCCGGTGCTCTACGTGGACTATCAATTCGCCGGCAGCGGTGGTTTCTTGGTTTACAGCGCCAGATTTTTACGCGAAAAGACCGCTAACGTCGGTTTTATCGCCTCATCGCGTCTCGAGGATCTGTTCGCTGCGGTCACATGTTTTGAACATGCAAAAAAGAGAGGCGTTGCGGCCGGCTTTGCCGACGCGGTCGCGCAAGTGCGCGCAAAGCACACGGCTAAAACGGGCGACCTCGCCTGTCTGCCGGATGCATTACAGCCTCTCGCTGCGCAAGAGTG
>CAZKQR010000111.1:8714-11409 GCA_964554965.1 uncultured Cytophagia bacterium | reverse complement strand
CATGCCGGGCTTCAGCGTCCCAGGGGATTGGTTCAATAGGCGCCAGCGTGTGCAAATATTCACCATCCAGATAGCAGTCAAAAACCGCCTGTCCACCCTGATTCCGTTTGACCGCGGTAAAACTGCGGCCGTCAAAGACCGGCTGCGCTTTTGCCCGAAAACTGCGCAGCTTGATCGACATTTGATAGAGATAGCGGGTTTCACCGACGCAGGCGCGGCCGGGCGCCCATACATCGAACAGCTGATGATTGCGCATCGTCCACGGCGTCAGACACGCCGCCACCGTAACGACAAACAAAACCGCGTGCCGTAAACGCTGAGGCCAGCCAGTACGCACGGCAGCCAGCAGCCAGATGAGCAACAAACCGATGCCGGGCATAAAGACCGGAATGGACAGCGCCGTCAGAGCGGCCGTTCCAGCAGCCCATAACAGCCGAGGGACAGTGGGCTGATCATAATAACGCAAAAACAGCCAGATCGTCAGACAGAGCAGAAAAGAAAACAACTGGGTCACATACAGCAATCCTGCGATAAAAATAAAATAGGGGTATACCGCGGACTGCACCAGGGTCCACCGGCCGGCCGAGGAACCGCCGATCCGTTTGGCCAAACCGTACAGCAGTGCCATCTGCCCCAGTCCCAGCAGAGCCTGCAAAATCCGCACCAACCAAAACGCCCGGCCAAAAACAGCATAGGCAGCAGCCAGGAAAATTGGATAAACGGGTTCCAGACAATAGTTTTGGTATTCGCCGTAATAATGCAGGCTGGGGCCAAATCCTTCTCCGCGCAAAAGACTCTGGGCCGCCTGATCATAGTGCACGGTATCAAAAAAATCAACTGACTCACCGAGTTGCGCGATGTATAACAGCCGCAACAAAAAAGCAAAGGCCATCACCCAGCCGAAAAATCTTTGCTCTGAAGATATTAACCGCTGCAAAAACATTTTCATGAAATCGTTTACCTTGGATTGTAACCTTCCGCATCCGCAGAGCGGTGATCATTCCTATCTTTTTGTATTATAGTGACAAAGCACGCCGGATGCTGAAAAACATTTGCGCAAAACTCTAGCCAGAAGCGGCCGAAACTCGAGCAAACCGGCCGGTTCACCGCGTGCAAACCGCCGCTCTGTTCCGGCTTTTCTCTTGATAATTGGACTCTATTTGGCTAATTTTCAGAGCTGGTAAAGCACGAGTCAAAACAATGGAGGCAGCGGGAGAACAAGATGAAACACAGCAACAGCCTGCGGATCACATCCTACCATATCAATCGCACCGGCGAGGCGTCACTGCCCTTTCTCTTCTGGTACATGCAGGAGATCGCCTGGGAACACGCCCATGAACTGGGATTCGGTTTTGACCATCTGCGCCAGGACAGGCTTTTCTGGGTTCTGGCCAGACTCCATGTCAAACTGAAGCGAAGGCCCAGATGGACGGAAAAAATCACTCTGGATACCTGGTCCCGCGGAACCGATGGTTTTTTCGCCTATCGCGATTTCCAGTTCCTCGATTCCGCCCGGCAGGAGATGATCACCGCCACCAGCAGCTGGTTGGTCCTGGACCTCGACAGCAGACGGATTCAACGGCTGCGCCAGCTGCAAAATTTTCCCGAGTATCAGGAGAGCATCCTGGGCGCTAATCCGGAAAAGGTAGAACCCGCGGCAAAGGGGGACGACCTGGAATTCACACCCGTTCGATTCAACGAGGTCGATATCAATCAGCACATTAACTCTGGCCGTTATCTGGAGCGCCTCGACAACAGCTACACCCCTGAATTTCAATACGAACATAACCTTAAAGAGATAACGGTCAATTTCATCAAAGAGGGAATGCCTGAAGACTTTTTAGCAGTAAGAAAACAGCTGCTGTCAAGCCGGGAGCATCTCTGCAGTCTGACCCGGCAGAGCGATGGAGTGGATCTCATCCGCGCCAGGCTGTTGTGGGAGGAAAAACCGATGGTGCGCCGGATAAAACGGGTCACCGCTGATTCGCCACAAGACGTCTGGAATCCATAGGACGGGTAAAAGGACGTAAACAGCTGCTTACCTTGAGCCGCGAATTCCGATAAAACTCTTTGCATTTGACCTTTTTTGTGCTATATTTTTGTGTATGGGCTGACCTCAAAGTGTGGTTTCAGGTCATGCGTCTACAAAAATCGTTCCACCAACTTTCATTACCCGCCGAATGGCAAATCGAAAGGAGAACATCATGGGAAACGCACTACCATTGATCATCCAGCTTATTAGCGGCGCGTTGGGCGGCAATCTCGCAGGTTCTTTGATGAAAAAATTGTCGCTGGGCTCTGTCCTCAATTCCATCATCGGCATTCTGGGCGGTGGTTTAGGCGGACAGATTCTCAACTCGATCGGAGTAGCCACCAGCACTGGAGCCGGCTTGGATATTGGCACCATTATCAGCAACATCCTTGGTGGCGGCGTCGGTGGCGGCGTGGTCATGGCCATTATTGGCCTTCTCAAGCAGGCTTTTGCAAAAAAGGCGTAAGTCAAATTGACCAGGCCCTTGCTTCATACACAAGGGCCTCTTTTTTTTTATTGAGAAACACAGTGACCGTCCAGCCCAGGCTGGAAAACTCTTTGTTTAACCGGAGAAGCGTGCTATGGCGAACATCAAGGACATTGAAGGGATTGGTCCGGCCTATGCCGAGAAACTCAAACCAGCCGGCATCACCACGGTGTCTG
>CAZKQR010000111.1:0-8614 GCA_964554965.1 uncultured Cytophagia bacterium | reverse complement strand
TGCACCTGCACCCTTTGGGAAAATTCCTCAGCTGTGGAATGGGTTCTGCGCATCAAGAACACCGGCAAGCGAACCACACCGATCATCAGCGATCTCCTGGCTCTGGACATGGTCACGGACAGACAGCTCAAGGATCCGGTCCTGCACTATGCCCGGGGAGCGGTGTGCTCTTGGGACGACTTTCAGCCCATGCGCCGCGTTTTAAACCGGGGCGCCAAAATGACCCTGCAGCCTGGCGGCGGCCGCTCCTCTAGTGATTTTCTACCGTTTTTCAACCTCGAGCAGGCGGATCATTCGGGTCTGATCATCGCGGTTGGCTGGAGCGGAGAATGGAAAACGGAATTTTCCACGGATTCGAGCCGGGCCACGCGGATCCGCAGCGGGATGGCACTAACCCGGCTGGTGCTGCATCCGCAGGAGGAGATACGCAGTCCACGCATCGCCCTGATCTTTTATCAAGGCGTACCTGAAGAAGGGCAGAACTTGTTGCGCCGACACCTTCTTGCGCACCATCGACCGAAAAGAAACAACCAGCCTTTTTCCATGCCGCTTTTCGCCGCAGGCTGGGGCGGTACCCCGGCAACCACCCATCTCGACGATTGCCGAAAGATCATTGAAGCAGACCTGCCGGTCGATTACTACTGGATCGATGCCGAATGGTTTGGTACGGACAAATGGCATCAAACGGTGGGCGATTGGCGCGTTAAAAAAGCGCTCTATCCGGAAGGCTTCAGACCGATCAGCGACCTGTTGCACAGCGCGCAGCGTTTTTTTCTGTTATGGGTTGAGCCGGAGCGGGTCTGCCAGGCCACGCCCTGGTATCGCGAACATTCCACCTGGCTTTTATCCGTTCCACAGGCTCAGCGTCATTATAATTGGGGCCAGTCCCAGGCCGAACCGGACTGGGTCAAGTGGGAAAGTCTGAGAAATCAAATCTGTGATAATGACCGGCTGTTCAACTTGGCAGATCCGGCGGCGCGGAAATTCCTCACCGACTATTTTTCACAGCTCATCGAAGCCCATGGCATCGACTGCTTCCGCCACGACGCCAACATCGGGCCGCTGGAATTCTGGCGCGCGGCCGATGCACCGGACCGGCAGGGATGGACAGAAATCAAATGGGTGGAAGGATTGTATGCGTTCTGGGATGAACTGTTGCAGCGCCACCCCGGGCTGATCATCGACAATTGCGCCTCCGGCGGCCGGCGCATAGACCTGGAATCGTTGAGCCGCAGCACGCCATTCTGGCGCACCGATTATCCGACCAACACGATAGCCAAACAATGTCACACCTATGGACTGGCGTCCTGGGTTCCGCTCAATGCAACCGGCGATGTGCGCCCGATGACCGACGATCTTTACTCCTTTCGCAGCACCTTTTCCAGCAGTATGGTGCTTGATCTGTCCGGCATCGGAGCCATGGATGTCCGTGATGCCAAACTGGAGCGCGCCAGCCAACTCTTGCAGCAGTACCGCGCGGTGCAAGACTATTTCCTCGGCGATTACTACCCTCTCTCCTGCTATTCGCAGGCCGCGGATGCCTGGATGGCCTGGCAGTTCAACCGCCCCGAGCTCGGCGAAGGAATGATTCAGGTATTTCGCAGACCGCAGAGCTTTCTCGAGTCCGGGACCTTGCCCCTGTTCGGTCTGGAACCTGAGGCAAGGTATGTAGTGCGGAATCAGGATGACGACGCTGACTATGAATGCAGCGGCCGTGAACTGATGGAAAAAGGATTAGCCGTTCATCTGCCGGAACGGCCGTCGGCGGTTGTTTTGGTTTATAAGATAAAGCGGTAAGCGGATAACGCGCTGCGTACCGGCTTTCCAGCTTTACACCCGCCGGCGGCGATTCAAGCCGCCGACGGGAGATCTGCTCTTTCCCCTCTTTCATCCATCTCGCATTTCTTTCTTCTGGCCAATCCAATAAAATGATCGATGCAAGACCGAGTCGGTCCTGTGGCATGGGGTTTGCTCAAAGAGCCCATGTCAGCCGCTGAGTGCAGCGGCGAAGGTTGGCCTGGGATTCTCCTTATTTAACTCATTCAAAATCAATAATAATTTTCGCGCCAAAACAGCCGTTTTTTACCGCCTGAACCGGCTGTCATAAAAACACTGCAGTGAACTTGATTAGAATGTTTCAGGTGTCACAAATAATCAACTCGATTAACGTTGAGGACAAGACCATGAACAGAGCAAAAAGCATTATCGCGGTTGTGTTGTTCCTCGGCATGCTGGCAGCGGCCTGGGCTCAGGAAGCCGAATTCCGCACCGTCATCGTCCGGAACGACCTGGTGGAAGGCGGTGAACTCTTGGCCAATCTGGAATTCAGATTGCCTGGCGCTTCAGCCGCCAAGACGCTCGCCTCCGCTGTCTGCCATCTGCGCTACAGCGAGGATTTGGCCGCCTGGCCGGATGATCCGGCAGTGGTCTGGACCATGGGTCCGGAACTCGGCTATGCCGACTCGGTCATCAAACGCGACGGCTATTATCGCATTGTGATCGACGGCAGCGGGGTCAATGCCAGCCGGTCTTTGATCCAGCCGGGCGATCCTGCCGGCTGGGATGCGGACAGCACTTGGCAAACCCTTGTGACCCTGCGCTGGTCCATCGCCAGTCTCTCCGCTAGCCATCTCACCATCGAACCGGACAGCCTGGAGGCGGAATACTTTCTCAACCTTGCCAATGCACCGCAAAGCGGCGTGAACCGTTTTCTGGTCGCCGGCAGCCTGACAAAAACCGAATTCGCCGATCCCTGTTACGCTTCGTTCATTATTTCCCCTGCGGTGGTGGAGGTGGGACAGCCCATCAGCTTTATCAGCGAATCCACCGGCGCCAAATCGTACGAATGGGACTTTGGCGACGGCAGTACGGCCAGCGGTTATCCGATATCCCATGTGTATACCACCGCGGGAGAGGTGAGCGCCACACTGCGCATCACCTGTGAGGATGGAAGTCAATCAACGGACACTGATGTCTTTACCGTGCTGCCTGCGCCGCCGTGTCTGGCTGCGTTCACGGTATCCAAGACCATCGCCCAGGTGGGGGAAAGAATCACCTTCACCAGCGCCTCCAGCGGAGCTCTGTCCTATGAGTGGAATTTCGGCGACGGCAGCACCGGCACCCGGCGCGTCGCCAACCACACCTATGAAACCGCAGGCACCATGCTGGCAACCCTGACCATCACCTGCTATGACGGCACCAACACCAGTGCGCCTGTCGAGCTCACCATCACCCCGCCGCCTTCCTGCAAAGCCGGCTTTGTCACCAATCCCCGGGTGATCGAGGTCGGCCAGACCGTAGCCTTTGTCAGCGAATCTTACGGCGCGCTGACCTATGAATGGGAGTTCGGCGACGGCACTACGGCCAGCGGCTATCCGATGACCCATGTCTACACCACGCCGGGGGAGATAAGCGCGACCTTGCGCATCACCTGTGAAAATCGTGAAAAAGCGTCTGACACAGACATCCTCACGGTGGTGGCTTCCACCTGCATCCCCTCTTTCACCTACGATCCGCAGGTGGTCTGCGCCGGGACTGAAGTGATGTTTACCGGCAATGCAGAGGCGGAAAGCTGGGCATGGGACTTTGGCGACAGCACAACCGCTGAGGGCCAACAGGTCAGCCATACGTTTGCAGCGGCAGACACTTTTCTCGTCGCTCTAAAAAGCCAATGCAGCGGCGGCCGCTCAGGACAGACCAGTCAAACGATCATTGTCCTGGCTGAACCCAAGGCGGATTTTGTCGCGGCGCCGACCAGCGGTCCGGCCCCGTTGACCGTGAGTCTGACAGACCAATCCACCGGTCAGCCGAACGCGTGGACCTGGGATTTCGGCGACGGCGAGCAGAGCCATGAACAAAATCCTTCTCACGTGTACACAACGCCTGGCGTCTACAACGTCACCCTGACCGCAGCCAATGCCTGCGGCTCCGGCTCGGTAGTCAAAGAAAATCTGATCCAGGCGGAACAGGTGATCGTGCCTGAATATGATTACGGCACGGCGGCGCTGCCCGTGGTCCGGCATCTGTATCATCCAGCGGCCAGCATCGGAGCGGTGGTCACTTCGGAAACCGCGTCCACGGACCTGTCGGAAAATGACGGCATTGTTCTCAGCGATATGATGCCGGGAAAAAGCGCCAGCCTTCGAGTGACTGTGAGCCAAAATGGTTTCATCAGCGCCTGGATTGACTACGACGGCAACACCTCTGATTGGGAGACGAATCCGCCTGATAACGTGGTGGGGGCGCAGAGCATTGCCGCCGGAGTCGAAACCACTTTTGCCTTCGACATCCCCGGCACCGCCCCGATCTCCGATCAACGATGGCTGCGCATCCGCTACAGCGTCGGTGAGCTTGCCGATGTCGCTGCAGCCATGGGCTTTTCAGACCGGGCGTTCGGAGAGGTGCAGGATTATCTGTTCGGGTTGACGCCCGTTGAATTGAGCGGCTTTTCCGCGGTGAACAATCAAGGGGTCATTAAACTCGAATGGCGAACGCAGTCGGAAACGGAAAACCTGGGATTCCTGATGTACCGGTCGGAAACAAAGGACGGCGCCTATCAGCAGATCTCCGAAGGGATGATCCCCGGAGCCGGCACAACGGCCACAGCCCATGCCTATCTCTTTGAGGATCACAACACAACGGCCAATCAAACCTATTTTTATAAACTCGCGGATGTGGATTATAACGGACGGCTGCGCATGCACGGCCCGGTGGAGGTCATGGCCAGCGCGCCCTCCGAATACCGTCTGGAGCAAAACTATCCCAACCCATTCAATCCGGAAACACGGCTGTCGTTCTCGCTCAAAGAGGCGGGCTTCGCCACCTTGACTATCTTTAACTTGAACGGACAGGAGATCCGCTCCCTGATAGCCAAGCAGCTCAACGCCGGATCCCACTCCTGCAGTTGGGACGGCAAAGACCAGAAGGGCCGCACCATGTCGTCCGGAACCTACCTCTATAAATTACGGGTAAATGGGTACGAAGTGACCAAAAAGATGGAATTTGTGAAATAGACTTTTTTTTCAGCAGAAAATAACACACCCTCGCAAAAGCGCGACGGCGTCTGCGGTTGTACAGCAGACAGCCGTCGCGTTTTTTCATTCACCCTGAAGCCATGGCCGTTTCCCGGTCCGGACATGGAATCAGGCGGCCCCCCATAAAAAACGCCGGCGCTTGATGCGTCGGCGTTTTCACAACCGGGAGAAAGATCTGCACGGGCGTACAGCTTTGCCGGATCCTGCGCTATCTCTGCACGCGCGCGGATCCTCCTTTGGCAAACGCTTCCACCTCGGGCAACTTGGCCAGACTGATATCACCGGGAAAAGTGGTAAGCAGAGCGCCATGCGCCCAGCCAAGACGGAGCGCCTGTTCCGGCGTCTGGCCGGTGATCAGGCCATAAAGCAGACCGGAGGCAAATCCGTCTCCACCGCCGATTCGGTCGATGACGTCCAGTTGGCAGGTGGGGCTGACAAACCGCTGGCCGTCCAACCACAGCACCGCGCCCCAATCGTGCCGATTGGTGGAGCGCACTTCGCGCAGAGTGGTGGCCACCATCTTGATGTTGGGGAACTGCTCCACCACTTTTTCGATCATCTGAAAAAAGGTATCCGAATCCAGCTTGGACTTGGCCGCGACCTCTGGGCCACGGATGCCGAGACCGAGCTGCAAGTCCTCTTCATTGCCGATGAGAGCATCCACCTGGCTGACGATGCGGCGCAGCACAGACTGCGCCTTTTGCAGGCCGCCGATCGGGGACCAAAGTTTGGCCCGATAATTCAAATCAAATGAAATGACGGCGCCCGCCGCATGAGCCGCCTGCATGGCTTCGATGATCAGCTCAGAGGTAGTCTCAGACAGGGCGGCGAAAATGCCGCCGGAGTGAAACCAGCGTACGCCGGGTGTGAACAGGGCTTTCCAGTCAAAATCCCCGGGCTTGAGCAGCGCCCCCGCCTCATTGGAGCGGTTATAAAAAACAACCGGCGGCCGCACGCCCTGCCCGCGATCGCTGTAGACTGTGGCGATGTTGGGACCGCGCACGCCGTCATGATCGAACCATTTGTAAAAAGGGGTCACCCCGGTTTCGCGAATGCGGCCCTGCACCAACTCACCGATGCCGTACCGCACCATGGCGGTGGCGATGCCGGTCTTTAGGCCGAAACAATCGGAGAGATTCGCCGCCACGTTATACTCCCCTCCGGAGACATGGACATCAAAGGTACGCGCCTTGCGAAACGGAATAATGCCGGGATCCAGGCGATGCACTACCGCTCCCAGGGAGAGAAAATCCAATGCACAGCCGTCTTGTCGAATGTTCAATCCGCTCATCAGTTCACCTCAATAAATGATTCACTGGTTGAAAAATAAAAGGTACATAAAATTATTTTCATATCCAACTTTTTCAATCCGCTAGCCCGCCGCAAGCCCCCTGCGCCTGCGCGACGAGGTCACGACGCCTTTGCGCCATCCTCGCAGCCTGGGCATCACTGGGTGCGTTGGTCGGTATAGCCGGGCACATACTCGGCGCGTTTTATCTTATTGGTCGGCGTTTTAATAAAGGGCGAAGATTGCTCGATGACGCGGTTGATCTTGGAAAAGGCCGGCAGCTGCTCGTTGACCTGACGGCGTACACCCTCGAGAATCGTAGAGATATCCTCGGCGATGGCGGTCTCGTCCTGGTTCTGATGCAACGTCTCGATGTATCCGTAATTGGGATAGATGCGGGCGACCAGCTGATGGTCGAGCATATAGACCAGGGCCTCCTCGACAAAACGGTTCTCCGCGAGCTTGGCCTCGATCACCTCGGGATAGATGTTTTCTCCGGATGAGCCGACGAGGACGTTTTTGGACCGGCCGGTGATGAACAAAAATCCATCTTTATCCAGATAGCCGCGATCACCGCTGATGAACCATCCGTCAGCGGTCAGCGCCTTGGCCGTCGCCTCCTTGTTCTTGTAATACCCTCTCATCACCTGCGGGCCCCGTATCCAGATCTCGCCGATCCCGGTCGACGGATCCGGATCCTGAATCTTGATCTGCGTATCGGTGACGGCGTGGCCCGGGGATCCCATCTTTTGTTCGCGCATGGAAGAAAAGGTGACCAGCGGGCTGCATTCGCTCAGGCCGTAGCCGCAGCAGTAAGGGATGCCGCCCTGTTTCATGAACGTCTCCACCTCGGGCGAAAAGGCGGCGCCGCCGATGATGACGCAGCGAAGGCGCCCGCCCAGCGCCTGATAGACTTTTTTTCCGACGATTTTGTAGAGCAATCGCTTCGTGACCGCGGTTTTCGACATCAGCCGGAGAACTGCGCTTTTAGCGATAGTGGGCATCACCTGTTTGTGATAGATCTTTTCGAACACCAGCGGCACAGCACCGAGGATCGTCGGGCGCACCTGTTGCAAAGCGGACATGAGCACTTTGGGAGAGGGCGGTTTGTTGAAGAAATAGATGCAGGAACCGCAATAGATGATCGACAGGAATCCGGACGTGGAGCCGAACGCATGCGCCATGGGCAGAATAGAAAGGATCACGCTGTTACGGTCGATGACCTTGATGAGGTCCGGCCCTTCGAACAGATTGCTGACCAGGTTCTTATGGGTCAGCATCACGCCCTTGGAGTGTCCGGTGGTGCCGGAGGTGTAGAGGATCTCCGCCAGGTCCTCCTCCTGGATCGCCGCCTTGGATGAGCCATGCCCTTTGGACCGGGCCTTGAGCACCTTCTCCGGCAGATGGTGCAGCTGAGTCCACAGCCCGGACTTTTTTTTGCCCTTGCGGGCAAAAAATGAAAAATCGTTCAGGTTGATGACCAGGGGCACCCGTTCCAGAACCGGCAGGTTCAGCGAATGATACAGCGATTCGGAGATAAACGCGGCTTTGGCTTCCGAGTACGTGAGGATGTGATCGATGTCGTTCTCGGGAAACTCTTCCAGTATGGGAACCGCCACGGCGCCGGAGGTCATGACCGCCATATAGGCGATGGCCCATTGGGGAGAAGAGTTGCCGAGCAGCACCACTTTGTCCTGTTTATGGATGCCCCATTGTTCCATAGCCTCTTTAAGAACCTGCATGCGCCGGGCAAACTCGTTATAGGTGATGGGTTCTTCCCCCACCGAAGCGAGAGCCGGACGTGTGCCGTACTCTTGGATCACTTTGTCAAAAAAGGCATCCAACGTATAACGCGATAGACCGAATTTCATGATCAGCCTCGATGCAAGGGGATCTTCTTCAATCCACGGCAGAAACCGCAGAACGCGACCGTTCAAGATAGATATTACAAGAATCCGCAGAAAAAGACAAGGGGAAAAACCGCACGGCCGCACTTGGGGCTGGAAACGTCGTAAAAGCGCCTGCCTGGTAAAGCCGGCCGGCGCCCTACCAGCTGAGCGCCACGCCCACCCGGTCTGCGGAACAGGCGAGATGCCAGCGGCGGCCGGCTTGGGCCTGGGAGGCTATTGCCGGTTTGCGCATGACCTGGGCGCCAACCCAGCAGCCGATTGCGCTGCCGAGGAAAACGTCGGAAAACCAGTGCAGATTATGGTAGAGGCGCGCCCCGGTGATCACCCCGGCAGAGCCATAGCAGAGGATTTTGCACCAGGCCTCGTCCGTTGAACCGGCCCAC
>CAZKQR010000110.1:0-11549 GCA_964554965.1 uncultured Cytophagia bacterium | reverse complement strand
GAATGGAGGCCATGACCTTCTACTGGTCCATTCTCGATTTTCATAAAATTGTGCGCCCGCCTGTGCAGATTTTAGCCGGATTTGTCGCTGATCAGGAAAACGGCGATCTGGTCAACGGCGCCAGGGTCACCGTGGCCGGCCGAAGCTATGTCACCGATTCCTACGCCTCCTTGTTTCACCACTACAGCTCGAATCCTGATCTCTTGCGCAACGGTTTTTTCTATTTCGAAAATCTGCCGTCTTCTCCCTTGACCGTTCAGATCGAAGCCGAGGATTTTTACGGCGACACGCTGGAGGTCGCGCTGATCGACACGTTTATCACCTTCAAGGACATTCAACTGATCTCCAAACGGCCGCCATTTGTTCAAGCCTCCACCCCTGCGGCCGATGACGATCGGTTTCCCGCCTGGGAGGCGATCACGCTGCTGTTCAGCCGACCCATGGATCCGGCTCGCGTGGAACAGGCCTTTTTTCTTTCGCCGGCAGCCCACGGCACGTTCACCTGGTTCAATGACCATCGTTCTCTGGCCTTCAAACCGGATACCCTGCAGTTCGAAACCGAATACACGCTCACCGTTTCGCCGGAGGCGTTGGACCGCTATGGCCATCCTTTGGATGGCGATCAGAACCGCGTGGCCGGGGATGCTTTTGTTATGAAATTTACCACCGGACCGGCTGATCTCACTCCGCCGCGCATCGTCGGCGCGACTCCCAAACCCAACACGCAGAATGTGACGCCGGACGCGGTGCTCAATTTCCTTTACAACGAGCCCATCGACAGCGCGTCTGTTCATGAAGACCGGATCCTGCTCACAGCGTCCGGCCAGCCAAAGCCGGTCTTTGGAAAAGTGCGGAACTATACGTTGGACGACCGGTCGGTTCTTTCTTTTTTTCCTGCAGACAACTTGCTGGAAAATACAACCTATAAAATACAACTGCTGCCGGGATTCTCGGACCTCCTCGGCAACACAAGCACTCAGCAAACGAGCTTTTATTTCAAGACCGGCTCGATGTTTTTCACGCCGATGACGCTGGATGATTATGAACAGGGGACAGGATGGTGGTGGGCGCCGCAGGGCAGTGGACACACCACAGGCATTATAAGCGAAAAAACCAGCTTGCAGGTTGACAGCCTTCATGTCAACCTGAAGAGCGGCAGCTCGCGATCCCTATGTCTGAATTACGCCTGGGATACCAGTGAATCGGCCTGGTTGATACGCGAATACCTGGAAGGCGGACCGGCCAAAGAGCATCTATTTGATACTTCCTATATCCTGCAGCTGTGGGTGTTTGGGGATGGGAGCAAAACTCAAATTCGTTTTTGTCTGGATGACCGTGTTCCGGAGGCTGAGGCGGCGAACCATGAGGTGAGCCCGTGGTTGGTGATTGATTGGCTGGGATGGAAGTTGGTGCAGTGGGATCTGGCCAACACACCGGCCGGTCAATGGCTTGGCGACGGCCGATTGGACGGCAGCCTGGCTTTTGACAGCATCCAGCTGACCTACACACCGGGCGGCAAAGCAAGCGGAACTCTGTATTTCGATGACATGCAGATCGGCAAAAAAATCACCGCCGGTGTGAACCGCCCCATTGCCGCTCAAAGGCCGGAGCTATTTTCTCTGCAACAGAACTATCCCAATCCGTTTAACGCAGAGACCGTGATCCGTTACCACTCGCAGGAATCGGACAGACCAATGGTTTTAAAAATATTTGATCTGAACGGGCGAACAGTGCGAACGTTTGCCGACCTTCTGCCGGGCGCGCAATCAGTCTCCTGGGATGGCCGGGATGAGAGCGGCCGGCCCGTCGCCACCGGCGTGTATGTCTATCAATTGCGTACCGCCAAAATACAACAAACGCGCAAGATGGTGCTGAGCAGATAACGAATTACTTGGAATCCGCTCAGCGCCATCCATCCGCTTAGCGCAGTTCCTCCAGCCAGATATTCCGGTATTCCAATTTCGAGCTGTGGTTTTGCAGGCCGATATAGCCCGCCCGCCGCTGAATGCCCTGATGCTCCTTGCTCTGCTGCATATGATCCACTAAATCAGTATCAATGGTTTTCTGTCCGTTCAATTCCACACAGACCCGAGGACCCCGGCAAGTGATGACCATCTTTTGCCATTCGCCGGCGCGTTTGCTGACGCGCTGTGAAGGCGCCTGAATGCCGTAGACGCTGCCGGTATATTGCCAGGGTTTCAGCCGGGCATATTGTTCGGCGTAATCATCCAGGACCTGTATCTCCATGCCGGTGTAGGCCGGATCGCCGTGATGCGGGCTGCGCAGAAAAACGCCGCTGTTGCCATCTGCCGGCACGCGGAACTCGAGGGATAATGTAAAATCAGCAAATTCCCGCGTCGTGGACAGCCAACCGCCTCCCTGGCCGGTGGTGTACAAAACACCTGCCGCGACTTGCCAGCTTTCGGGCTGACCATTTATAACCTGCCATCCTTGCAGATCCTTGCCGTTAAAGAGCGGTCCGTTGAAGGTCGGTTCCAATGTGGGCAATTCCTTGATAAAAATATTGCGGAAATAGAGCGGCGTGTTGTGCGCCTGCAGCTCGATCTGGCCGCTGCGGTAAATGGGTTTGTCCCGCTCCCAGTAGTTTTCCATGATCACTTGGTCCACCACCAATACCTCGTTCAGATAGACGGTCACGCGTTCATCGCGCATGATGATGTGAAACGTGTTCCACTCACCGACCGGTTTGTCGGCCTTGACCAGGGGTTTGCTCGGATTCTTTTGATTGTTGTACAGACCGCCGGAGCCCTCCGGCCATTGCGCGGTATCCCAAATCTGCACCTGCGGCGCGCCGCGCAGATAGATGCCGCTGTCGCCCCATTTTTCGATCTTCCAATCCACGTACATTTCAAAATCAGTATAATCGCGGCTGGTGCACAGGCTGTGGCCCTGGCCGTCGAAATAGAGCACGCCGTCGATCGCCTGCCAGTGGTTGCGCATCTCCTCATCGGCTTTGACCTGCGCCTGGGTGAGCTCATCCGGACTCATTCGGCTGCGTTTGACCGGATCTTCGACCAACCCTTTCCACCCACAAAGATCCTTGCCGTTGAACAGGGCGGTAAAGCCCTCTGGAGGTTGATTCTCTGTGGAAACGAGCAGAGGCGTCTCGGCGATTTTTTGCTGCAACGGCTTTGAGGCCTGCGCCTGCACCACAGCCGCGACAGCCTGTTCCGGGGACAGGGCCGCAGCAGCACCCTTGAGTGGAACAGTTGTCTGCACTGTGGCCAGCGCCGCTTCGTAACCGATGTTTTCATTTGCGCAGAATTCGGCGGCGTATTTGAGCGCAGTGACTGATTTGATCTGGCCGACCTGGCTGAGAACCATGGTTTTTTCTTCGTTGCGTTCGCTGCTCTTCATCAGCCGCTGCAAATACTTTAATTGCCGCAGGTCGCCCATAGGATTTTCACGAAGGATTCGCAGGGCCGCCCGGACAGCCAGGATGCGATAGGTCTGTTGCTCTTTGCTTTCAGCCAGTTGCAGAAGCGTCTCAAGACCGTTCAACGACGGCCAGTCGCACAGTGTGCGCAGCGCTTCATCCTTCAGCGCCTGATCCCGGCTGCCGGCAATGACCTGTTTGAGCGCCGCGTCGCTGCCGATGCCGCGCCAGACGCGCAGCAGTTTTATTTTCTCTTCCTTGTTTGCGGCCTGAAAATAATCCTCTAGTTTCTGCAGACAGGGCTTTGGGTTTTTCTCCCGATTGACGATATCGATGATGCAATCCTGGACTGCTTTGATCTCCTGCGTTGCAGAGGCCACGGTCAGCTGGGAGAGGCAGCCGGGCACGGCGTCGGCTTTACCTAAAATCCTCAGGCCATTCACGCCCATCTGCCGCAGAGCCGGGTCTGCGGATTGCATGGCCTCGATCAGGGCGGGAAGACGAAGGGTGTCCTGCCGAGCCACCGCGACATCGAGCAAAAGATTTTTGCCTGCTGCGTCGAGTGTTGGGTAAAAACGATCCCATTCCCGGTTCAACGCCTGATGGGGTAGAATGAGTAGACTCTGTTTGATCTGTTGCCGCATGGTTTCGTCGATATTGGTTGTAAGCAGACCAAGCAGATCTTTTACGCCGGCGTCGCCCAGGGTGCTGGTCAGAGCCTGCAGCGCAGAGGCCCGCACGCCTGCATTCTCGGACGACAGATAGCGGCGCATGGTGGTTGTTGCGCTAACGGCCTTTTGCCGTCCCAGCAAAGCGAGGACATCCGCCTGCGCGTCCGGCGTCAATCCGGGCAGCATTCCTATCCACGCTTGTGTCGATGCGTCTGATGTCAAGGGTTCAGCCAGGCGCAAGGCTGCGGCGCGGAGCGATGCTGATTCATTCGCTGCCGTCTTTTGCAGTTCTGCGAGAGCGGCGGAGCCTGTTTTTTCAACCAGAAGGGCCATTGCGGCCGTGCGGAGATGATCGGGCCAGTTTTTTTCGCGGTTGCTCACAATCGTTTGAGCGATTTCGATGGCGCGTCGGGTCTCTGTGGTGGCATCGGCATAGCTGAGCCAGGCGATGGCGAATTTATCATCTTGGAGCGCGTTTTGCTGTAGCACCGCTTCTGCCTGGTTCCAACTCATCCCCGCCAATGCGAACAGCGCCGCCTCTTTCAGTGTCTTGTTCTCAGCCTGAGCATGTTTGAGCAGTTCGGGCCCTGCCTTGCCGTACTTTTTTTGTCCCAGAGCCTGGATCAGCGTCCTTTTGTTTGTATCGCTGTTCTGCGCCAGCGCCTCCAGCAGCGCTTCTCCGGCCGCCGGCTCTGCAATGGACTGAAGCACCATCGCTGCAGGTTCGCATAGTTCGTCGTCGTGCAAAAACATGCGCAGGGACGAGATCCCCTCAGCCGAAGGGCAGGAACCCAAGAGGGTGATGAGAAAAGCCTGGTCTACTGCCGGCCGCGATGACGCCAGGGAGCTCGACAATGCGGCAATGAAGGTTTGTCTGCGTGGGTCTGTATTTGGCAATGCGCCGCAGAATTGAGCCAGGCCGTCCAACGCATAGTGAGCGGTGGTTTTTTCATCCGGCTTGCCGGAATCCAGCAGCCGGACTAGAGTGTGCAGGCCTTTGGCGCCATGATCCAACATCGCGTCGAACACTAGTGAGCTTGTCAACCGGTTGCCGGACGGCAGTGCTTGCAGCAGTTCTTGCATCGAATGGCTGGGGGTAGTGGTGGTCAGGCGGCTGGAGGAGCATCCTACCAGGGCCAGCGCCAGGAGAAGCCATGATTTTTTCAGCAGCATAGTCTCTTTCCAAATTAAGCGTGCCAGGGGGCGCGCATGGGTTCATGGATTAAGGCGTTGGCCTGTTCGTCGTTGATAAAGCGCTGACGCAGCGGATCGAAATGAAGCGGACGTCCCAATCGCACGGCTATTTTGCCGAGGTTCACCAGAGTGGTCGAGCGATGCCCGTTCTCTTCATTAAGAGCGAATTTGCACCGTTCGCGCACCGCCTGATAGAAATCAATGACCTGCGTTGGCGGGTCTGGAAAGGCCGCCAGTTTTCTCTCCAAATCAGGGATGTCCGATTTAAAACCGCGGAACAGTTTGCCCTTCGGGCCCTGAAGAAAAGCCGCTTCGGTGTCCTTGCCTTCGCCGTCCAGAACGATCTCGCAGCCGTCCGCATAGACCATGCGGATGGTCCGCCACGTGCCAACCGCATCCGGGTGCGACTGCGGCGCATCCGCCTCGATAAAAACCGGGCTGGTATGGTCCTTGTTCAGCAGATATTGCACAGGATCCAGGTAGTGTTGACCCATATCGCCTAATCCGCCGCCGTCGTAATCCCAGTAGCCGCGGAAGGTGGCATGCACGCGATGGGGATGATAGGGTTTGTAGGGCGCCGGGCCCAGCCACATATCGTAATCCAGTTCCTGGGGAATCCACTGGGGAGTCAGGTCCGTGCGACCGACCCAGTAAAATTTCCATTCAAAGCCGGTGGCCTGGTTGATGGTAACCTTGAGCGGCCAGCCCAACAGGTCGCTATCCACCAATTTTTTGACCGGTGCGATGGGGGTGCCAAAGCCGTAAAAGCGATCGGTAAAGCGAAACCAGGTGTTGATGCGAAAGATGCGGTCATGGGCCTGCACCGCCCGGACGACCTGCTCTCCTTCACCGATAGTGCGAGTCATGGGTTTTTCGCACCAGATGTCTTTGCCCGCCTGGGCAGCGGCAATGGACATGAGGGCATGCCAGTGCGGCGGGGTGGCGATGTGTACGACGTCGATATCCGGGCGATCCAGCACTTGACGAAAATCATGATATCCTTTGACTCCCGGATCTGTTTTGGCCAATGCGCTCTGGAGATGATTTTCATCCACATCGCACACGGCGAGCAGGCGTGCGCCGGTGTAGCGCAGATGGCCTTGGCCCATGCCGCCGACTCCGATGACCGCCCGGGTCAGCTCGTCGGAGGGCGCGGTATAGCCAGGTCCGCCCAGAACCCGGCGCGGCACGATGCTGAAGGCAGCGGCGGCGATGCCTGCGCTGCGAAAGAAATTCCTGCGGTTGATGGTAGCGTTCACTCTTTTGTACTCCTTGTATGAAAGGGGAAACCGAATGCCAATATACTTAAACCATTTCAAAAAATCAACGCCCGAGTCCGTTGAGAAAAAAGTTGGATTTTTCTGCTAAAAAACATAGATTGCAGCTAATTGGACCTGACCGGTCATGGGTGAATCACCGCAACAGATCAAAACGAGGAGGCGCTGGTTGAGCCATTTTTCCATTTTAGACGGATCGATTGTAGGATTATATCTGCTTGCCACCATGCTGGCCGGCATCATGGTGCGCAAGTATGTGGGCAAAGTGGAGCATTTTCTCATCGCCGGCCGGGAGATGAACGTCTATCTGGGCATCGCCTCGTTGGCGGCCACCGAGTTCGGCATAGTCACCTGCATGTATACGGCGCAGAACGGCTATGAAATGGGTTTTTCCGGAGCGGTTCCGGGCATCCTGATGGCGCTGGCCATGGCGTTTGTTGGGTTCACCGGATTCGGCGTCAAGCCCCTGCGTGACAGCGGGGTGATGACGCTGCCGGAACTCTATCAGAAAAAGTTCGGACCGCGCGTGCGTTGGGCGGCCGGCGTGGTGATCGTACTGGGCGGTTTGCTGAATATGGGTGTGTTTCTGCGCACCGGCGGCGAGTTTCTGGTGGTGGTCACCGGGATGGACGTGCGCTATCTGGAAATCACCATGACTCTGCTGTTGATCCTGGTGTCGGTGTATACGATTCTCGGCGGCATGCTGTCGGTGCTGATCACCGATTTTCTGCAATTTATCGTCATGAGTTTGGGGCTTATCCTGGTCACGGTGTTGATTCTCTATCACGTCGGTTGGGATGCGCTGGTGCAGGCGGTGCAAACCCACCATGGCGCCGGCGGATTCAACCCTCTGGTCCATCCCAAAATGGGCTGGCCCTATGTAGTGTTCAACGCCCTGTTAAATCTGGCGGTGGTGTTGACCTGGCAAACTACCATCATTCGACTGCTTTCGGCAAAAGACACCAAAACCGGTCTTAAAATCTACAAGGGAACGGCGTTCTTTTTTGTCTGTCGTTTTTTGATCCCCGGCATTTGGGGCATTGCCGCTTTGGCTATGTTGGCCCCGGAGGTGGTGGGGTCCAATACCCTCTACGCCATGCCCAAGTTTCTGTCTTCATTCGTGCCGATGGGACTTATGGGCCTGCTGGTGGCCGCCATGCTGGCCGCGGACATGTCCACCGATTCTTCCTACATGCTCACCTGGGGCAGTGTGATTTATAACGATATTATGGCGCCGTTCCGCAAAAAGCCCTGGTCTGAAAAAAAGGGCATCTTGTGGAACAGGTTTATCGTGGCGTTCATCGGCATTTTTCTTCTATTCTACGGCCTCTGGTATCCGTTAAAGGGTGATCTGTGGACCTATCTCGGCGTCACCGGGACCATCTATATGTCGAGCATGTCGGTTCTGTTGATCGCCTGCTGCTACTGGAAACGGGCCAACAGCTGGGGCGCCGGTGCGGCCATTTTTTTTGGAGCACTGATTCCGATCGGATTTTTGGTGATGCAGCAGGTGCCGGCCACGCAAGCGCTGGCGGAAAAAATCGGTCCTTATTATTCCGGCATCGCCGCCTATGTGATCACCGCATTGGCCATGGTGATCGGATCCCTGATCAAACCGCAAAGAAAAGGAGCCTGACATGAACGTTGATCACTGGTTTTGGGCCCTGGTCACCGCTGCCGTGATCATCTGGTACTCCACGATCACCGTCTATGTGGCGATCAAAGGAGTTGGCGACATCAAAGGCATGTTAAAGAGTCTGACTAAATTGGAGACAAAAAAATAGCCCTCCACATCCGCAAGAATGCGGTAGAGGAGTTCGCTGCACCCTATCCTTACAGAGAAACATTCACAGCCAAATGAATGAGGTGTTTCATGCAGTCCTATTCTTCCGAGTTCAATCGTCGTTCGTTTTTAAAGACCAGCCTGGGGGTGGCTGCAAGTCTGGGAGTGTTGGCCGCCGAGGAGCAGGCCGGCGCGCAGGGGAAAAGCGGTCTGGCGCCGGATCGATTTTTCAGCGCTGCGCCGATCCCGCAGGTGCGCATGGCGTTCGTCGGCGTGGGCGGCATGGGGTCGGCCCATGTGCGCAATTACCTCAGAATACCGGGCGTGGAGATCAAAGCGGTGTGCGACATCGTTCCAGAAAAGGTGGAGCGCATTCAAAAATGGTGCACGGACGCAGGGCGTCCCAAGCCGACGGGCTATACGCGCGGCAACTATGATTTCATCCGCTTGTGCGAAAGCGAAGAGCTGGATCTAGTGTTCACCGCCACGCCGTGGGAGTGGCATGTGCCGGTGTGCGTGGCGGCGATGAAAAACGGCAAACACGCTGCCACTGAGGTGCCGGCGGCGGTGACGCTGGATGAATGCTGGCAGCTGGTGGAGACCGCGGAAAAGCTGCAAAAGCATTGCGTGATGATGGAGAACTGCTGTTATGACTATGAAGAGATGATGATCTTTAACATGGTGCGCAAAGGGGTGCTGGGCGAGATTTTGCACGGCGAGGCCGGGTATCTGCATGATCTGCGCCAGCAGAAACTGACGGCGGAGGGAGAAGGTCTATGGCGCACGGCTCACTCGATCAAGCGCAACGGCAATCTTTATCCCACGCATGGTCTGGGGCCCATTGCCCAGTGCATGGACATCAACCGCGGCGATCAATTCGACTATCTCGTTTCCATGAGCACCGTCTCGCGCGGATTAAAGCTGTTCGCGACCGAACATTTCGGCAGTGACGATCCTCGCGCCCGGCAGAATTATCGACAGGGCGATGTGAATGTCAGTTTGATCCGCACGCATAACGGCCGCGTCATCACGTTATATCATGATTGCGACACGCCCCGGCCCTACACCCGCATCAACATCGTGCAGGGGACCCGCGGCATCGCCCAGAAATGGCCGGAACGGATTCATATCGAGGGCAAGAGCCCGCAGCACGAATGGGAACCGTTGCAGAATTATGCCGCAGAGTATGAACATCCGCTCTGGCGCAAGCTGCGCGCAGAGTCGGTCGGCGCTGGACATGGCGGCATGGATTTTCTTGAGGACTATCGGCTGATCGAGTGTCTGCGTCAAGGCCTGCCGACGGACCAGAATGTCTATGACGCGGCGGCCTGGAGCGCGGTTTCGGAATTGAGTGAACGGTCCGTGGCCAAAAATAGCCGGCCTATGGATTTTCCGGATTTCACCCGTGGACGATGGAAAACGCTGCCGCCGTTGGGGATCGTCGGCGCCTAGAAGGATTGGACCTGCACCCGCGTTACATGCGGTGAGGTCTGAAATCGTGAACGCAATTGCAAGGCGAGGTGCATGATGAAACAACTACTATCCCGGCGTCGTTTTCTGGCCGCCGGCGCCGCTGTCTCCGCGGCTGCGTTGACGCCGGTTCCAGCCGCCGGCATCCCCCGTTCGGGACGCAATGCCGGCAAACTGGCGCTGCTGGGCGGTGCGCCGGTGCGCACGAAAAAATGGAGTCCATGGCCCATCTGGGACCGAAGCGCGGAACCGGATATACTCGCTGTCCTGCGCAGCGGCATCTGGTTTCGCGGCCAGGGCACACGCGTCCCCGAGTTTGAAAAGCGCTATGCCGAACTGCTGGGCGCAAAAAAGTGTTTGGCCACTTCGAGCGGCACGACCGCGTTGATCACCGCTCTGCATGTGTTGGGCGTGGAGGCAGGAGACGAAGTGATCGTCTCTCCCTATACCTTCATCGCCACCTACAATGTCGTTCTGATGCTCAAGGCCCTGCCGGTTTTCGCCGACACCGATCAGGAGACCTTTACCATCAATCCGCAAAAGATTGAAGAGCGCATCACCGAGCGAACGCGCGCGCTGCTGCCGGTGCATATTCTCGGACTGCCGGTGGAGATGGATCCGGTTATGGAGATCGCCCGTAAACACCGTCTTTCAGTGGTGGAAGACGCCTGTCAGGCCTGGCTGGCTGAATATAAAAATAAAAAGTGCGGCCTGATCGGCGATTTGGGCTGCTACAGTTTTCAGAATTCCAAACATCTGCCCGCCGGCGAAGGCGGCGCAGTGGTGGGCAATGATCCGATGGTCGTGGATCACTGCCACAGCTTTCATAACTGCGGCCGGGCTTTCGGTTCCTTTCAACCGGCAGGACCCAACCCCGTACGTGGCGTCAACTTTCGCATGCAGGAATTTCAGGCGGTCATCCTGATGTCGCAGATGCAGCGGCTGGAAAACGATACCCGGCTGCGCGAGCAAAACGCCCGCTATCTTTCATCGCGGTTGCAGCAGATCCCCGGTATTCTTCCCTATAAACTTAATCCGGGCGCCAATCGAGCCATTTTTCATCTTTATCCGTTTCGTTACAAGACGGAGTCGTTCGACGGCGTGCCCCGTGCCAAGTTTATCTCCGCGCTGGAAGCGGAGGGGATCCCCTGTTCTTCCGGCTATGCCTCACAGCATCGCGATGGACTGATTCAGGAAGCCTTGAACTCGGAGAGCTACAAGCGGCTGTTCTCCGCAGAACGGCTTAAACGCTACTGGGAAGAGAACGTATTGCCGGAAACTGATCAACTGTGCAGCGAAGCGGTATGGTTTACGCAGAATATGCTGCTGGGATCGCAGCGCGATATGGACGACATTGCGGATGCGGTGCAAAAGATTTATGAAAAGCGGGATCAGTTGGCTTGAAAGAGTTGTAAGTGTTTTCGGCAACGGTCATTGCACAGTTTTACAGAGCAACTCAGTGAAGCAATCCATTGGCTTGGGCCACGAGAAGCGTTTGCAGGGTGCAATCCAGTGGAGCAATCCACCGGATTGCTTTTTTAGAACACGAGAATTGCTTTTTTAGCGCCCAAGCCAGGGGCTTGGGCCACGAGGCTTTTTTAGCGCCCAAGTCATTAGCTTGGGCCACGAGGGATATCGATTTTGCTTCAATACCATCCCACTATACATTAGGCTCGTCAAATTTATAATTGTCATTTTATTCCTTCGACGTCGCCAGGGCGATGACCCGCCCCTGATCCCCCACGGCGCAGTAGAAA
>CAZKQR010000109.1:0-11581 GCA_964554965.1 uncultured Cytophagia bacterium | reverse complement strand
GCCAGGCTGGAGAGATATTGACCGTACTCGTTTTTGCGGTTGAGCCGCGCCTGTTCCTGCAGCCGGCCGGCGGTAATCCATCCCTTGCCGAAGGCGATTTCTTCCAGACAGGCGATCTTGAATCCCTGCCGGTCCTGAATGGTTTTAACAAAGCTGGCGGCGTCCAAAAGGCTCTCGTAGGTGCCGGTGTCCAGCCAGGCGAAACCACGGCCGAGCAGGCGCACGGCCAACTGCTGATTCTCCAGATAGATCCGGTTGACATCGGTTATTTCCAGTTCGCCGCGCGCAGAGGGTTTGATCGTCTTGGCCACCTCGATCACGCGGTTGTCGAAAAAGTACAGGCCCACCACCGCATAGTTGCTTTTCGGCGTCTTGGGTTTTTCTTCGATGCTGAGCACGCGGCCGGCGTCATCGAACTCGACCACACCATAACGCTCCGGATCGCGCACCAGATAACCGAAAACCAGCCCTCCTCCTTTCGCTTCGATATGCCGGACCGATTCCTCCAGCAGGCCGCGAAAGTGCTGGCCGTAAAAAATATTATCGCCCAGGATCAGACAGACCGGCTCTTTTCCGATAAAAGATTCGCCGAGGATGAACGCCTCAGCCAGCCCGTTCGGCGCCTCCTGCACCCGGTAGCTGAGGCTCAGGCCGAACTGGGATCCATCGCCCAGCAGCTGCTCAAAGCGGGGAAGATCCTCCGGCGTTGAAATGATCAGAACCTCCTGGATGCCGGCCAGCATGAGCACCGAGAGCGGATAATAGATCATCGGCTTGTCATAGATCGGCAGCAGTTGCTTGCTCACCACCCGGGTGATGGGATACAATCGGGTGCCTGCGCCGCCGGCCAAAATAATGCCTTTCACAAACGTCTCCTTAAAAGAAGTGAAGAAAACGCGATAGAGAAAAAACGAAAAAGCCGAAAGCTACAGCTTGATCTCTTTGCCGCGCGCTTTGATGGATTTCTCCGATGCCTCGAGAATGCGCACCATAGTCACGCCGGCCTGACCGTTGGTCAACGGTTTTACGCCCTTTTCGATGCATTCGACAAAGTGGGTCACCTCGGCGGACAAGGCTTCGGTCAACGGCACCTTGGGGGCGAACATATCGCCGGTGCGGTATTGAATAAGCGTGTCATAGATCTCATCCTTGGAGCGGTTGACGGTGATGCCGGCGTCATAAATTTTAATCTTGTCCTGCGGCAGATTGTCGTCCCACACAATCATCTTTTTAGAGCCGGCGATGATGGTCTGGCGGAGTTTGACCGGGGACAACCAGTTGACATGGATGTGGGCGATCAGGTTGTCGGGAAAGTAGACGGTCAGATAGGCTACGTCCTCTAATCCCTGGCCCACGTGGTCCGAGCCGGTGGCCACGACCGCTTCCGGCTTGCGGTTGAGGAGAAAATCCATAATGGCGATGTCGTGCGGCGCCAGATCCCAGATGACGTTGACGTCGTGCTGGAACAGGCCGAGGTTGATGCGCACAGAGTCAAAGTAATAGATGTCGCCGATCTCACCCGCCTCGAGATATTTTTTGATCAATCGCACGGCGCCGGTGTAGATGAACGTGTGATCCAGCATCAGGGTCACATTTTTCTTCTCTGCCAGCTCCACCAGTTCCTCGGCCTGCGCCGAAGTGGAGGTCATCGGTTTCTCCAGCAACACATGCTTGCCCGCCTGCAGCGCCGCTTTGGCGATCTCATAGTGCGTGAACACCGGTGTGCAGATGGCCACCGCATCGATGGACGAAGAATGAATGATCTCGCTATAGTCGGGTGTGGTCTGAATGGTGGGGAACTTTTTTCGGATAAAGGCCAGCCGCTCGGGCCGCAGATCCGAACACATCATCATGTTGGCCCCTTCAAAACCGTCGAAATTACGGATGATATTGGGGCCCCAATAACCTACACCGATCACGCCCACATTGATCATAAATCCTCCTGTTTCTGAATAAAGAGGTTGCTGTTACGGTAACCTGACTGGCTTATAAAGGTCCAGAGAGACGCCGGCCTGGCCTTGCCAGAAGGATCTTTCTACCCCGGGGTGATGGTTCCAGTTGGCCGCGCTGGTGCGACAGGCGTTTGCGAACACACAGACGCCCCACCGGGGTTGCCAGCGCAGGTCAAGAGTCAGCAGATCCAAAGATTCAACGACGCCGAAGGGAAATGGTTCATGATAGTTTTCACCCTGTGGCACATCGAGCCACGGTTCATCAAACTCCGCTTCAATACTTCCCTCTCCCTTTTGCCGATGTTCATAGGTGATCGAGGCCTGCCAGGCAGAGACCGGCCAATAAGACAGACCGGCCAACAGCCGGGTAAAATCGTTGCCGAGGAAGTGGCCCAGCGGCAGGCGGCGATGCAGCCATTTTTCCCAGGGGTTCACGGTGTTGTAGGTACGATGAGCGACGGCGGTGTACTCGGCGAACAGATCCAACCCGCTTAGCCAAAACGGATCCGACCAGTCGACGCCCAGCAGATAGCCCCATTCAGCCGGCTCCCTGTCGCCGGGGCCGGAATTTTCCAACTGCAGATCATCGATGAGCAGGTCGGTATAAAAAAGCCAGTTGCGTGCCGGCTTGACCGCCATCTGCAGGCTGCCCAGGGTGTTGGCAGCATCAGGGCCGTTCATTTGCTCAGCATGAAAAAAAGAAATGGGATTGCAGTAGGCCAAACTCATCCCGGTCTCCGGCCCACCATAGATCACCGCCTCCTGCACCGCCACAGAGAGAAACCGCCACGGCCGAACTTCCAGACGATGGCCGGACAGATAGCGATTTTGCCGGCCGGCCGATCCTGCCACCACATACCGCCCGGGGTCCAGAGTGGCGGCGAAAAACTGATAGTGAAACAGCCGATGATGATAGGACAGCATCACCTGATCCAGCGGCCGCGATCGATCAGAGATGAACAGCGTGGCGTCTCGCCCTGGCCCGAGCCGGAGAAAATCCCGGCCGATCTTGAACTCCAAGCCATCTCGATACAGGCGCAGGAAGGCCTGTTCGGTATAGCCGGCGAAACCGTTCTGCTGAATGCCGAGATATTCAGGCTGATTGTCCAGCCGCGAATCAGCGACCATTACGTTGTACAGCTGCAGCCACGGCCTGAGCTGAACGCCCAGATGCAGCCGATGCACGCCCGCGTAAACCTTGGCCGAATGATCATCCGCATAGCGCTCGTCCAACTGGGCGCCGATCAGCAGGGATCCGCTCTGCAGTCCTTCGTGCTGCAGGCAGGCGTTTAGATAGAGACTGCGTTCATAGGCCACAGCCGATGCCTGCGTGGGGCTGGTCAAGTCGCTGCTCAGCGCCTTTTGCAATTCCTCTGCTGTCAACGGCCGGCTCAATGGAGAAAACTGCCAGAGATATCCACGTGTTTGCAGAAAACGGATATAGCCATCGGACCAGTGGGAAGGCCGCAGAGTCTGGCCCATGGCCGCCTGCCACAACAGCCAAGTCAGTACAACGGTGATTCTCTTGATCATGGATCGCTTTACGAAAGAGTTAGAGTTCCGATGCCGAACCGCGCTATTTTTAGTACGTGATCGTCGCCTTGGCCAAATCCAGCACCATCTTTTTATTCCGGTGTTTGAGCTCCATCTCTTGACTGCCGGTGGCGGACTGGAGGTACGGCGAATCAAACAGCGGATAATCGGTCGGATCATCGTTCCGGCCGTTCACCAGTCGCCGGCCGCTGTAATCGCACTCGAGCACATCGCCGTCCAGCGTGCGATAGCGCACACACAGGGTGCGCTCAAAGTCGATGGGTTCCACCAGATTGGCTTTGATCGCCGCCTGAAAATCGGAGAACGACTTGCATTCCTCCGGCCGTTTGACCTCCAAGATGAAACCGTTTTTGACGTCATGGCTGCGCAACCGCCAAACCTGTTTTTCTTCAATCCACTCGTATGTCTTCAGCGGCCGGAAGGCGATATAAACCGTCGGCGTGCGACCGAAAATCCACCCGGAGCCATCCTCGATGCGCTCCTGCAGGTCTTTGGAGAAAAAGCCGTCATAGTGCCGATAGACCACATCCTGCCCGCTCAGATTGTAGAGGCCGATCAGCGTGTTCTTGTATTGGAAAAGTTTTTCATAGGGCGAAGAGCCCACCAGCTTGTCCTCTTTGTCGTAGGTGGTTTTGGAATCCACCACATCCGCTACGATGGAACCGAGCAAGGAGGTGAACAGGGAGCCCATGTCCCGGGCGGCATAATAGGGATGCAGGGTGAACAGCGTGGTCACTTCTCCCGGCTTGACCGCTTTCCAGGTCAGCGCCCAGGTGTGCTGCAGGATCTGTTCGGTGTGGCCCCATTGAATGCTGCCCAGCGCGGTCGTCGGCGTCATGTACATGACCTTGTTCACCGTGGGGTTGCGCTCTTCATAATAGCGCAGCCGGTTGCGCGACCGCTTGCGCTCGTAGCTGACATACGGTTGACTGCGGTCCGTGGCGATTTGATAGAGGATGTTCGGCAAGCGGTAATCGCTCATGGCGCACACCAGGCAGTTGCCGAGGAAATTGACCGGTTCCCCCTTGCGGTTGAACAGCGGCCGGTCGCCGAGGAAAAAAGCGGCGGTCTTGCTCATCATGCTCTGCCGTTTGTCAAAGATATCCGGCTCATAGATCCGGCTGTGCGGACCGCAATATTGGCCATCGAGATAATCGATAAAAAAATCAGCCAACAGCCAGTTGATCATGATCTCGGCCCGTTTTTTCATCACCGGATCCCGGCTGAATTGGTTCAACATGAACATGGGGGTGAGAAAGAAAGAGAGATAAGCCGGCGAGTCGAACTCACCCTGGCCGATGGTGGTGGTGGTGGTCATCCAGTAATTCAGCCAGCCCTCGGCGTCCAGCCGGTTCTCATCCGAGCTTTTGCCGTTGAACCAGGAAGGGCCTGGTTCGTTGGGCCAGCATTGCGTCGCCAGATACAGCGAGGTGTAATACATGACCCAGTGGTTCTCGGTGTCGCCGCGATAGGGCGTATAGTCCTTCAGGGACTGGCGCACCTTGGCTTTATAGGCCGCCGGCATGTTCTTCTGCCCGTACAGATACATGGACATCACCGGATACAGCCAGAACATATCGCCGCGCGGCCGAGCGGTAACGCTGTCGATGATCCGCAAGGCGGTCGGGACATCATAGTTCTGGTTCAGCTTGACCATGGCGCGATAGGCGTCCGGTCCAAAGGGCAGCTTTTTGTAATAAGAGAGTACGCTGTCGCAGCGCTGTTTGTATAATTTATTATAATCCGCCGCCTGAACGGTGACGGAGAAAAGTACGGCCAATAAAAAAAGGATGCGAAATGGTTTCATGATCCAGCTCCCTCATCAATAACGCTACATGTGAGAACCCACTCCTGTGCCGAGTGGCAGGTTGGTTCAGCTCCGGCGGACGCTAAAAGATAGCCATGCAATACACCCGGCCGTCGGGTTCGGCGACGCAGGTGAAGTGGCTGCCGCTGTCCGCGCTGCGCCATAAACCGTAATTCAACAGACCGGCAAAGATCAGCCGGTTGTCCGTGGGATAGATCGCCAGACTGCGTACGGTGCGGTCGCTGATCTCGTTATCCAGATGGATCCATTTCTCGCCATAGTTGGTGGATTTGTTGATCCCGCAGAGATAGCCGCCGCAGTACAGCACGCCCTTTTCGACTGGATCAAAAACCAGCGTATAGATCGTTCGGCCGCGCATGCCCATGCTGCGCTGCCGCCAGACCTTGCCGCCGTCGCGGCTGATATAGACGCCGGCATCGTCGGTGGCCGCTGCCAGCACCGTCTCGTCGTACGGTGCGATTTGAATCTCATGCACTTCGCGGCCGGACAATCCGCACGGCTGCCAATTTTCGCCGCCATCCTCGCTCTTCATGATGCCGTCGGCCGTGGCCAGAAACAGCACCCGCGTGTCCGAGGGCAACAAGGCCAGACCATTGCAATACGTCTGGCTGGTGGGCTTTAACCCGTGGCTGATCTTTCTCCAGGTATCGCCGTAATCGTCGCTCTTCCAGACAAAAGAGCTGGAAGTGGCGTAGACGGTTTTGGGGCGAAGCGGATCCAGATACACCTTGGTCACTTCGGTGATGGTCCAGTCGGTGACGATTTTCCACGTTTTGCCGGCATCGAGGCTGCGCAACACGCCGTTGCCCGCCGCCACAAAGATGTTCCGGCCGTCGGTGCTGGTGTCGACCGCCACGCCGAAAATAGAGTTGTTTTTCCACCCGCAGCGTTCCCAGGTCTGGGTGTCCTTGGCGCCGTAATACAGGCCAAAGACCTGAACATCCTGACCCACCACCGTGATCTGTTTGCGAAACACAATCGAAAAATAGATCAATGGATCGCGGGCAAAAAGCGGCAACGTAATCATAGTTAATAAAAGCAACAACAAGACGATACTTTTTCTCATGGAAGACCTCCAGGATGATTGGTCAGCTAAATTAAAAAATTTTAAGCAAAAGTCAAAGATATTGTTACAGTGCAGGGATTTTGACAAAAGTAAGAGAATACTGGTTCCACTCCCACTGCCGTGCTGATTCGAGAGTTTTGCATGAAAGGGCAAGGCCCCGGCCGGCTTGCCCCCATCTGCCCTTGGATAGGCATAATCCCCAGGCTCTGCAGGCGGTCTTGAAACAGTTTATGCTTGAATATGGCGGCCTGTTTGCCTAACTTGGCAGGAAAATCATGGAGGAAATGATGAGAGTTATTGCCGCACTGCTGTTGATGGTTCTGATGATGAGTTGTGAAAAATCCAAGCCCGGCTCCGCCGCACCCGGCGGCCAGAGCCAAAATCAGGCCGGTATAAACCTGCTGGCGAGGGCAAAATGGACGGTCAGCGAAGAAAAGGCCACGCCCTTTATCAACGCCAACGACATCTATCAGGACGGTTCGTCGCCGATGTATCGCGATAAAGAGGGTACGCTCTGGGCCATGAGCGGACACACCCACCTGGGGCACATCGGTATGTTCAAAGGCAGCTGCCTGGACGACCTGAAAGAGGCCTATCCGATCAAAACCAATTTCAAAACCGGCGCTGCGGGCGAGGCGTTCGACGGCGTGCGCTATCCCGAAGGCGTGATGTCGCGCGGATCCATCTGGCCATTCGGCCTGTACATCTGCCCGGTCACCAACCGCTTTTTCTGCTTTTTCCACAATGAGACGGGCTGGAACGGACAGGGTACCGGCTATACCATCTATGGGCTCAAGGATGGCGAGCCCGATTTCCGGCACATCGGTTTAATGCACTCGGACGACAGCGGTAAAACTTGGAATTTCGACCGCTGGGTGCTGACCGCGGAACAAGTGGGTTACAGCGAACTCTATCGTCCCGACGGCATTCAGCACGGCGGCCAACCGGCCGGCGAGATCTGCTGCGGCGCCGGCGATTTCTCCATTTTTATCGAGCCGGAAGGGGACTATATCTACCTCTTTTATAATTTGCTGTATTACGATTCGTTTAAAAAAGGCTGGAGCGATTGCAGCGCCTACGTCGCTCGCACCCGCAAACGGACGGATGGTTGCATGGGCGATATGGTCAAATATTATGACGGCCGTTTCTGCGAACCGGGCAACCTCGGCAAAGCGAGCAAACTCGTGGAGAACATCTGGCATCCCCAGGTGCTCTACAGCAAAAGCCTCGACGCCTATATTTTGGCCGGCGTCGTGTTCGATGTGAAAAACAACCAACGCAGGACCCTGGAGATGCGCACCAGCCGCGACTTGATCCACTGGAGTGAGCCCTTTGAGCCGGCCGGTAAGGGGGACGAGTTCCATCGCCACTATTTCACCGTTGCGTCCACCGCCTCCAGCGGGCCGCACAATGTGATCGAGGACCATTTCAGCGTGCTCGGCTGCGACAATGGCACTGATGTAAAAAGGCATGACGTGACCTTTATGCGATAATCCCGAAGGCTGCGGAAAACACTATTCTGGAAAAAGGAACTTCTTATGGTTGCTTTACTGCTTTTCCGCTTTGCTCTGGTTGCAGGTTCCGCTGATGCGGTTGTCGCTCAGCCCATGGCCACGGTCACTGTGGCGGCGCACAACTCTTCGCCCTCCGCCCGCTCGACGGCAGACTATGTCTGTGACGGCGAAGGGGATCAGGAGGAGATCAACGCCGCTTTGACGAGCCTGCCGCCGGCAGGCGGCATGGTGTTCCTCATGGAAGGCACCTATGATATTCGCCAAGTGCGGGGAACCCTGGGAGGCATCCTGATCCAAAGAAGCCATGTGACCCTGGCCGGCGCCGGTCCCGCTACGCAGCTGGTGCTGGCGCCGCATCAGAACACCAACGTCATTCGCATTATCGGCCGCGACGTGGGCTCTATCATCATCCGCGATCTGCAGGTGGACGCCAACCGCGAGCACAACGCAGAGGGCAAAGGCGATCCGAAAAAATCTCACGACCGTTTCGAGTTCTGCGGCATCAAGGCGTTCTGCGGATGGCCCGGGGATTCCGGGGAATCACCCACGCACGACATCACGGTTGAGAACACCACGGTGCGCAACGCCCAGCGGCTGGGCATCATGTTGGAAGGACCGAACATGAAGGTCATCAACAACACGCTGGGAAATGCGGGGTCGGATGTGGTGGAAATATTAACCGGCCCGGGAGAGATCCGCGGCAACCTGGTCGAGATCACCGGCCCAACCCACGTAGCCATCGGCAGCGACTGCGCTAATACCATCCTGATGAGCGACAATATCGTACACATCAAACCGGGCGGCCGGCTTGACATCGCCTTTCGCTCCTGGAAGGGTTCGCAACGCCATGTGATCGCCAACAACCTCATGACCGTGGATTCCGCCGGCGTCTGCACCCAGGCCATCGATGCACGCGGCTCGCACACGGTGATCACCGGCAACTGTTTTCAATCCACCAACATGATCCCCCGCACACGATTGACGGTCAGCGCTGGGGATGCGCTCATCAGCGCCAATGTGCTCGAAAATATCACCATCGAAATCAATGATCTCAGCGGCGGGAACAAACCCATCCTCCTTGGACCCAATCTGCTGGACAACACCACCATCGATCATAAGGCAGGCCATCTGATACAAAGCAATTAAAGCAACGCTCCTGCAGTCGCCGGCCACATGCTCCGGCGATGGCAGATTTTTGCCGTTGGGATCGCAGCAAAAGTACGAGCGGAGGCGCAGCGCCTTCAGCGCGGAAAATCAAGTGAACCGTGTTCGCCCTGCGATCGATGCGATCGATTTTTTATACTTGAATTTCATAATTTGAACGCCTACCTTGACGGCGAATTGAGCAACCTATCCATTTTATGGGGTTTGATCATGTGCCCAACCAGAATCGCTAAACCGATAGCAGTGGTTTTTCTTGCTGCCATTCTGTTCCTGCAGGGCTGCGGCGCTGCCAAGAAGCAGATCCTGCCGGCAAGTCTCAGGGAGCCTAAAATAGGTCTGGTTCTGGGCGGCGGCGCCTCACGGGGTTTCGCCCATGTCGGCGTGCTCAGGGCCTTGGAACAGGAAAAGATTCCGATCGACCTGATCGTCGGCACTTCCGTGGGCAGCCTGATCGGCGCGATTTATGCCGCCAACCCCAACAGCTTTGAGTTGGAGTGGATGGCCTTTGAGCTGGAGAAGGACGATATCTTTGATTTCTCCCTGCTTTCGTCGCGCACCGGTCCGATCAAAGGCGACAAGCTGGAAAAATTCGTCATCAAACATGTTAAAACCAGAAATATAGAGGACATGAAGATTCCGTTCTACGCCGTGGCCTGCGACCTCAACACCGGCGAACCGGTGGTTTTTGACAAAGGTCCTGCGGAAATCGCCGTGCGTGCCTCCTCCTCCATCCCCGGCGTCTTTACCCCTTTAAACATCAAAGAACGAACGGTAGTGGATGGAGGAGTGATCGGCAGCGTGTCGCCCGAGACCGCCAGGCAAAAGGGCGCGGATATCGTCATCGTGGTGAACATCGGCAAGAGCATCACCAATTACGAGACCGGCAACATCGTCCAGATCACGCTTCAGGCCATCGATATCATGGGCTATCGAATCGACCAATATAAAAACAAAGACGCCGACGTTCTGATCGAGCCGGCAGTGGGCAACGTCGGCACCATGGATTTTTCCAAGAAAAAGGAGCTCATGCTGGCCGGCATCACGGCAGGACAGGCGGCCATTCCGGCCATTAAAAAAGCGGTTGAGGATTTCAAGGCCGGCCGGCTGGACCGGAACTGAGCACGATCGTGCACTTTTATCTTGATTTTCAGATGTTGATTGGCTATTTTGTATCAGGGCGGAAGTGAGGGCGGAAGTGAAGAGAGCGTCCATCATGTTTCAGCGGCTTTTGTAACAACCGCGGGACAATCCCCTGACCGGCTGAAAGCGGGAAGATGAGCTCCCTGACCAGATCATCATGACTTTCCATCATCCCAGGATCCGGCAGCCTGTTGGTGCACGCTCCAGACTTTTCATGAACCCCCTTCCTTTTCATTTTTCCTCATTCAGTTGGCTGCACGCTGAACATCGGCAGGATGCTCTTATTCTACCGTGGCCGAGGAGCACCTTTTCCGATGCGGTGGTCCAATTGAATTAAACCAGATGTATTCTGTCAGTGCGCGAATTCGGCATGGCGGATTAACCTGCCGGCATACTTTCTGTCATCAGCCTAGAGGAGGAGAAAAACATCACAGAAATTGGGGTGGGTAAAGAGAGCTGAAACCAGCCGTTCTGCCGTTTTCCAGGATCCGCGACCCGCAGGAGGGCTGAATAATTTTGCGCCACTTGAGGCGCCCAGTTTTGCAGAAAGAGCAACCAGCTGGACAAAAAAAAACAATCTACAGGAGGACACTATGAAGAAGGTTCTATTGGTACTGTTTATCATCGTTTTGGCGGCCTCTCTGGTTCAGGCGGCCGACGACATTCGTCCCAAATGCAAAAAAGGCGATCGATCCCTGCTGTTCAGCTTTAACGGCGTCAGCGGGCTGTTGTTGAGCGGTCTGGGCAACGTCTTTGGCGGCGGTGGTGAAGACGGGGAGTTGGCGGGACTCCAAGGGCATCCGGAATTGAACAGCTCGATCCTCTATTCCCCCGGCGTGGGTGGATTGTACTACATGAGCGATTACACCGCCCTGCGTTTCGGCATCGGCTATGCCAATGTCAAAAACGCTCAAGATGAGGACGGCGACGTAACCGATACCAACGCGATGATGGCAGTCTCAGCCGGCCTCCAGTATCACATCGCCACCGCTACTGCGGTCTCTGTCTACACCGGCGGCGAATTCTATTACGGCACTCTGAGCGCCACAGCCGAAGACAAAAACGCTGAGACCGAAAGCACCACCTCTTACAACGGCATCGGTGTGGCCGGGTTGATCGGCGCCCAGTTCTATCCGTGGAAAAACGTCAGCTTTGACATGGAGTACCAAATCGGCTACGCCTCTTTTTCGTCGAGTGGCGAGGTCAAAGCGGGAGACGAATCTGATGACTGGAAGGGCGGCTCTTCGACGGTGATGGGTGTGTCCAACTGGGGCATCACCCTGAACATTCATTTCTAGTTCCATTCAAGCATTCCCTGCAGAAAAGCCGTCTCCAATTCGAGACGGCTTTTTTTTTGGTTCTC
>CAZKQR010000108.1:0-11790 GCA_964554965.1 uncultured Cytophagia bacterium | reverse complement strand
CAAAGATCGGGATTGTGCGCCTGTCGGAAAAGTTCCAGCAATGATTCGAAAAAACACGTTGCAGTCGGATCTGCAACGGTGTCGGTATTCGCCATGGTCGCCTCCCGGAATCGCGGCGAAATTTCGCCGGCATAGGATTGGATGAATAGGTGATAGTGTGCCGATTTTTTATTCCTCTATCCCTGGAGCTTACTCTGGATCGGTTTTTTTCTCTGTATCGTTCTCTTTGGGTGTTTTGTCTTCCTCGCCTGAAGCGGAATTCCCGGATGAACCGGCGCCGGTCTTGGGCGTTGATTCGGTTTTTGTGCCGTACACCGCATTGGCGGCGGTGGAACCGGCGGTGGGATTGCCCGCATACAAACCGCCGAGAATGTTTCCCGCTGTGGCCAACGCCTGCGCCTGGAATTGGTGGGTGTTCTTCACCGCGTCCGCTCGCGCCCTGTCCGCGTTCTGCTGATCGCCGAGAATGATTTTCGCCAGCTGCTCGGCGCCGGTCATGCCGGTGTCAAAGCCCTTTTGCTCCGCCGCTGTCTTGATCATCGCCTGCACCACCGCGGCATCCGCTCCGGCTGCCGTGGGATTGGCGTTGATGTTGTTGATCAGCGGCTGCAGGGAAGTCAGTGCGCTGGAGGTCTGCAGCCCAGCGGTAAGAGAAGCGCCGGTGGTGGGCACTTGCACGCCGGTGATCTCGGGCGCGCTGTCCGCCGGACTGTCCGCCCAGTGCCAAAAGCGCGTCAGATCGATTTTTTCCGCAGACGGGCAGTTGCCGAGCACCGCTTCTCCCAGCACGCCGGAGGTCGGCAGCGCGATGACCGATTTACGCGGCAAGAATCCGCTCTGGTGAAATTCTAACAGGTTGCTCTGAATGGTCGCGTTGTTCAACACCTGGTCAGCGACCTGGAAGGGAATAAAGAACGGCAGGATCATCGAATTGCCGTAAAAGCCCAGAACCCGGTTTTCCACGCAGTTCAGCAAAGGCACATCCTGAGTCTCGTCTTCGATGCCGCCGGCCGGAACTCCAATGGTGAACCCCTCGAGCATGATCGCCCGCTCTTCCGGCGTCATCGACAGCCAGATCATCTTGGAATAGTGCACGGTATTGCGCACCACATGTTGCACCATCTGTTCGATCTCTAAAAGCTGGGTGTAGCGCAACACCGGCGCCAGCTGGATGGCCGGTATGGGCAGCTGGTCCGGCGGCAGCTCCTGACGCGATGCGGCAGAGATGTAATCGTGCACATAGGTCTCTTCTGACATTCCATTCACTGCGCGTATCCTGGCTGAAAAATGCCAGACATAGGGTCCGCCGAGCTCCTGTTCCAGCGTCTTGGCGGTCAGATGCACAGTGCCGCCGATCATGTGATCCGGTGGATTGGTCGGCAAGGGAGTGCCGAATATTTTATTCAGCACAAAGACTGCTTGTAGATGCGGATTAACCAGGTCATAGTCCAGCTGACGGAATCGCCGGCTCACTTCAAAGCCGACAATCTCGTTTCTCGCCAGGGAGCAGGGAACCGCCAGGCTGCCTGAGAGCGTACTGGCATTGTTGGCGCGGCGATCACGCAAATACGCCACTAGGGCATCCTGCGTTGGGAACGATTGCTCCGGATCGCCCCGCACTTCCGGCACGGTGCTGACCGGGCCGGTGAGTTGCACCGGCCCCAGTCGCGTCCCCCGTTTAGTCACCGCGCGGACATAGATATCCTCGAACGGTAAAAATGTGCCGGTAAGGTTGAATTGAATGACGTCCTCGGCTGCGCTGCCTGCGGGCTGGAATTGGGCGATGGGATCCCCGGCAAACTGGCGCAACAGCGCCAGACCGTTCTGAAAGCGCCGCGGCAGCGTGCGCTCGAAAATGTCGATATGTTTCAGAATCTGTGAGTAGCGGATCAGTATCTCCCGCCGGGTGTCCGCGGTGGTTGTATAATCCAGCGTGAGCGGTTGGCCCACCGGCAGAAAGCGCACGACCGACAGCGGCACCAGGCAGACCAGGGTGATCCCCTCCACGGTGGTGGACACTTGAAATAATCGCTGCACCTCCCAATACTGCAGGGTCAGCGCGCGCGTATGGTTGTGGTTGGTGATGACTTTGGTGGTGACGTTGGCCGACTCGGAGGCCATGGCCAGCCGCATGCTGGTGCGGATGGCCTGGCGCCGTGCGGCAGCCGTCCTTTCCACGCTGGTGTGCACGTTCTCCGCGGCCCGGGATGAATAGCTGCGCTGCCCTTCCAACCAGCTGGACGACGAGCCGCTTGAAGAGGAACCTCCGCCGCCAAAGCTGATGATGCCGAGATCCAGGCCACCGCCTCCGGAAGCGGACGAAGTGTGATACCGGCTGCCGGCCCGTTCGGCCTCGCGGAACGCGGAGCGAAAGGTCGATTCTGTGGAGGCGTCGGTCTCCTGCTCGAACTCGGCGCTTTCCTGCACCGACAAGGTCTCTATGTCGCGTACGGCGCTCACATCCCGGCGCTCAAAGATGGCCACGCGCTGCTGTTCACCGGGCGCCAGAGGCAGAGAGTAGACCAGGTTGCCCAGCGTCAGCCCTTTGGGCGTCCACCATTGCGCCATGTGCACCAGATAACCGAGGCCGAGTGTGCCCGCCATGGCCACGCTCTCCCAGGGCGAAATAATGTTCCCGGATCCCACCCCCACCAGCTGATCGCGAAAGCCGTCCACGCTGATCGGCTGGTCCACCGGTACACGATCCACATAGGTCACCTGCGCGCTGTGATGATTCTCTGACAGTGGATAATAATCGGGAATCGGATAGTAGCGTCGGGCATACTTTAGATTTTTTTGAACAACGACGGGATTAAGGATGCTGGTTCGCGGCTCGACCAGGCGGATGAAAACCGAATAGGGAAAGCGGTCTACGCCGGTGTTGCTGAGATAGAGCGAATGGCATCCGGCCTCACCCATGGCGACATGGGGTGTGGTCGGTTGTTCCGCGTCAGAATCAGTATGATCCGGCGCCCCCCCTGCGGACGGCAGCAGGGCCTGCAACTGCCCAACGATGCTCAGCGGCAGCGGCTCCAGCTTTGTCGTCAAGCCAAGGTCGCCCGCAAAGCCGTTCGCAGATACGGCGCTGCTGTTCAGCGTGAGCACAAAACTTGTGTTGGACCCGGCCACCTGCACTCTTAATCCAGCGGCCGGAAAATCGACGTGGCTCGGCAGCGCCAGATCGAACTCGCCGTCTTTATTGCTGATCGCCGTGCTGGGCGGCTGATGGTTGATCGCAGCCGTCAGCTGCAGAAAGGCGGCGTGACTGCCGTTTGGCTGCACCAGGCGGCCGAACAGATGCGGCGGAAGCCGGCGCACGGCCAGAAGCCGGCTGATGTCGCTGATGTGCTGCCTGGCCTGCACGAGTTCCAGATGAAAACGGGTGACCGCTTGAATGCGGCTGTTCCACAACACCGTCTCGTCGGTGAGTTTTTGCGAATTCAGATGATCCAACGCTCGCACGACGCGCCGGGAAGAGAGCAGCTCGGTCCCTTGGGTGGGGAGAGCGGCTGCTGACCGCGCCGATGCGGATGGCCCCTTGCGGTTCGCACCAGCGACCGGCTTCTTGGTGTTGGATGTCGGCATGGAGTCCCTCCAAACGATACATGAGATGGCGCGATGACGAATGGTTCCTGCGCGGAAAGATGAATCCGCAAGACGGAAGAGCGATCTCAGGCGCTGCTCAACAGATGCTCGATGCGCTCGATCAACAGGCCTTGGTTGACCGGGGCTGGAAAAAAATCTTTAATGCCGAGCTGGAATGCCTCGTGGAGGAGTTCCTGGTTCGGATGTCCGTTCACCAGCACGATGCAGGTTTTAGGTGAAAGCTTGATCATTTGCCTGAGGATCGAAAGCGTCTCTTCCGTTTGTTTGCGGACGCACAGAGTGATGATCTGATAGCGGTCCTCTGCGAGCAGCGGCGCCAAGTCTCTTACGCCCCTCACCAGCGTAAGAATGCTTTTCTCCGCCAGAACCAGAGCGATCGGCCCCATTTCAGTGAGATTTTCGCAGCAAAGAAGGATCCTTGCCGGCGCTTCAGTCATCATGCCCTTTCTCTTGCAAGGGCAATGCCAGAAAATGCCAACGGAGAAGAGACGTGTTGAGGGTGTTTGAAAACAAGGAATTGCGCCGGGCGCGGCCGGCAGGACCTAGAGGGGTGCGGCCGGAAAATCATGGTAAAAGCACCCCGGCCATGGTACGATTACCGGTGCGAGGCCTTGATCTGATATTTCTGCATTTTCTGATAAAAATTCTTGGCATCGATGCCGGCGATTTTCGCCGCCTGGGCGACAATGCCATGAGCTCTCTCCAGAGTGGTCTCGAGGTAATCCCGCTCGAACCGTTCGATCACCGCTTTTTTGACCAGACTAAAGTTCTGCGGAGCGGCCGCTGTTTCGCTTTCACACGGCACAACCGATTCCGGCAAATGATGCAGCGCCACTTCCTCGCCTTCGGCCATCACGAGCGAACGCAGAATAATGTTCTCCAATTCTCGAATGTTGCCGGGATAATCGTATTGGAGCAGAAGGCCTTCGGCGCCGGCGCTCAAGTGCAGATTCTCCTTTCCGAGCTGCCGGCCATAGTGATCGAGATAATGCCGGATCAGCAAAGGGATGTCCTCTCGTCGTTCGCGCAACGGCGGCAGACAAAGATAGAGAATGTTCAATCGATAGTAGAGATCCGGCCGGAACGTGCCGTCCTTGATCATGGATTCCAGATGACGATTGGTGGCTGCGATGATGCGGACGTTGCATTTTCTGATCTCGTTGCTGCCCACAGGCGAATACTCCCCTGTCTGCAGAATGCGCAGCAGTTTGACCTGAAGCCCCGGACTCATCTCGCTGATCTCGTCGAAAAAGATAGAGCCGCCGTCCGCGGTTTCGAACCAGCCCTTTTTGTTTTGCACCGCGCCGGTGAACGAACCTCTGATGTGTCCGAACAGTTCGGATTCGAGCAGCGTTTCCGTCAGAGCGCCGCAATTGAGGGAGACGAATGGTTTGCAGCGCCGGCTGCTGTTTTCATGCAGGGCCCTGGCGACCAGCTCTTTCCCGGTGCCGCTCTCACCTTCGAGCAGCACCGTGGCGTTGGTGTCTGCCACCTGATCGATGAATTTGATGATCTTTTGCATTTTGGCGCCGGCGCCGATGATGGCTCCATAGCGGCTGGCGCCGTGTTTGAGGTTGGCTGTGTCGGGATGAAGCGGCGCGTGTTCGCCCGGGGGGCAGGATGGAAAAAGACCATGGTCTTCACTGCGCTCATAAATCAGGCGATAACGCAGATAGGCTTCGTAGAGCTCTGCCACCGTGCCCTGGAAAATGGGGGTGGAGATGGCGCCGTTCAATAATTTTCCCGTTGCCGGTTTTCCGCTAACGCCATTCAATGGATGCTCGATCATGACATCCTCCTGTTGCTGACAGGGGCCTGTGCACCGTGATGCCGCGCACCCGTCGAGCCATTCTGTTGCGCATGAAATGGAAAGGATGATGCGGCCGGAGTCCATGATAAAACGGGGATCCACTGGATGCTTTAATCTAAAGATGCACTATAACCGGCAAAACGTCCTCAAGCGCTTCGACGTTTTGGGGTTCCCCACATCCCGCCGTCCACTATAGTTGCCACTTTGGTGCTAACCTGTCTAACCCATGAACTGCATACAGACACCCATCCTTTCGGTTCAGGCGGAAAGGACGTTTACCGTCGCGTGCGGTTCAAGCAAAGAGCAGCGGATGATTGGGCAAAAAGGAAACCGGAGAGAAGGCAGAATGGTCAAAGGGTGGAAAGCAACAAATGTTCGGACTGCCGAAAGCTGTACTGCAAGATGATTGCCCAGGCTGAAAAAAAGCCTTTACGATTAAAATATAAACAATGTAAAGCGGATTGTCAAATATATTTTTTGAGCCACGATTCACTGATTACGAAAACGTAATTGTCGCGTTTGCCCCGGTCGCACCGCGGCTTACGCCAGTGTGGCCCATTTTTCCATTGTTGCTTGAATGGGATAAAAATGCCCCAGTGATTCACTCGAGCAATAGGTGCCGATCTGCAAATCGAACAACCGGCTCAAAGCTGCCGGCTGTCACACCATCTCCTCGTGCTGATTTTTCTTGTATATGGCCCAGCGGATGGCTACTTTATAGTATAGGCAAGTTTGGCTGAGAGCTGACCTCAGGTGGAAAAAAGACCTGAGGCGCCCACGCAGGAGAGATCCTCCACCTGCCAAGCTTGTTTCCCCTGGGGCGTCATCATCACACTGTAACCTTTTCTTCATCATAGAATGTGTTGGCCCATGGAAGTCTATCGGGTTGAATAAAACACGCTGGGCTTGATGAATTTCCGCTGCAAAAACATGCGAAGAACAGGCAGGCTGGTAAGCCGTCTACGAACCGGATGGTCGTTGGATTCTCACGGTGGTGATAGACTCAGAACGTGCGTGTTTCTTCTCCTGTTGCTGGCGATTGGTTTTGGTTTGCGCCTGCGCAACCTGGGTGGACTGACCCTTTGTGGCGATGAGGGATTGCAGGCGTTGGCCCTTAAAGGTTTGCTGGAGCATGGCGTTCCGCTCGTGGACTCGGGGCTGATCTATCTGCGCGATGCTTTATTTATCTATGTGCAGTATGCCCTGCTGCAGTTTGTAGAATGGACGCCCTATTGGCTTCGCTTTCCCAGCGCACTGCTGGGAACATTGGTCATTCTTCCGGCCTATGGGCTGGCGAAATTGCTGTTTGACCGCAGAAGCGCTCAGCTGACCGCCCTGGTGTTGACTTTTTCCCAATTCGAGATCGAACTGTCGCGCTATGGCCGTTCTTACACGCTGTTCCAGCTTTTGTTCGTGCTGGCCCTGATTTTTTTTTATCAGGGATTCCTGCAGAATGAAAAGAGATATAGAATCTGGTTTCTGATCACCGCCCTTCTCACCTTTGCCAGCCATTATCTGGGCGCCATCCTGCTCGTCCTGTTTTTGATTCCCCCTCTCTCCACGCGCTGTTCCGGCGAAGACAAACGCAGGCTCGTACGGTGGGCCGCCGGGGTTTTGTCCGGCATCCTGTTCTATCAGAAGGGACTGCTCTATCTGCAATCCGTTGCGGCAGCTGAAAGCAGCCGCATCTCCCTGTTTGCGCCGGCCGGCCGCACCATCAGAGGCGGATTGGCCGCCGTCTCCGGACATGCACTGTACAAACCCCGGTTTGTCTGGGCGCAAGACCCTCTTCATGCGCATGTGTTGCCTTGGGTGTGGCCGGTCCTGTTGACGGCACTGGTCGCGGCGTGGTGTCTTTACCGCATGTACCGGGAGGTGGACAAAAGGACGTTTGCTTTTCTGCTGATTATCATCCTGTCCGCCTGCTTGCATCAGTATGCCTTGGCGGTCTCTGCATTTCTTTTATATATTTTGTTTTATCTGCAAGACAAATTGGTATTGAGCAGCCGTTCGTTCAGAATGGTGTACCTCTATCTATTCATTACTTTATTATTCTGGGTTGTTTTTCTCCGGGCCGGGTCGGGTTTGAGTCTGCAGGAACTCGGCGTCACTCTATTTGGTTTCCCCCATCTGGGCAAATATTTTTTCTTCTGGTACCTCTTTGGCTGGCCGGTCCTGTCCTCGGTTGTCCTGTATGCGCTCATCGTTCTGCTCAACCGCTTTCTGCCCGAGCGCAGGGATCCGGCGGCTTTTTTCATCCCGGCGGTTCTTGTGCTATCGATCGTGCTGACAAGTTTTTTTAAATCCTACGCTGAGGCGCGATATACCGCTCACTTGTACCCTTTGCTGGTCATGCTGTTTTCCTGCGCCGCTGTTCACCTCGGGCGGACTCTGCTCAGCCGGCGCCCCAACCTGTTTCGAAAACGGCGTGCCGTCTGGGCCGTTTTGGCTGCCGTCGTCCTGCTCTTCGCATCCCAGGATGCTGATCCGCTGCAGGCCTGGCACATCGCGGACCGTGGGTACACCACTCCGAAGCATCCGATCCGGACTCTGGAGAATTGGCCTTTCTATGTCTCCTTTCATCAGGACCCTGAGACGCCGGCGCGTTACGTGCAAACGCACCGATGCCGGAATGATCTGCTCGTCGCCATCGGTGGAGTGCACCAGCTCGGCCTTTATCACTGGTATTCCGGTCAGGTGGATTATGTGCTCTCGCCCTCTGACAGAAAACAGGGGTATTACTCGATCCTGAACAAGGGCAAAGAGGTCAATTATATCACCGGAAGCAGGATTATCCGCACACCGGCCGAGTTCGATGAGCTGCTGCGCCGTGCGCCCGCCTCGGTGTGGCTGCTCGGCGATAAGCCGCTGCTAACCACTGGTGCGGATTTTTATCCTGAAGCGGATTGCAGTTATTTGCGGGCGATCATTAAAAGGTTCGATTACATCGGGCGTGATAACATGACCTTTGCGGCGAAGCTCAAGTAAAAATAATGAATCAGGAAAATTTTCTCTATTTGACCAGGAGCATCTTTCTACTTTAAATAAAGTCGGTGGTCCGCAGCCGGTAAAAGTAGAGGCCGCTGGCCAAGTCCGAATCGTTCAAGTCGACCGTATGTTCGCCGCTGCTTCTCTCATCCTGATTCGACAGGCAGAAATTATCCGGTTTGGCGCCGTCCTCGCGGTAGGCCATGGTCAAAGTGTGCCCGCCCTCGGTCAGGCTGTACGCATTCAATCGTTTCCATTCCCAGCCGTTTGTCCCCAATCCGTTGTGCATTTGGCTTCAAAGAACAAAGGTCTGCCCGTATCGCCAACCGTCACGGTGTCCCTTCCCATAAACAACCGCGGATCCACCGCCTCAGCCATCAGGCGATGTCCGGTTTCATTAGGATGAAGATGGTCTCCGGTATCCGCCTCCGGCCGCAGGCGCAGAGTATCCGCCGGGTTGCGCAACGCCCGGTCAAGATCGATGACGGCATCAAAAAGACCGCCCCGGCGGATCCATTGATTAACGATCTGCCTTTCGGCTTCATGGGCCGGGGTATCGTAGGAGGATCCGCCCATGGGGAGCAGGGTGGCGCCATAGACCAGGATGCCGTGGGCGTGGGCGCTGTGGATCATTTGCGTGTAGGCGCTGATCAACTTGCTGCTCACGCCGGTCCCCTGAGCGCCACCGATGTCGTTGATGCCGTGAAGGATGATCAGCCAGCGAACGCTGCTCTGCGCCGGCACATCGCGCTCAAAGCGGTTCAGGGCAGAGGGACCCAAACAAGCTCCTAACACGCAGTTACCGCCGATGCCCTGATTCAGCACCGCCAGCTGCTGCGTGGGTGTGTGTTCTTGAAGACGACGGGCCAGTTCATCGGGCCAGCGATTTTGTTTGTTGGTCCCTGAGCCGCGGCCATCGGTGATAGAGTCGCCCAACAAGACGATGGCCGCTGAAGAGTCAGGCGCTTTAACATCGATGGTGTGAATCACATACCAGTGATCGGTCCGCACTGCGCCGGAAAAATCTGTTCCGGAGGTCAGATCCCCCGCCAGCAGGTAGGAAGTGGTTCTCGAGCCCGGGTGTCCGGTCACATCCGCGGAGGTCTCGGCGAAATGAATGGTGATGGCGACATCGGTTCTCGGCTGCAGAGAAAAGCGGAGCGGATCCGATGTCACCGCTGCACCCGGCTCCATTGTGACCGTGGGTTTTCCATTAAAGAGCAGAACCCGGTCCGTGGCCGCTTCGATGACGCCCTGCCCCAGGGAGAGCGCCAGATGAACCTCCTTGAGCGTCACCGGGCTGGTGCTGAATTCATTGGAGAAGCGCATCCGCAGGGTGTCCCCGCCCAGGGAAACACGGACGATCTGCCTGAGCGTGTTATGACTCAGGCCGGGGCTCGGCGGATTGTTATTGGGTTCGACCAGCTGCGGCGCCGTGCTCCAGGTTCCAACCCATTTTGTCGGTCCGGCGGACGCGTCAGTGAGTAAATTGAAAAAGAGTAGGAGGGTGCATAGGACCGCTAGGGCTTGCAGATCACGGTGCGCTCTTGGAAGAAGAGCTCGATGCAAAAAGCCGGCCGGGGTGGATGTAACAGGTACCATTCCTTTTCTTCCTTGCGTGATCGTATAAACAGATATCAGACCAAATCACCGGTCTCAGCGGCCGGCCAAGTGGCTAGCATTGCATCATGCGATCCAGGCTTTTAATAGTCATCATTAAAAACCGCGGCTGATGATAATTGCACCGCCGCATCGGATGAATGCCCCATTTCTCTCTTGATTGGGGTTCGCCATAGCGGTTGACTGCCTGTTCCCAGGCGCCGATGCCGCGGCAAAAGGCTTTCTTGACAAACTCCCAGGTCCGTCCATACCATTCTTTGGCCCAGCTTTCTCCGCATTGTTCCAGCACGATCATGCATCCGATCAAAATTTCTGTGTGCGCCCACATGGTTTTGGTGGAATAATCCGCTCCCTGAATGTGGTTGGGTCCGGCGAAAACCATATAGTCTTCGCTCGCCCATCCATCGAAAGAATGATCCCATCCCATCTCGAGATAGCGTTTGAAATTGGTTTTAGCGCGCTCAAAGAGCGGCTCGTCTTTTTTCAGCAGGGCAGCCTGCATGACCATCCACTGCGCTTCCAGAGAGTGACCGAGGAACATTCTGCCCTCTTGCGCGGCGATTCTGCTGTAATCATGGGCAAGTTCTTCATTGGCGATCCGGTACCTTGAATCATAGAAGCGGTTCATCAGATGATCGAGGTGGAGATCCCACAGGCCGGCCAGCTCGTCCTGCGGATGCTGCTGCAGCAGCAGGGTCAGCAGCTGGATAAAAATCATGGAATGCCCCTGAATTCGCAGGCCTTGCCATCGCGTGCCTTTGCGATAGTCCGCAGCCTCATACGCCTTTTGCGCCGCGCGAATGGATTCGATGGCCAACTGCAGGTCCTCCTCGTCGCCGGTGCAGTGATAATACTCCACCAGACCGATGGCGGCGAACAGCCGGCCATAGATGTCCGTATCCGCCTCAACGCCTTTGATCAGACTGCCGTCCCGATGCACTTTTTCCGCCCATTGTCCGCGGCCCAGGTACATACGGTTCACCATAAAATCGCGGGTTTGCCGGGCGATGTCCAGATAGGCTGCTTCCCTGCTTAAGTGGGCATATAAAAACGAATAAACCCATATACCGCGTCCCTGATACCAGATATACTTTTCATCATCCACCGGCACGCCGTCGGGTGTCAGGTTGCAGATGAAGCCGCCGTATTCCCGGTCGTACCCGCCATGGTCCCAGAACGGCAGATACTGCTTGAAGAGAAGGTCATGCAGTTCATCGCGATGCTGCCGGTAGGTCATCCCCGCCAGGAAACACTCTTGTGCGCTGGGGGGCGTTGCTGTTCTTTTGCCGCACGCCAGGCCGGGCAATGCGGTTGCAGCCGGAAGGGAAAAAAGAAAGCTGCGTCGGTTCATTTTATCCTCGTCGCAGTGGGTGATGGCGAGTCTATAGAACAATATAGACATATTTTATTTTTAAGCAAGAGCCAGTTATCACAGGGTGAGGAAAATGTTTTTTTTGCGACAGGGCTGACATGGAAGAGCTGAAGGGCCTTGCTGTTTCTGTCGGTTGTTCGGCGGATTCGCGAGTGACCGGTCAGGGGATGCTATGACAGGGAATGGGAGCAACGGAGAAAAGGGAATCTCAGCCGTTCCTCAACGCTTTGCACGACTCTGCAGGGAGGTCCCCTGCACCATGACCGGCTGATGCGCCGGCCAACAAAAAAAGCCTGCTTGGAAAGCAGGCTTAATTTATTTATATTATTGGTGCGCTCAGAAGGAATCGAACCTTCAACCTACTGATTAAGAGTCAGTTGCTCTGCCAGTTGAG
>CAZKQR010000107.1:0-11870 GCA_964554965.1 uncultured Cytophagia bacterium | reverse complement strand
CATCAAATCTGTGACGTTTGTAAACAAGAGAATGCTATTTTAAAAATTTACTTGATAAATCTCGTTCAAACTGTTAGCTTGAACAAGAATCACCACACAGCGAAAGGCCTTATTGCCAACAGCTGTTTTAGCATCAACATCCCATCTGTTGATCATGTGGTGCAAACAGGACCCTGGACATCCTTAAAGTGCGGCCAATCTATTTCTCCGCTTTTGATCAGCGATATCCTGCTCTGGGCGAGGAGCTGGGACTTGCCTGGAACATCGGCCGGCGCTATGCGGTCCAATCAGCAGCCGGAACGCCGGCGTCTCGATGGCCGGAGGGCAGGCAGGAATCGCCGCAACAAAGAAATGCAATGAACCGGAATGACTGCGTTGCCGGTTAGACACGTCTTTTTGAAGGGGAATGCCACGATGGAATCCTTGCACCAACTTTTGCAAGAGTACAAGAAGCAAATGGAGAGGGGCGCTGTTCCAAAAGCCTATCGGGGATTGATGGACTATCTTATGGCGCTACGAACCCATTTGCAAAGGAAACATCCGGATTATTTCCTCTCCGCCAGTCTGTACCAAGGTTACATGGATATGACCTATTTCGCCTTCACGCCGCAGTCTCTGCAGCAAAAGAAATTAAAAATCGCGATCGTGTTCGTTCATGACACCTGTCGCTTTGAGGCGTGGCTGGCAGCCTATAATAAACAAGTTCAGGCAAAATACTGGAGATGGTTCAAGGAATCGGGCTGGAATCCATCGTCCCTGGTGGCGACGATTAAAGGTGAGGACTCGATCCTGAAAACGGTTCTGGTGGATGATCCGGATTTCACCGACCTGAACGGCCTGAATAAAAAAATCGAGCATGCGGCTCTCAAATGGATCAAAGAGGTGGAGGCTTTCCTTGCCAAGCATTGAAGCGGATGCTGGGCCTGCCTTTATCTGCTGACCTTCTCAAAGGGAGCCACAACGCTTTTCACTCCATCCTCCAAAGGCAGCTAGGCAATGAGCACAGAAAAGATGTCGAGAAAACTGATCGCCCCCTGCGACTTGAACATTTTTTTAGCGAAAGAGGAGAAAAAGTGGACCTGTCCCCAGTGCGGCCACATCCTCTGCGTTCACAGATCGTTTTGTCCGCACTGCAATCATGTAAGGAGCAACCATGAATAGACGAGTCTGGTTCTGTGCTGTTTTCTTTTTGTTTTGTGCTTGCCCTTCAGGGACGAAGGTGCGAAAGACAGATGGGAACTCTACTTTTATCGCCACGCCGGCTGATCTCAAAGCGCGCATCCCTTCCCAGCTCTCCATCACCAAACCCGATTTTGTGGTTTTTGTTCCTGAATGTACGGATGAGCGCGTCAACGACACCGGCAACGAACATTTTTTGGTGTTTGACGGCCCCGACGGATCGCTCATGGCGGTGTGGACTCAGAGTTCCGCCGAATCGCAGCCGGATCAGCACATGGCTTTCAGCCGCAGCGATGATGAGGGCCGGACTTGGAGCAAACCGCGCGTCATTGCCGGCCCAAAGAAACCAGGAGATGGCCATATGGCGAGCTGGGGTTATCCGCTGGTGAGCCGGAGCGGCCGCATTTATGTGCTCTACAGCCAGAGCATCGGCCGGGTTGACACCTTTCCGCACAGCACGGGCTGGCTGCACGGCATCTACAGCGACGACAACGGCGTCACCTGGTCCGCGCCGCAGAATGTGCCGCTCCGCCGCAGCATTCACGATAACCCGGACTCGACCATGCCGCCCAACATTCTCTGTTGGCAGAAACCGCTGCGCAACGCTAAAGAGGGCAGATATTTTGCGGGTGTTACCCGCTGGACTTCCTTCTCGCGGTATCAGAATCCGACCGACTCTTGGATGTCTGCCGACGCCCGGGTCGAATTCATGCGGTTCGAGAACATCGATGAGGACCCGGAGCCGGGGGAAATCAGAATCTCCTGGTTTGCGTTTGACGGACAGGCTCTTGCGGTGGGTTATCCAGGACATCCTAAAGTCAGCGCCTGCCAGGAGCCTTCGATCGTCAAACTGCCGGACGACCGTTTGTTCTGCGTCATGCGCACGGTGGCCGGCAGCCCCTACTGGAGCGTCAGTGGCGACGCCGGTGAAACCTGGAGCCAGCCCCGGCCGTTGTTACGCAAGGACGGAGGCCGTCCGCTTTTACATCCGCTTTCGCCGTGCCCGATCTATGACCTGGGCGGGAACGAAGCGGGCAGCGGCCATTATGTCTTGTTCATTCATAACCACGATGGCCACTACATGGGCTACAAGCCCACGGACTCGAGTTTTCACCGCCGGCCGGTTTACATGGTACGCGGGGTCTTTCAGCCGGGAGCGGATCAACCGGTCTGGTTCGATGAGCCCGAGTTTTTCTTTGACCACAACGGCGTGAGCCTCGGTAAACCCGGGACCGATGGCCGCCTCGATCTCGCGCTGTACGCCAGCTTTACCGTTCGTAACGGCGTGCCCGTGCTCTGGTATCCTGACCGTAAATTTTTTCTCCTTGGCCGGATTATTCAGCATCCCTAAACCGAGGGCCAGGGGGCAAACAAAGTGCGCGGTTTGCTTGCCTGGCCTGACCCTACCAGCAACCACAGCGTAAACCAAGTCCACGATCCAGGCCGCGCATCCCTGCCGGCTATAGAGTTTCGTATCAGCAAGAAACGGTAAAGGACATGAAGCAGCGGATTGGGTTCAGCGTTATCCGCATAGTGCTCATTGCCTGCGAAGGAGAACGAAAAATATTTTCAGTTCCGCCGGGTCAGGCAGATGTTTCCGCAGGATGTTGTCCTTAGCCGGGTGCACAAATTGTCTTATCTCGACCGCTCGATGTACGACAGTTTCTATCCGACCAGCCTGATCGGGAAATTCAATCACCGGCCCGTTACCGCGGAAGGGGTGCAAACCCTGGTGCAGTACTTTTGGTGGATCAGCTTCTATCAGCTTCATGGCGCCAAAGCGTTGGCCACAGTGACGGCTGAAACCGCTGACAGTGTGAGATGTGCGCTGTTCGACACGCAGGTCACCTATGGGGACTGGGGTTTGTCGGATCAGATAGCCCTTAACCGGCGGGTGTTTGCGGTGTCCAGGGAGACAGGAGAGATATGGCGGCGTTCGTCCGTCCTCCGGACCATTCAGGGCAAGGCCAACTGAAAGAAAAAGCGCCGGCCTTGCCCCAACGTCCGGAGGTGTTTGGAAAAACGAGTTTCCCGGGGGTTACAGCTTTTTTTCTTTCACGTTGCTCAGGGTGACGTCGTTGACACCCCGCACGCGAAAGGCGGAAAATCCGCTCACGTTTTTAAGAATGAACTGCGGCGCCTGGTCGCCCTGTTGCGCATCGATGTGGTTAAATTCCGCGTCGTGGACATCCTCGAGCACAAAGGCGGGGCGTTCTTCGCGATTCATATAACGCAGCACCACCTCGTTCACCTTCAGCCCTTTTACATGGCGAAAGTACATCCCGTAGCTGGGCATGGAACTCCAGCGATAGGGGTCTGGATACATGTCGACGTGCTCCGGAACCTCCCGGTCGATCGCCTTCTTCGTCGCTCCTGCGCGGAAGACGATGCGAATGTTGCTCAGAGTCAAATCTTCGATCAAATGGCCGGGGATGCCCATCACCATGGCGGCGCCCAGTTCCGGAAATTTTGCACGTCCCCCCACATCGTAGGCGTTGAAATGGCTGATGGTGATGCGCCGACAGACGCCGACCGGCGTCCCTTCCGGTCCGCGCAGGCGGGCGTTCAGCCGTATGAAGAACGGCGTATCCGGCACATCGCGCATGGTGATATTGCTCAAGGTGATGTCTTCGATCGCACCGCCGTCCGCTGTCTCGATGCAGATGCCGCGCGACCGTTCGAATACGCAATTGGAAATGGCGATATTGCGAAACCCGCCGTTTGATTCTGTGCCCAGTTTCAGCCGGCCGGTGATGCAATGGCCGGCGCCCGGCTGCTCATCCTTGAATTCGGTTTTGAAGGTTCCATCCAGCAGCGTGCCGTGGTCATAGCCGTAGATCTGGCAATTGGTGATCGTGATGTTCTCCGTGACGCGGGCATACCCCAATCCGAACGAAGATTTCAGACAGAGCCCGTCGTCGGTGGGTGAGTTGATGAAGCAGTTTGAAATGGTGACGTTTCGGCAGCAATCAATGTCAAAAGCGTCGCGGTCCGCATCGGCGCGCACGTTATCGATGGTCATATTATCGACGCCGGTCGCCAGAATGCAAAAGTGCCCGCCGTGGAGGATCGAGATGTCCCGAATGGTGACGTGGTGGCAGTTTTTCAGGCTGATCGCCTTGTTCCCTGATCCCTTGATCTCGGGTTTGTCGTAGGTATACAGTCCTCTGCCCCAGATCAGCCCCTGGCCGGTGATAGCGATGTTGTGCAGGCTGTCGCCGTAAATCAGGCTGTTTCTCCAGTAGCTGTGGCCAAAGTCCTGAAATTTTTTATACCAGGCGTTCTCCTCAGGCAGGTCATAGCCCACGCCGTTCACCTCTTTGTCTCCGATGAGCACAGCGCCCTGGTCGAGATGGAGAGTGATGTTGCTGCGCAGATGAATCGTGTAAGATAGGAACGAACCGGCCGGAAAGTAGACCGTACCACCGCCGTTCTTCGCCGCTGCTTCGATGGCTGCATTGATCGCCTGAGTGTTGTTGGTCTTGTCGTCTCCCCGCGCGCCAAAATCCAGCACATTGTAAGTGGATGGCTGGGCGAAGCTCCCGGCAATCAGCGATGCCAGAAGAAGGAACGTCAGTGCAATGTTTTTTTTGATCACGATCGGCTTTCTCCTTGCAAATCAGAGTGATGATTAGGAATTTTGTAAAGGGTCAAAAATGTAGCCAATTAAAGGCCTAAATACAAATAAAATTATTGAACAGCCAATCGTGAGGCCTGTGTCCTCTTTTGCTTGCACAGCCGTCGGGCGCGCAAGATTGCAGAAGGCAGAACCGGGGGCGCCGGCAAAGTCCAGCTGTTTTCGATGTGTTTGCCCCTAGACCGGTTCATTACGGACGGGTTGAACTCGGCCGGCTGGGTGATCCGGCAGCGCTACGATAAACAACTTGAACGCGAATCGGCAAAAGCCTATATTGGTGCGGCAGGAAGCCGTGAATCATTATATAAACAGACCAAAAAATAGCGATAGGATCATGAAATGGAAAAAGAACAAAAAATTGCTCTGCTGATCGACTGCGACAATGTGAGCTACCGTGCGATCAAGGGCGTTCTGAACGAGCTGGCCAAATACGGCGTAACCAACATCCGCCGAGCGTATGGGAATTGGAAAAGCAACAACATGAAAGGCTGGGAAGAGCAACTTTATCCTTTCGCGATCAAACCGATTCAACAATTCGCCTATACGGCCGGAAAGAACGCCACCGATGCCGCGATGATCATCGATGCGATGGATCTGCTCTATACGCAACAGTTGGACGCCTTTGCGTTTATGACCAGCGACAGCGATTTCACCCCCATCGTGATGCGCATTTTGACCAACGGACTGAAAGTGTATGGGTTTGGTGAAAAGAAAACGCCGGAACCTTTTATCAACGCCTGTTCGATGTTTATTTTTACGGAAAATCTGGAAGGCACGGACGACGAACCGGAAAAAACCGACCGCAAGCGTAAGGACGTTAAACGTTCGAGCAAGGAGCTGCGCGGCGAATCCGGGTTGGTCAATCTGTTGCGCATGGCTGTGGAACAAACCGCGGAGGACGATGGATGGTCCCATCTTGGGCGGGTGGGACAGTATATTTCAAACAACACCTCTGTTTCGCCGATCAATTACGGGTATAAGAAATGGAGCGAGATCATCCGGGTGAGCGACCTTTTTGAGATCGAGATGCGCAACAATAATTCGGTGATGTACATTAAAGCCAAGCGCAAGCAAACGCCCGGCGCCCGTTGACAGCCTCGCAGGCTGTTGAGCCATCGGATCAACGGATCATTCGCTTTTTTTGAAATCCTTTCACCGATTGTGATGATCATGATGTACAGCCATGTAGTTCTTTACTTTTGGAGCGGCACCGGCAACTCTTACCAGGTGGCCTGCCGGCTGGCGGAACAGGCTGAGCAAAACGGTGTGACCGCTCAAGTCCAGGCTCTGGAGCAGGCCGCTCCAGCGCAGACAACTCTGGACGGCGCCGGCCGGCTGCTGGGGCTGGTCTTTCCCACGCATGGTTTTACCGCGCCCTGGCAGGTGCTGAAATCAGCCTGGCGGCTGCCGCAGGGCCGAGCCGGCCATGCGTTTTGTGTTACCACCCGAGCAGGGCTCAAAATCGGCCCGTTTTTCATTCCCGGAATCAGCGGCAGCGCTCCGTTCATCGTCAGCCTGCTGCTGTTTCTCAAGGGCTACCGGGTGCGCGGCGCCATGAGTGTGGACATGCCTTCGAACTGGTTCTCCCTGCATCCCATCCAGAGCCGCATAAAGCAGGAGGCGATCATTCTTCGCGCCCGGCCGCGGGTGGTGGGATTTATCGAGCGGTTGCTCGGCGGCAGGTCGGTATGGTGTACACGCAACAATTTTTTCGAGATCACCTGGGGCATTCTACTTTCGTGGATCTCCATCGCGTATTTGCTGATCGGCCGTTTTTTTCTCGCCAAGTTGTTCTTTGCCAATGGAACGTGCGATGGTTGCGGCGTCTGTGCGGCCCATTGCCCAGTCCTAGCGATCCGTATGTGGGGATCCAAACCGTCGCGGCCGTTTTGGACCTACCGGTGTGAGAGCTGCATGCGCTGTGCTTCACTCTGTCCACGCAACGCCGTTGAAGCGGGCCATTCCTGGGGCGTTGCGCTCTATTTTTTGACCTCTGTGCCTGTGGCCGCCCAGCTGTTCTCCTGGCTGGGCGGGCGCCTGACCGCGGAGCAAGGTCTGGCGCAAGGCGGGCTTGGCTTGGCGCTGCGGCTGTTGCTCTACTATCCAGCCATTTTTCTTTCCTATTTTCTGTTTCATGCGCTGCTACGCTTCAGGGTTGTCAACTGGCTGTTCACCCATACGACCATGACGCATCTGCCTTTCTGGGGGCGTTATCACGCGCCGGATGTCCATTTAAAGACTATTTCCTCACACCCCAGCGATGCCGGCCGTTAAAAAGAAAAGTGCTGGTGTCGGCCATCCAAGATTATGGGACGGCGATCCTGAGGCAGCGGCCGCTATTCCCACGCTCGTGGTCGCGTTGTTCACGCCGTTGAGCCTGGCACGACTCTACATTTCCTTGGATTTTCTATACAAGCACATTATCTCCAGCCTGTTCCGTTTGAAGGGCTCGGCAGCATTCAATCTTGGCTGAACGCAGCCAATTACCGAATCAGCGGAACCCGGTTTGTTCCGGCTGCGCTGAAAATATTTTAAGGAGGCCACTGCTATGCCGTTGCTGTTTGTACTCGTTCTCTGTGGCTTTTTGGGCGCCCAGTCGCCGCTGGTCATCGGTTCACAAAAACAGCTGTTCATCGATTACAAATTCATCGAGTCGGCTGAGGGCATTCAATTGGCGGTTCAGCAGCCGTACCAGACCCGCGAAAAGCTGGTTGTCGTTGACCAGCCCTGGGAAAAGGGCGCGTATCTGGCCAGCTATAACACGGTGATCAAGGAGGACGGCAGGATACGGCTCTGGTACGATATCACCGCCGGAGCGCCGCCGGCGGGTGAGAAAAATCCCCGCTATATGGGTGTGGCTTATGCGGAATCTCAGGACGGGATCCATTTTACCAAACCGGTGTTGAATGCGGTCAAGTGGAACGGATCGAAAAAAAACAATCTTGTGTTGCCGCCTGATCCCGAGGTGCTGGCTATTGGCGGCGGCACGGTCTGGCGGGATGACAATCCCGATTGTCCGGAACAGGCGCGCTACAAGTCGTGGATCAAAGTCTACCCGCGCAATCAGTCCGGCATCCAGGGCCCTCATCGCGTTTTTGTTTCCCCGGATGGCATCCATTGGCAACTGGATGAGCGCTTTGTGACCGGTCTGCGTGCTGCGGACACGCAGCCCTCCTGGTTTTGGGAGCCGCGTATCGGCCGTTATATCGGGTACAGCCGGGAGTGGATCCGTGAAAAAAGCGGGGTTGGTGTCCGCGCAGCCAGCTACAATGAATCAGACGATCTGTTTCATTGGGATAATATGGCCATGGTCCTGGAGCCGGATGAACGAGACATGGCCGCAGCGCCGGCCGCGCGTCTGGATGTGAGCCGTATGCAAGTGCGAGGCGAAAATATTCTGCCGCAGCGGCAGGCCTCCGCGGCTGCGGCAGAAGGCGGAGACGACCAAGTTCTGACTCCGGCAGCGCCATTGGATTTCTACGGCCCCGGCGTGTTCCCCTATGAAAATGTCTATCTCGCCCTGGTTCCGGTCTTTTACCATTGGAAGGGAAGCGCTAATGAAGCGTGGCCCAACACCTCTGACATTCAACTCGCGGTCAGTCGTGATGGCCGGCATTTTCTCCGTCCAGGCGGCCGCCCTTCTTTTCTGCGCACCGGTGAGGATGGCTCCTGGGACTCTAAATGGATCTATCCCGTTCTGCGGCCGATTCCCATGGGCGATCAATTATGGATCTATTATTTCGGCACCAATCGCGATCACGCCTCACGGCTGGATCCTCAGGCTGTGGAGAGAGAGTCCGCCATCTCCCGCGCCATTCTCCGTTTGGATGGGTTTATCGCTGCCTCGGCTGACTATGCCGGCGGCAGCCTGATCACGCCGCCACTCCTCTTTCAGGGAAAGCGGTTGGAATTGAATTTGGACACCGGCGCCGGTGGTTATGCCCGGATCGAGATTCTGGATGAATCCGGCAAACCGATCCCCGGTTTTACTTATCATGACAGCGATGCATTGAACGGCAACAGTGTACGCATGGCAGCCACCTGGAACGGACAAACAGACCTCTCGAAGCTGGAGGGCAGGCCCATCCGTCTGCACATCCGCATGCGCAGCGCCAAATTGTACGCCTTTCAGTTTCTGCCTTGATCCTGTATAGGTCTGATGAACCATTTGAAAAAGAGTTTGATGAAAATACGACGGATGCTCAAACGCCATCCTCAAGCAGGGTTGGCTGTTTTGGCTTTTACAGCCTTTATCGCTCTCGGCATGCCGGACGGCCTGACCGGCGTGGCCTGGCCGTCCATCCGTGCGAGTTTCGCCATCCCTTTGGATGCACTCGGCCTATTTTTAATGGCCGGCATGACCGGCTATCTGGTATCCAGCGCGTTGAGCGGTCCCGTGGTCGGCCGTTGGGGCATCGGCCGGGTGTTGGCAGCCAGCTGCGCCTTGACCGGCGCCAGTTTAATCGGTTACACTTTGGTCCCAGTCTGGGGCATGATGGTTCTTCTTGGATTGGTATCCGGCTTGGGAGCCGGCGCCATTGATTCAGGACTCAACGCCTATGTGGCTGCCCATTTCGGCGAACGGATGATGCAGTGGCTGCATGCAAGCTATGGTATCGGCATTACCAGTGGCCCGGTGATCATGACCTTTGCACTGACCAACTTTTACGCGTGGCGGTTGGGATACATCATGGTCGGGCTCTTTCAGCTCACACTGGCTCTATGCTTTGCTTCGACTCTGACCGCATGGGAGCATAAAAAGGCGGACACGGAAAAGAAAGAGCCCATGCGGTTGATCGAGTCACAGACGTCGCTGGGCGCCACGCTGCGCCGGCCCACCGCCTGGATGAGCGCAGGGCTGTTTTTTCTCTACACCGGCGCAGAGGTGGCTCTGGGGGCCTGGGCTTATACGCTGTTGGTGGAATCCCGCGGCATCGACGCAGGATCGGCCGGACTCTGGGTGGGCAGCTACTGGGCGTTCTTTACCGCCGGCAGATTGGCCGCGGGATTGTATGCGGAACGAATGGGGATTCATTTTATGGTGATCTCTAGTCTGATGCTGGCGCTTCTGGGCGCGGCCTGGCTGTGGTGGAACCCAGGGGACAGAGCGAACCTGTGGGCTGTGGCCTTGATCGGCCTGGCCATCGCTCCGGTGTTCGCCGCCTTGATGTCGGGAACCAGCGGACGCGTCGGGGTGCGCTTTGCCGCCAACACCATTGGTATGCAGTTGGCGGCCGGCGGATTGGGCGCAGCGATCATTCCCGGCCTGGTAGGCTTCCTGGCGCGACGCACATCCCTGGAGGTCATCCCCCTGTGCTTGATGGCGTTGTTCGCCACGGAATTGGGATTGTATGCGCTGGCGGTTAAAACAGCTTCGCGCTCCGGGCACATTCTTGCCGCTGAGAGGATGTGAATCAAAGCTGCGGCGGCCCTATGTTCAGCCTGAAAAGGCTGGGCCGGAGGGACGCTGAAGAGATACGGAAGTCGGCCTAGGGCCAGTTGAAAATCACCGAAGGGATCAGCAGCAACAGAGTGAGAATGAAAAAGAAAATCTGCATCGGCAGTGGCCGTTGAGCCCACGTCTGACGTCATACGAATGAATGAGGGATGCCATGATCACACGAAGAGCTTTTCTAGAGTTTGCCGGCATGTTCGGTGCGACTGATCTGATGGCCAAAACCAGGCAAAGTCTGCGGCAGGACAAAGCACAGCTTGGAGCAAACAGCATCGAGGAGCGTCCGCGTAAAACACCGGTGGTGCAAGAAGTGGATGTGTGCATAGTGGGAGGGGGGTGCACCGGCGTATTTGCGGCCGTTCGCGCCGCACAGATGGGCGCCGGCGTCGTGCTGATCGAAAAGCAGAACGCCTTTGGCGGTGTGGCCGGCTCCGGGCTGGTGAACGTCTGGCACAAGTTGGAAAGCAACCAGGAGAAGAAACCGATCATCGCCGGTCTGACTCTGCTGGTGCTCGAGCGGCTGATGAAAATCGATGCCGCCCGCGTCCATGGCAAGCAGGGTTTCATCCTTAACACCGATGAGCTCAAGATAGAGTTGGATCGGCTCATCGTCGAAAACCGCATTAGGCCTTTTTTGCATACGTATTACACTGGAGCGCACCTGGATGGCCGGCGGGTGAGTGCCGTGTTCATCGAAAACAAGAACGGCCGACAGGCGATCCGGGCCAAGGTTTATGTCGACGCCAGCGGCGATGGCGATCTGGCCCGGGACGCAGGGCTGTCCTTTACCATCCGGGATGGACTGCAGCCGCCCACCATCTGCGCCGAGATAGTTGGTCTGCCGGCCCGCATTCATGAGCTCATCCGGGACCATCGCGAGGAGTATGGCCTATCGCTGGATCACGGCTGGGGCGCTCCGGTTCCCGGCTCGCCCGGCGTGGAGATGTGCGCCTACACCCACGCGTTCAACACCATCGCCTGCAACGCTGATCAGCTGACCGCGGCAGAGATCGAGGGGCGGCGTCAGATCCGCGCCTATATGGACCTGGCGCGCAAGTACGGCGGAGCGGACAACAAGCCCTGTCTGGTCGATATCGCCTCCACCATCGGCGTCCGTGAGACGCGATCGTTCACCGCCAACTATACGCTGACGGAAGCAGACGTGGTGCGCTGCAGGCGGTTCCCGGACGCCATCGCCAACGGCACCTATCATATCGACGTTCATGACCCGGAAACCGGTGAGTTCAAATTCAAAGAACCGGAGGGGGACTTTTACCAGATCCCCCTCGCCACTATGGTCAGCGACAAAGCGTCCAACCTGGTGCTGGCGGGCAGGATGATCTCTGCCGATCGCAGCGCGTTCGGCGGCATTCGCGTCATGGTCAACTTGAATCAGGTGGGCGAAGCCGCCGGAGTGACCGCCTCCCTGGCCGCTGCAAAGGGCATCCCCATTTCCCAGGTGGACGCAGCAGTGGTGCGTCGTCATCTCACGGACCTGGGAGCTATCATGCTCTGATCCTTGCCGTTTGTTCGAGCCGTGGCGGCTCAAGCCAGCCGCCGCGGCCGCCTGCTCGTTACAATTTGATTCGAAACGTATAG
>CAZKQR010000106.1:5969-11982 GCA_964554965.1 uncultured Cytophagia bacterium | reverse complement strand
TGCGAAAAAAAACGACCCTGAATCCCGTCTTGAGCTTTCTGAACTCTACTTTCACTCCATTTTCCCGGCACTCCTCAAAAATGCGTTTGAGGCCGGACCCCCATTTTTCTATGTCCTTGGTTCTATAAAGAATATCGGTGATCAATGGATTTCGCAGGATGGATTGCTCGTCTTAAAAAATAAAGTCTTCAGGATCCATCCCCTCAGAAAAACAACCGGGATTGTCGATCTCGATCCTGCCTTTGTAAACCGCAATATTGTTACTTTCAGGGGCTACCTGCGCAGCATTGAATAGCACTCCGTCTTGAAGGAGCCCCATTATTTTGAGCAATGTTTCCACGCCTCTTGAACGAACGGCCATCCTGCCGGCTTCGTTTGAGCGACGAACAAAATAGCGGACGGCTTTGGCGTCCATATCGGTCCATGTAATCTTGGCCGTCTGATGATCCCAACATATTTTGCCTTTGTTTTTGACGAGAATGAAGGATTCCAGCTCCCGGCCAACGTTTAGGCCGATTAGAAGAAGAATAATAATACTAAAGTTGTTTGGTATAAATCGCCTTTGAATTGAAAAAAGTTACAAAGTTTTATCTACTATGACAAGAAAAAATCACCACTGATGGATGAGGAGTAAATGTGTATGAGAAAAATGGTAATCCTCTATCAAATTACCTATTCATAGCCTGTGCCAAATTGGCAAGGTTAAATTCTTTAGCTGTTTGCTGAATAGCAACACAGTTTTAAAGATTTCGCTTTCGAATGAGACGGCAATTACTTAATTTACAGCGTATGGATAAATAGGGAATAAATCAATGAGATTATGCGTTTAATTCTACAAAGCTTATCTAAAAGCCACTCACCGAATGAGCACATAAAATAAATTAGCCATGAAGAGCATTGGAGATTTTCTGAGAAAAATCAGTGAAACGATATAAGTTACATAAGGGCTTAAAATACGGCGCTTCCATTTTGCTGTTCGTATTTTTGTTTTTGTTCCTGCATTCTGAAATCGGTCTTTTTTCTCCGGAAAATCACACCCATGCCTCTCATGACTTTTGTCAATTAATAAACGGTTCAACAAACCAGGTTCCAAAGTTAGCAAATTATCGTTTATTCAAATTTCACCTCGCTAACGATTTTCCCCTTTTCTGCCCTCCGGCACAATCTCTCTCGCAACCCATCATCTCGCAGACAACAGAATATATTTCGGGCATGGAATCTCTTTCCCCCTCTCTTTATTTAAACATCCGTATCCTTCTGATCTGACCGCTTTTAAAGCCACCTCTCCCTATTCTGCAATCAGCAGATTTCCATCACTTCTTTTTGTGCACATCTTATGGAGTAACCGATGAGCAGATTCATCTATCTCATTTTAATCATTGGTATCGCCGGTAGCCTTTACGGACAAGCACCCGATCATGAAAGGGATTCATACAAGGCTTTGACACTAAAGGATGCCATTGAGATCGGTTTGAAAAACAACCCGACCCTACAATCCTCGTTAGCCAGATTAGCCGCCAGTCGCGGCAGATTCTGGAGTAGTATTTCTTTGCCTCCACCCGAAATCTCTATCACAAACGAGTACATCCCGTCGGGCATGAGCTTGAAAGACTCTGATGAGAAGACTGTGGGGATCGGACAGGGATTCGAATTCCCCACCACCTATTTTTTTAGAGGCCGAAAAGGATCCACAGAGCAGGCGATCGTAGGAAAAGAATACGAAATGAACAAGTGGAGCGTGGTCGCTCAAATAAAGTCAGCCTATTTTCTGCTGCTTGCAGAAAAAAACCAATATGCACTGGCTCAAGAAAACCTCCTGTTGGCCGAGGATTTCTATCAAAAAGCGCAAATACGGTATCAGGCCGGCGAGGCCACACATCTTGAACAACTTACTGCCAAAGTGCAATATAGCGAAGCGAAAAATGGATTAGAAATTTCAAAGAACCGCCTCACCACGGTATCGGCCGAATTAAACAATGCCATGGGATTCGGAAAAGATCAACCGTGTGCGTATCACCCGGTTGACAGCCTGAGCTTTATGAGATATGATTTTTCCCTTGATGATTTACTGAAAGAAGCGGGCGATACCAATCCACAGTTGCAGGCGGACCGGTTGCGAATTGGATCGGCGTCGTTTGACAGGAAACTCGCGTTTTCCACATTGCTCCCAACCTTTGCCGTCTCTTATTTCAGACAAAGCCGAGATCGAGAAAACGGCTATTATGGCGCGGCAGTAGGGATATCCGTACCCCTTTGGTTTATGTTCGACCAGAGGGGGAAGATCGAGGAAGCGACCGCTAATCTATCTCTTGCCGAATCCGATTTCCGCTCATCGCAGAATGGACTCCTTCTCAAAATTAAAAGCTCTTTTGCAGAATTAAAAAACCAGGAGAACCAGGTCATTCTTTGGAAGTCGGAGATTATGCCTCAGGCTGATGAAATATACCGGGCGGCGCAGAAAAGCTACGAAATGGGCGAGATAACCTATATTGAGTTCATTCAAGCTAAACAAACCAGTGTTAATGCCAAGAAAAACTATATCGATTCGCTTCTGTCGTACCATTTGTCAGTCATAGCACTCGAGCAAGCAATTGGAAAGCCATTGCAATAACAGAGGAGCGTAACATGTCAGGTCAATGGATTGGATGGATAGCAGCGATAGGTATCGCTTTCACATTCACCGGATGCAACAAAGCGGATGAAAACTCGGATAAACAAGACCAACAAGAGACACAGCACAGCAACACCGTAATCCTCTCAGCGGCATCGATGAACCAGATAGGACTAGAAACGCAACCAGTTCATTTAGCATCGTTCACCGGCTATTTAGCGATACCCGCACAGGTGATCTCCAATCAGGACCATGAAGCTCAAGTTGGTTCGTTGGTGCCAGGCAGAGTTGCCACCGTTTTTGTCAGAGTCGGCGATAAGGTAAAACCTGGTCAAGAATTAATGCATGTTGAAGGATTGGAGATCGGCGAGATTAAGGCCGGATTTCTGTCGGCGAAAGCGAATTTAGACTTTCAAAAGGTCAATTTTGAACGCCAGAAGCTATTAATCCAGGAAAATATCGGATCGCAAAAATCATTTCTGGAAGCACAGGCTGAATATGAAAAAGCGCGGGCGGAGTTCAACGCCCAGGACAAAAAAATCCATTCCATCGGATTGTCCGACGATGATGTGCTCAATGATACGCTTGAACATTCGGATGATCATACTCCAGGAAAATTGCCGGTCCGGTCACCCATCGGCGGGGTGGTGGTTGAACGTAATGTCGTGATCGGGCAGCTTGTAGACGGCGCCACCAATGCGTTCAGGATACTCAATACGAGCTCCGTCTGGATCGATGGGCAGATTTATGAAAAGGACCTAAACAGGATTGCCGAGAACTCGAAAGCCATTTTTGTTTCACCGACGTACCCCAATGAGATGTTTCATGGAAAAGTATTTTATATCGGACGAACGATTGATGAGAAATCAAGAACGATTACCGTTCGTGCTGATTTTGCCAATCCGACGGGAAAATTAAAGCCGCAGATGTTCGGCGACCTGGAAATTCCTTCACGTACAAGTGCGCCGGCTATTTTGATCCCGGCCGAAGCACTGATTAAAATCGACAATGCGGATTATGTGTTTCTTCAACAAAACGACAGTACGTTTGCAAGGCGGGCCGTGGTGGTTGGCTTCGTTCATAATGAACAGGCCGAAATTAAACAAGGATTGCAGGAAAATGATAAAGTCGTGGTGAAAGGCGGCTTTTATTTAAAATCCGAATTGATGAAAGAAGAGCTGGAAGGAGAATAAAACAGATGCTGGAAAAGCTGATCTCTATGACCTTGAAGCAGAAAGGCATGATACTATTTTTTTCACTTCTATTGGTCGCCTTTGGCATCTACTCTTTTGTCAACCTCCCGATCGACGCGTTTCCGGACGTGACCAACATACAGGTTGAGGTAGCGAGCTATGCTGATGGACTCTCAGCCATGGAAATAGAGCGTTCGGTGACGCATCCGATAGAAATGGCTCTGCGAGGGCTGCCCCAGGTCAAACAGATGCGGTCGGTGACCAAATTCGGCCTTTCGCTGGTCACGATCGTCTTCGAAGATGAGGTCGATGTTTATTTCGCCCGCCAGCTTGTTTTTGAAAGGCTTGCGGAAGCAAAGGAGAATGTGCCGCCGGGGGTTGAGGTCGCCATGGGGCCCATAGCTACGGTCATGGGCGAGATTTATCAATTTACGCTTGAGGGAAAAATTCCTGATGATCCGCAAAAGAAAAAAGAGTATCTCACCGATCTAAGAACGCTCGAAGAGTGGGTCGTTGCGCCCTTGTTGAAAAGCGTTCCAGGGGTCAATGAAATCAATTCGTTCGGCGGCTATTTCAAGCAGTATCAGATTGAAGTATCGCCTGATAAAATGCTCAAGTATGATGTCACGATTGAGAGCGTCTTTTCCGCCATCGAAAAGAACAATCAAAATGTCGGCGGAAATATCATTGAAAAATATTCAGACCAGTATATCGTGCGCAGCGTCGGTCTGATTAAAAACCTGGCTGATATCGAAAACATTGTGTTGAAATCTTACAGCGGCACGCCCATTTACATCAAAGACGTGGCCCAGGTAAAAGTGGGCGAGATGGTTCGCCAGGGCGCCGCGCTGATCAATGGCCGGAACGAAGCCGTAGGCGGCATCGTGATGATGCTGCGGGGCGCTAATAGCCGTGACGTCGTCGAACGGGTAAAGAAAAAAGTGAGGGAGATAAACGAAAACAATGTCCTGCCGGAAGGCATCCGGATGGCGCCTTACTATGACCGCGCCGACATTGTGACCGACAGTGTGAAGACCGTTTCAAAGGCCTTGCTGGAGGGCTCTGTATTTGTGCTTCTGGTTCTGTATCTGCTCTTACGGAGTTTCCGCGGATCCGCCGTCGTATTGATCGCGCTTCCTCTATCGCTTTTTTCGACTTTTATTGTTATGAAACTGACGGGGTTGAGCGCCAACTTGATGTCGCTCGGCGGATTAGCCATTTCGATCGGCATGATCATCGATGCCACAATCATTCAGGTCGAGAATGTCCAACGGCATCTGAGCGAAAGCGTGAGCCAAGATCACACACTGTCGACCGTGCTCAAGGCTGTTCTGGAAGTGAGGAAGCCGAGCATTTTCGGAGAATTAATAATCGCTATCACCTTTATTCCTATTATATCTCTGCAAGGGATCGAGGGCAAAATGTTCGCCCCGCTGGCAGAAACCGTCGCCATTGCCCTGCTCTCTTCGCTCTTGCTGTCCATATTTGTCATCCCGGCATTGTGCGCCCTTTTCTTAAAACCGCAGCCGGAAAAAGAAAATGCCATCATGAGGTTGGCTAAGAGAATATACCTGCCGGCCCTTCGCTTCAGCATGACCAGGCGAAGGCTGCTTCTGATGATAGCCGGCTTGTTGCTGCTGATGACGGTGCTGCTGATCCCGCGACTGGGAACGGAGTTTATCCCGATTATGGACGAAGGCTCCTTTGATATGGATGTCGCCCTGCTTCCCGGGGTTTCCTTGGAAAAGGCCATGGAAGTCAATACACTGATCGGTCAAAAACTAAAACAGTTTCCCGAGCTGGAAACCGTCGTTGCAAGGATCGGACAGACCGGGGTCGCGCTCGACACCCGAGGGGTCGATAAAACAGGCTATGTCGGCGTGCTGTATCCTAAAAACCACTGGGAACGCCGTAAAAGCCGAGAAGCGTTGACGAATGAAATGAGAGCGTCCATTGCCGAAATTCCCGGTATCGCTTTCGGCTTCAGCCAACCGATTCAATGCAGAATCGATGAGCTGGTAGCCGGAACCAGAGCACAGCTGATTCTAAAGCTTTTCGGCGATAACATCGAACAGCTCAAGTCACAAGCCGATGAGATCGCTCGCGTGCTTTCCAGGATTGAGGGGGCGACGGACCTGATCACTGAAAAAGTCTCTGGGCAGCCGTACCTGACCATCGAAATAGACAGAGCCAAGATTGCCCGCTATGG
>CAZKQR010000106.1:0-5959 GCA_964554965.1 uncultured Cytophagia bacterium | reverse complement strand
GATTGAATATCGCCGACGTGCAAAACGTCGTGGAAATATCGGTCGCAGGAAAGGCGGCTTCCAAGTTTTACGAAGACAATCGCAGTTTTGACATCACCCTGAGACTGCCGGAGGAGAGCCGGAATTCCATCGAAACGATCAGCAATATTTTGGTTCCTATTCCCAGCGGCGCCAACTTGCCGTTGGGGCAGCTGGCCAGGATTTCACTCGCTGAAGGGCCTGTCCAGGTCAGCCGTGAGGATGGCCTGCGCCGGATTGGAATAGAGATGAACATCCAGGGTCGGGATATCGGCGGTTTCGTCAGTGAAGCAAAACGGAAAATTAAAGAACAAGTCTCTTTGCCTGCCGGCTATTATCTCACCTGGGGAGGCCAATTTGAGAACCAGCAGAGAGCCATGGCCAGACTGATGTTGATCGGCCCGATCGCCATCGGATTGATTTTACTGCTGCTTTTCATAACCTTTAAATCCATTCGTTTGTCGCTTCTGGTTCTCACCAATCTCCCGTTTGCATTGATCGGCGGCGTCTTTTCTCTTTGGATTTCCGGACTGTACCTTTCAGTGCCGGCCTCCATAGGTTTTATTGTTTTATTTGGAGTCGCTGTGCTGAATGGAGTGGTACTGGTTTCGCATATCACTCAACTCCGCGAGGAAGAAGGGCTGGGATCCCAAGAAGCAATCATGAAAGGGAGTCTCGACAGGCTTCGTCCGGTCCTGATGACCGCATCGATAGCGATCTTTAGCCTGATCCCCATGCTCTATGCCGGCGGCCCGGGATCTGAAATTCAAAAACCGCTGGCCACGGTCGTGGTCGGCGGATTGATCACGTCAACGTTGCTGACCTTATTGCTCATTCCTTCGCTGTACAGCAGGTTTGAGAAAAGAAAAGATGAGGATGAGATGTAGATATTTCTCACTGGCGAATGCCAAAAAGCTGAACACGGAAGGAGTTGTCGAGCTCAGCCATCCAACCAAGACAGAACTGGTTGTTTCCGATGAATGGATTGATCAATTCGCAAGGCCGATCCCCCACTACGCCCGTACCGTTAATCGGGCGATGGAAAGGTATTCATTAGTGCGGTAGAAAATCGTGCTAAGATAAAAACGAAGAAACTGCGCATCGGCAGGGATTAAAACGCCTGAATACTTGAAGCACCATTTCAACCGATCACTGCCGTCTTGTCTCCCGCCTTTATTATTCACATAGAGCCCATCCATAGAACGCATGCCCATTCCAGGAACGCGTCAAGCTCGCCGTCCTAACGCCACATCTGCGAGTGCGATCACGCAAAAGGCGTCAATTAATATAATAAAAACAGCACCTTCATTTCCTGCAGCTGCGTCCGGCATTATTAAGCACGCCATTGGCCTGCCCCCTGAGAAACACAGAGCGGTGGCAAGGCTTTAATGGCCGGAAAATTTATGTACTCCCCTTGTTGTTTTCACTTGATATTGCAAATTTGAATATCTATTTTTCTCGAAATGCCCGCCGCCCGGTATGGTGCAGGACGATGCTGCGCTCAGCAGCAAAAAGCGGCGGAACATGATTCCCTTGGTTTGCCCGCTGGAAAAAACCAAGGACAACTCTCTCGAGATCGGAGCACTATGTCACCCCATTTTACCATCCACCTATCAGCCGCGGATTACCTGATCATCGTGATCTATCTCATTGTCACCATCAGTCTCGGGCTCCATTTCGCCCGGCGGTGGAAAGGATCAGAGGATTTTTTTCTCGCCGGCCGCAGTCTCACCTGGCCGATCATCGGACTGTCGCTTTTTGCCACCAACATTTCCGCCGAGCATTTCGTCGGCCTGGCAGCGGGTGGAAATCGTGAGGGATTGGTGCAGGGCTGCTACGAATGGATGGCCTGTTACTGCCTGTTGATGCTGGCCGGCGTCTTTGCCCCACAGTACCTGAAGCACAAAGTGTTCACTATTCCGGAATATTTTGAAAAGCGGTTCGGCGCTCAAGTGCGCATGCTGCTGACCGTCTACTTTCTCGTCATGATCATCTTCACCAAGTCATCGGTGGCCTTGTACTCGGGCACACGGGTTCTTTGCGATTTAACCGGCTGGGATTTCCAGTTCATCCTCTGGGGCATCGGCATCTTTACCGCGGTTTATACCATGGTAGGCGGGCTGGCCGCCGTCGTCTATACCGACGCGCTCCAGGCGATCATTCTGATCGGCGGTTCCATGGTGCTGACCGGCCTTGGCATGGATCAGGCCGGGGGATGGTCCGGCTTGACCGAACGGCTGCAGCACCTGGGCAAAACCGATCTGCTCTCCATGGTCAAAGGCCCAGAGTCCAACAGCTCTTTCATCGGTTTCATTCTGGGCAATTTTCTCGTGGGCGGCATGTTTTACTGGTGCATGGATCAGGTAAACGTTCAGCGCGTGCTGGGTGCGAAAAACGTGCGCGAAGCGCGGCTCGGCGCCATCTTTGCGGGTTTTCTAAAGATCATTCCGGTTTTTATTCTCGTTCTGCCCGGCGTGATCGCAGCGGCCCTGGCCCTGGATATTCAGGGCAGCAACGGTTTGGCGGATTATAACCGGACCTACAGCGTTTTAGTGCAAACGCTTTTGCCGGCAGGACTCAAAGGACTTGTTCTGGCCGCGCTGCTGGCGGCGCTGATGTCCTCCATCAGCTCCATGTATAACTCGGCCTCGACGCTGGTGGCCCGCGATCTGGTCGACCGTTTTCATCCAGGAACCTCGCAACGGACGCAGATCCTGATCGGACAGTTTGCCCTGATCCTGGTGATGGTGGGCGGCATTCTCACCACTCCCCTGATCGGCAAATACACGCACCTCTGGGAGTACCTTCAGGAGGTGACCGCCTATTTTTCCGTGCCTTTTGCCGTGGTCGGACTCTGCGGAGTTTTTATCCGTCGGGTGAACCGCAGCGGCGCCTATGCGGCCATTCTGACCGGAGTGGCCATGAGCGCCTTGCTGATGACGGACAGCCATACGCAGGGCGGCCTGCTTTCGATCTTGCGCCATCCCTATCTGAATTCTTTTCTCACCCGCTCTTTTCTCTGCGCATTCATGAGCTTTATCGCCCTGATAACGGTCAGCATGCTCACGCCACGGCCGGCCGAGACGGTTCAGGCGGGCGTCTTTAGCTTTTCCTGGAAACGGGGAGAGGGCGAATCGAATCGCGACCTTCGCCAGGCTGGGGTCTGGATGGCGGTGCTGTTTATCACTGTGACGACGCTCTTTTGGATCTTTCGCTGAGGTCCTTGCGAGGGCGTCAACCCAGCCCTTACACCTGCCCGGTTGCACAGACCCTGAACAAGCTGTCCTGATAGACAGAACCGGCGCCTATCCCGCTGAACGGCCTGTTACAGCGACTGGGCCACCTGACGCAGAAATCGCGCACTGTCCTCTGCCGTGTCCTCACTGGTCTCTTCCAGCAGAATGCTGATGCCGGGTTTGCGCTCCACAGCGAATTTCATCACCAGGTCCCAGCACAACAGGCCGCTTCCCATGGCCGCGGTCTTGATCCGGCCGTCCTCGACGACGTAATCTTTGGCGTGAATGATGGCGATACGGTCGCCGTAGAGATCAAAGGACTCGTTGAACACCGCTCGCTGCTCGCGATAATTGTCCGGTGAAAGAAGATTCACCGGATCAAAAACCACCTGCAGGTTGTTCGAAGCCACGGCATCGAGCATGCGGCGCATTTTTTTCGGCGTTGAAACCGCATGCGAAGCGACCCCTTCGATGCCGACGATGACGCCGAACTTTTCCGCTTCCGCCACCAGTTCGGCGATGCCGGCCAGCGACTGCTGAAACGCCGCCTCGCTCTGATTGTCCGGATGCGGTGCATAATCGGCGTTGAGCGATCCGGTCTCCAAAGCCACCAGCCCGTTGCCGAAATCACGGGCATAGCGCAGATGCTCTTTGAAAAGTCCGAGCAGCGAACGGCGCACCACCGGATCCGGATACAGCGGGTTCACATAACAGCCCAGCACCGCGATCTGCACCCCATGGCTCCGGAACGCCTGGCCGATGTCAAAGGCGAGCCCGGGATTCAGCAGGCCTGGTTTCAGATCGACACCGGCGATGGCCTTGCCGACCGCCAGCTGCACGCAGCTCATTTTTTTGGCGGCGATTTTTGCAGCGAGATCCGCCGCAGCGAGACAACCGAAATCATGGGCGCGCGCGCCGATGCGAAGGGGCAAAGAAGACTCCATGCAACAGCCTCCAGGGAAAAAGGTGGGAGATTATCCGGACCGCCCCATCGCCATTCGGGCAAAGGGCGCAGGCGCGCGCCCCTCGCCCGGCGACAGGTCATTTATTTTTTCTACCGATTGTTTTGAATGAAGAATAATGTAAGGAAAAACCTACAGCCGCTCAGGCCGGCTGCTGTCCATGCAGATACTCGCAGAGCATCATCAGCGTCAGTCCCTGGCCATAGAGCGTCGGGTAGCGGGTCAATTTGCCGTACGCATCGATGGTCGGCATGATGGGCGTTCCGCCGGACACGCCCTGCACCGCGCCCGCTGCGTCGATCTGCGCCATGACGCCCTCCATGGCCTTGAGTGCCTTGGCCTGATATCCGGCGTCCAGCATGTGCAGCCGAATCGCTTTCATAATGCCGCCGGCCACGCCCGCGCTGCCGGAGGTCTCCTGATAGAAATCCGGACGGGTCATCACGGTGTGCCACAGTCCGTTCTCCGCCTGAAAACTCAAAAGGCCGTCCACCAGTTTTCTGTATCGGGTGAGAATTTCATCCGGCATGGGCACCAACCCACCGATGGCCTCCATGATAAAGGGAGCGCCGATCACGATCCATGAATTGCCCCTGGTCCATAGTGCGCCGGACATGAAATTCTTGTGCACGCAATGCCAGCCATGATAAAGAACGCCGGTTTTCTCATCCTGCAGCAGTTGCAGATGGGACAGCAACTGAAAATAGACCTCGCGGGCCATGGCTTTATTGGCGGTGAGCCTGGCGGTGCGGGAAAGGAACACCAGCGCCATGAACACCGTGTCTGCCCACACTTCGTCCGAAACAGAATGGCCATGAAAGAAAACACCCTCTTTGGATCTGCCTGCCGAGGCCAAAACCCAGTCCGCATAGTCGACGGCGATGTCGCGATAATAGGGATCCTGGGTGCGCTGATACATGTCGGGATAGATGGCCAGCGGCGCCAAATAGTTCACATGGTCCTTCTTGGCGCACTGGTGCTTGTTTTTAGCGACCCAGCCGGAGAGGTATTCCAGCACCTCGGCTTTGCGGGTTCGCTCGTAATAATCAGAGATGGCCACCAGGCCGACGCCGGCGTTCCAGTCCCAGTCATCAATGTCCAGGCCCCAGCTGGCAGGATCGTGATCCACTTCATTGGCGGTCTCACGCACCAGTCCCGCCGTGCCTCTCTTCATATAGGCATAAACCGTGCTTGCCTTTTCCAGCGCTAACGATGGATTCATCACAAAGGCTCCTTTTTACAAGTGACTGTTTTACCGCGCCCGCTTGCTGTTGAGATGGGTCCAAGGACCGGCTGTAAAGCCGATGCCGGCAAAACAACGTAAATCAATATACTCAAAAAAACCAATATTGCCAAGAATGGTTTTCCATCGCCCGATTGAAAAAACGGCGCCGCGGCGAACTCTTTCCATCTATGATCAAAATTAAAAAACAAAATACAACTTGGCGGACAAACCTTTGCTGTTCCTGTTCGGTTGCAGCCTGCTTTTCCAGCCCTGCGGCCCGGTCAGCTCCGCTGAATGCGATTTATTGCCGATGGCGGTGATGGTGTGCAGGAAGGAAAGATCGCCCTTGGGAAAAAGTGGAACCGTTTGCTCATTGGCCGCCCCTTTGGGTCGCTTGGGGGTGAACAGATGCAGGAACAGATCCTCGGTGGCAGAAACGACGGAAAACGAGGCCGCACCGGCTTGCAGTTCAACCGCGTACAGCCGGCTGTAATAGCCTTTGAATTCCGGATAGAGCC
>CAZKQR010000105.1:0-11993 GCA_964554965.1 uncultured Cytophagia bacterium | reverse complement strand
ATCAGCATCGGCGAAGGGGCGTTGATCAGAATCAGGGCGATCGCGAACAGCATGCCGGCGATCACCAGAGGCCAGGCCATTTCGCCGCCGACAATGCCCTTGCTCATCATGGCCATGAGCCCGGCCTGCGGTGCAGGGATGGCTTCGCTGCCGATGCCGTAGGCTTTATGAAGCAGCATGATCGGTATCACCATCACCAGTGCCGCAGCGACCACGCCGATCAATCCGCCGATCTGCATGCGCCAGGGTGTTCCTCCCAGCAGATAACCCACCTTCCAGTCCTGCATCATGTCGCCGGCCACACCGGCCACGCAACAGACCACAGAGGCCACTGCCAGAACCGCGGCGACGCCGGGATCTCCCTTCATGCCCACCAGCACCATGAGCAGCGCGGCGATCAGCAGCGTGGACAGCGTCAGACCCGAGATCGGATTGGAGGAGGAGCCGATGATGCCGACCAGATAACCGGCCACTGCAGCAAAAATAAAACCAGCCACCGCCATCACCAGCGCAGCCAACACGGCCGATCCCCAGCTGTGGCTGAACGACTGATAGAGAATGACCATGCACAGAACCAGGACGCCGATGGCAATCATCACCATGCCGAAGGGCAGGTCCTTGTCCACCCGCGAGGTGGCGGTCGTGCTCGAGCCGGCGCTCCTGATGTCCTGAATGCCACGGCCGATGCCGCTGACCAGGTTTTTACGCATGCGGAACAGAGTGTAAAAAGCACTGACCAGCATGCCGCCGACGGCGATGGGTTTGACCGCCGCGTTGTAGGCGGAACGGGCCAGCGTGACCCAGCCGACATTGCTTATGGGGTCCAGCTGATGGTACATGAGAAACAGCGCAATGGGCATGAGAAAAAGCCAACCGAACACTCCGCCGGAAAAAGTGATGGCCGACAGACGATAACCGATGATATACCCGACTCCGAGAAAAGCCGGTGAGGCGGCCGGGCTCTGTGCGATCATCCCCCCGCGATAGCTCAGCTCGGAGATCGTGTCTCCCTGGCTGGTCAGCAGCTTGATCTTGGCCAGATTGAATTGATAAAAACCGGTGAGGGAATCCTGAATAAGTTTGATGCCGGCATCGTTCTTGAACAGCTCGATGAGCGCGGCGATCCCCATGGAGCCGAAAACATATTTGGCGCCGGATTGTCCCCCCTGCCCCGCTTTGACGATCTCGGCACAGGCCAGACTTTCAGGAAATTTCAGCGTTTCGTCGTCGATGAGCGTCTTGCGCAGCACAATGACGAACAGGACCCCAAGGATACCGCCCACCAGCATCAGCATGGTGCTCTTGAAATAGTCCAGATCCTGCCAAACACCGGCAAGGATAAAAGCGGGAATAGTGAAAATGGCGCCTGCGGCCAGCGCCTCTCCCACTGCGCCGGTGGTTCGGGCCATGTTTTCTTCCAAAATGGTGCCCTTGAAGACGCGCAATACAGCCATGGCGATGACAGCCGCCGGAAAAGTGGCGGCCACGGTCATGCCGGCCCTGAGCCCCAGATAGGCATTGGCCGCGCCCAGGATAATCGCCAGGACGACGCCCAGCAGAATCGCCCTAAAGGTCAGCTCTTTCATGGTTGTGTTGAGCGGAACGTAGGGGGTTTTCCCCTTTTCCGCACCGGGGGTGTTCGCTTCCTGCATAGTCGCTCCTGTTTACGGGGTGGGTGTACAAATCGCGTCAACATAGCAATTAATTGCTAAAATATCAAGCAAAAACCTTGACCAAAACGGAGCCGAAGGCCAAAATAGTCGAAATTCGGCTACATTTTCAATTGATTATTCTTTATAATTTTAGTATATTTGCAAGATAAAATCGAAACTTGACATGGCTCTTTTTACCGACATTACGCTGGGGCAGTATTTCCCGGCGGATTCGCCCGTTCACAGGCTGGATCCGCGCACCAAACTATTGGCAGGCATGCTGTTGATGACCGGATTGATCATCTCTGTGCACGGGTTTGTGCTGCTGGCTCTGACGCTGTCTCTGCTGACCGCCATCTATCTGGCAAAACTGCCCGGCGGCTTGGTGATCCGGAATCTCAGACCGTTCCTGTGGCTTTTTTTGCTGACCCTGTTCATCCATCTTTTCTGGACCTCGGGGCGCATCCTGTATCGCCTTCCGCTGCTGAATCTGGACATCACCTGGGAGGGCCTGCAGCTCGGCTTGCGCTACACCATCAGGCTTTCGCTGTTCATCGTCCTGGCGACGATTCTGACCTTGACCACTTCGCCCATGGAGATCATGGACGCCCTGGAGCGCTTCGGCAGGCCATTCAAACGTTTTCACCTGCCGGTGCACGAGTTGACCATGATGCTGTCGCTGTCGTTGCGATTCATCCCCACGCTGCTGGAAGAGGCCCTGCGCATCCGCAACGCGCAGATGTCGCGAGGCGCTGCGTTCGAAGGCTCTTTGGTGAATAAAGTGCGCAACATGGTTCCGCTGATTTTGCCGCTGTTCATCTCTGCGTTTCGCAGAGCCGACGAGCTCGCCTACGCCATGGACAGCCGCAGTTATAACGGCGGAGAAGGAAGGACCAGCTACAGCCGGCTGTGTTTCCGCTGGCCGGACGGACTGGCCCTGGCGGCCGCCGCCCTGATCTTTGTCGTTTGTCTTTACGTCTGAGCGCCTGTGGCCAACATCAAACTAGTGCTCGAATATGACGGCACCCATTTTAACGGTTGGCAATTGCAGCCGGAGCAGCGCACGGTGCAGGGAACGGTGGAAGAGGCCCTGAGCCGTCTAACCGCAGAGCCCATCAGGGTTCACTGCGCCGGCCGCACGGACAGCGGCGTGCACGCGCTGGGGCAGGTGGTCAATTTTCACTGCCGCCGCGTCTGGAATCCACAGATCTACGTCAACGGCGGCAACGGCCTGCTGCCGCGCGATGTACGCATTCTCAGCGCAGAACCGGTGGCGGACGATTTTCACAGCCGCTACAGCGCGCGCAGCCGCAGCTATCGTTATCAGATCAGCCGCCGAGTCTGCGCCGTCGGGCGGCAATATCGCTGGCATGTTCCCTTTGAGCTGGATGTGCACGCCATGGCATCCGCGATCAGCGGCCTGATCGGTGAACATGATTTTGAATCCTTTTGCCAGGCCGGATCAGGGCTGAACCATTTTCGCTGTCTGGTGCACCGGGTGGATTGGCAGCGACAGGGGGATGAGCTGATCTTTGAAATTACCGCGAATCGATTTGTGCACAACATGGTGCGCATTCTCGTGGGCACCAGCGTTGAGTTCGGACGCGGCCGCCGACATCCTCAAGAGATGCAGGCGATTCTGCAAGCGCGGGACCGGCGCGTCGCCGGCCCGACCGCCCCGGCCCACGGATTACTGCTCGCGGCCGTGAGCTATTAACCGCTTCGCCGAAGGAGAGCAGCTATGAAATTTTTCATCGATTCTGCCAATGTGCAGGAAATCAAAAAAGCCGTGGCCATGGGTATGGCCGACGGCGTCACCACCAATCCGACCCTGGTGGCCAAAGAGACCGGCAAACCCAGGGACATCTATGCCGCCATCTGCGACTGCGTCGACGGGCCGGTGAGCGCCGAGGCGGTGAGTATGGACAGCGCCGGCATGATCCAGGAGGCGCGCGAACTGGCGCAAATCCATCGCAACATCGTCGTGAAAATTCCCATCTGCACGGAAGGGCTAATCGCCGTGCGTCAGCTCAAGGAGGAGGGCATTCGCACCAACGTGACGCTGGTGTTCAACGCCCTGCAGGCGCTGGCGAGCGCCAAAGCCGGCGCCGCCTTTGTCTCGCCGTTCGTCGGCCGGCTGGATGACATCGGCGAGGCGGGCATGGAGCTGGTCGAAAAGATCGTCACCATCTATCGCAACTATGAGCTGACCACGCAAGTCATCGTTGCCAGCGTCCGCAATCCGATGCATGTGCGCGATGCCGCCCTGATCGGCGCCGATATCGCCACCATCCCATACCGGGTGATCGAACAGCTGGTCCGTCATCCATTGACCGATTTGGGCGTGCAGACTTTTCTCAAGGATTGGGAAAAAGTTAAGAGCCGATAAGCGGACGCCGGCTGTGTTTCGGCTCCGGCCCATACGCCCTAACCGGCAGAACACATAAAAAAAACGTCACCAAACCCCATGTAGAATGCGAAACCTAGTGAGCAAAAAACCGTTTGACCGTACTCTGGTGCTCGGCCTGGCTGTGCTGACCGCCTGGCTCTCCATGATGGTGTGCTCCGGAACCGACAATCGGGCGAACGCCGCCGACCGCTGGACGCGATCATCGCGCGATTCGCTGGGGTTGGGCACCGGCCGCACCATCGGTGACGAACTCTATCACTCCCGCAGCAATGCCATCACCCGCGCCGTCGCCGAAGTGAGTCCCGCGGTGGTCGGCATCAACGTCACCCAAGTGCAAAGCTTCTATCAACGCAATCCCTTTTCCGATGATCCCTTTTTTCGCCATTTTTTTCAGGACGGTATCATTAAAAAACAGGTCAAAAGCCTGGGCTCCGGGTTCCTCATCTCCGCCGAGGGCTACATCCTGACCAACCAGCACGTCGTCGATCAGGCCACGGAGATCGTCGTCACCTGCGTCGGCGGCAAGCAATATATCGCCAAGGGGATCGGCGAAGACTACACCTCGGATATCGCGGTGCTCAAGATCGAAGGCGAGCCGTTCCCCTACGCCCGCCTGGGCGATTCGGACGACGTCCTCATCGGCGAATGGGCGATCGCGCTGGGCAATCCGTTCGGCCTGTTTGATGTCAGCACCCGTCCCACGGTCACCGTCGGCGTCATCAGCGGCAAGGATCAGGACTTTGGCCGGCAGAGCAACGACCGCATTTTCGAAGACATGTTGCAGACCGACGCCGCCATCAACGGCGGCAACAGCGGCGGACCACTGGTCAACGCCAGCGGCGAGGTCATCGGCGTCAACACCTGGATCATCTCCGGCTCAGACACAAAATCCGCCAGCATCGGACTGGGATTCGCGCTGCCCATCAACCGGGTCAAGCGCATTCTCAACGACCTGATCAACTACGGCCGGGTCAATCGCAGCTTCTGGACCGGCATTCATTACGACGAGATGAATTCGACGATCGCGCGCTATCTCGGCCTGTCCAGCAGCCGCGGCGTCATCATCACCGACATCGACCGCAACAGCCCGGCGCAAAAGGCCGGCCTCGAAGTGGGCGACGTCATCGTTCAGCTGAACGGCAAGGACGTGAACACTTTTGGGGATGTCGAGGCTATTATCGGCAATCTGGATTTAAAAGAGGGCGACCGGCTGCCGCTGCGCGTGTTTCGCAATTCGGGCTTTCGCAGCATCCAAGTCGTGCTGGAAGCGCATCCCAAAACCCTGCAGAGACGAAAGACATGATCAGCCGATATACCAGACCCGCCATGGGCGCGTTGTGGAGCGACGAAAACAAGTACCGCACCTGGTTGCAGGTGGAGCTGGCCGCCTGCGAAGCGCATGCCGAACTGGGCCACATTCCCGCTGAAGCGTTGCAGCGCATTCGCGACAAGGCCGGCTTTGCGGCAGCCCGGATCGACGAGATCGAAGCGCAGGTCAAGCACGACGTCATCGCGTTTCTGACCAGCGTGGCCGAACAGGTGGGAGCGGAATCCCGCTACATTCATATGGGCATGACGTCATCGGATCTGCTCGACACCAGCCTGGCGCTGCTGCTGCGCGAGGCCGGGGCGCTTTTGCTTAAAGACCTCGATCAGATTCAGAAGGTTCTCAAGACGCAGGCTTTGCGCTACCAGGATACCCCCTGCATCGGCCGCAGCCACGGCATCCATGCCGAGCCCACCTGCTTTGGCCTCAAATTCGCGCTGTGGTACGATGAGATGCAGCGCAACCGCCTGCGCCTGCTGCGGGCTGTGGACGCGGTCAGCGTCGGCATGATCTCCGGCGCAGTGGGCAACTACACCCAGGTGGATCCGATCCTGGAACAAAAGACCTGCGCCCGGCTCGGCCTGCGGCCCGCGCCCATCAGCACCCAGGTGATTCAGCGCGATGTGCACGCCGAGTTCGTCGCCACGCTGGCGCTGATCGGCTGCACCCTGGAAAAGATCAGCGTCGAACTGCGCCACCTGCAGAGGACCGAAGTGCTGGAGGCAGAGGAGCCGTTTACAAAAAATCAAAAAGGGTCCTCCGCCATGCCGCACAAGCGCAATCCCATCGGCAGTGAAAACATCTCGGGCCTGGCGCGCGTTCTGCGCAGCAATGTTCAGGCGGCCATGGAGAATGTGGCGCTCTGGCATGAACGCGATATCAGCCATTCCTCCGTGGAACGCATCATTCTGCCGGACAGCTGCATTCTGCTGGACTATATGCTGCAGCGCATGTCCGCTATTCTGGAGAACCTGGTGGTCTACCCTGAGCGCATGCGCCACAACCTGCAGCTGACCCGTGGATTGATCTTCTCCCAGCCGGTGCTGCTGGCGCTGACCGGCCAAGGGATGTCGCGGGAGGAGGCCTATCAGATCGTCCAGGAACACGCCATGCGCTGCTGGCAATCAGGCGAAGATTTTCAGCAGGCGCTGGCCCAAGACCCCCGCATCGGTGCGCGGCTCTCCACAGACGAGCTGGCAAAGTGCTTCGACGCATCGACCGGGCTGCAGCATGTCCACACCATCTATCGGCGGGTTGGCTTAATCGACGAATAACCGCGGGGGTACCACACGATGAAGAAAAAAACGACGCAGAGCACGGGGGGCAACAAGAAGGCCGGTAATTCACGAAGGCGACTTTTCGATGATCACATGCATGAGGAGAAAGCCTTGAAAAGAAAAAAAATCTTTGAGGGCAAATCGAAAAAAGTCTATGAAACAGAGAACGAACATGAATGGATGCTCGAGTTCAAGGACGACGCGCGCGACGCCAAGGGACACAAGAAAGGCGTAATCAAAGGCAAAGGCAGCGTCAACAACCAGATATCCACTTTTCTGTTCAAATTGCTGGAAAGCTACCACATCCCCACTCATTTCATCAAAGAGGTGTCGGACAAGGAGATGCTGGTAAAAAAGATGGAGATGATCGGCGTCAAAGTGGTGGTGCGCAACATCGCCGTCGGCCAACTGGCCAAGCGGTTCAACGTGCCGGACGGCAAGGAGCTCGAATGCCCGCTGCTCGAGTTCTATCTCAAGGACGGCAACCGGGACGATCCGATGATCAACGAAAGCCACCTCATCTCCTTTGGCCATGCCACGTCGGAAGAGATGCGCGAGATCCATCGTCTGGCCTCCAAATGCAATGCGGTCATCAAGGCGTTCTTTCGCCGCCGTCTGCTGAACCTCGTAGAGATCAGAATGGAATTCGGCCGCTATCACGGACACATCGCCGTGGGAGACGAGATCAGTCTGGACACCTGCACCTTTATCCGGCTGGATCCATCGCCAAACGCCAAAGTTCAGGTGATCCCGGTAACCGACAACACGCTCGCTGAATTAAAAAAGAAATTGTTGGCTTTGTAATCTGCACCGGGATTTCAGGATTCGCTGAAGGAGTTGCCCTGCCGCTCCTTCCCGGGAAGAAAAATCATCCCCGCAAAAGGATTCTTTTTTCACCCTGAGATTCGAAACCACACCAAAGCAAGAAAGGGTTCGCGCCGGGGTGAGCGTGATCAGAAAAATACATGCCCATTAAAAAACGCAGCAAGAGCGTCAGGTCGCGCAGTGTGTACATCACAGTGCCCAATCTGTTTACCGCGCTGAATATTTTTTGTGGTTTTCTCGCGGTCCTTCAGGTCCTGGCGGAAAAATACACCAACGCCTGCTGGTTGATCTTCATCGCAACCGTTTTCGACGCTCTGGACGGCCGCATCGCCCGGGCCTCCAAGAACGGCGGCAGCGCCTTTGGCCTGCAGATGGATTCGCTCAGCGATCTGGTCTCCTCCGGCGTAGCGCCGGCCGTGCTGGTCTATCAACTGTACCTCAAAGACCTGGGCTATGTCGGCCTGATCCTCTCCTTTTTTCCCCTGCTCTTTGCCGCCTTTCGGCTGGCGCGCTTCAATGTGCTGACCATAGCGCAGGGCAAAAGCAAGGACTTTACCGGGTTGCCGGCGCCGGCGGCAGCGGTAACCCTGGCCGGGCTGGTCATGCTCTATCAGGAGGTGCAACTGCAGGCGCTGCTGCGTGTCCTCGTGGTCATGGTGCCGCTGGTCAGCCTGTTGATGGCCAGCACGATCCGCTACGACGGTTTTCCCCGCGTCAGCCTGCGGGAACGGGGCGTCAACCGCATCAAACTGGCGATCATCGTCATCACCCTGTGCCTGCTGCCCATTGTGCCCCATTTTGTCCTGTTTCCCTTTATGTTATTGTTTATTTTACACGGATTGCTGCGGGCCGCCGGCGCCCATGTGTTCGGCCGGCAGCGGAGCTCCTCTGCAACGGCCGGCGCTCTGCACCCTCCTCAGACGCCGGCGCATAAGACAGAATAGCCGGCGCTACGATGCAGCGCAAACGCACAGATCGCATGTACCATCACCCATCAAGCGGACATACGGTTCGCAGAACCTGAGGATGAAATGAGAACGAGACTTTCCATGGCCTGGATACTTGTGGCCATTGTGCTGGGCGCTGTCATCGGCTCAGCTTTGGGGGAAGTCATCGGCCTCGCCCTGCCGGACGGCGTGGTCCAACAATTTTTCACTAAAACCGCTCACATCGGATTTGATCCATTCCAGCTCAACCTCGGCATCATCAGCCTGACGTTGGGATTCTATTTCCGGCTGAACGTCATCGGCGTCATCGGCATTCTGCTCGCCGCCTACATCTTCCGTTGGTACGCCTGAGATCGGCGCCCGGCCTCGCATCCCGGCCGGGCTGATCCGCAAAACAACAAATCACTTGCATCTTAAAAAGCCGGTGGGTATATTTTAATTCGCAAAAATCCCGGCATAGCGCCGGAGTTTGTTCTATCCTCACTTTAGCAGGAGGCTCGCCTATGTTGCCCGGAGTGGGCATGGACGAGATGGTCGTTATCTTGGTCGTCGTCCTGATTTTGTTCGGCTCCAAACGGCTGCCGGAACTGGCACGCGGCTTGGGCAAAGGGATACGTGAATTCAAAAAAGCCGCCGAGGATGTCAAACGGGAGATGGACATTTCCGACGATTTCCGTAAGTAACCTTTATCATCATCGAGTAGGAGAAAAATATGGGCATTGGTCCTCAGGAATGGTTTATCATCATTCTGGTGCTGGTCGTCTTGTTCGGCGCAAAAAAGATACCCGAGCTGGCCAAAGGGCTGGGACAGGGCATCAAAGAGTTTAAAAAAGCCGCCAACAGCGTTGGTGAGGATGATGAACCGAAGAAACAAAATCCGGCTTGAACGAATCCAGGAAGATTTTATTGAAAAACCGGAATAGCGTTTTCTCGTCGCTGCAATCCCAACTCGCCAAGCAGGAAACCAGCTGCCTCCAGATCACTCAAGGCTACCTGGAACAAATTGATAAAGGCGCTCCCATGAACGCCTTTATTGCTGTACAGGCCGACCGGGCTCTGCACCAGGCTCGACGAATCGACGAGAAAATACGCCAAAATAAAGCCGGCCGGCTGGCCGGCATGGTCGTGGCGGTTAAAGACAACCTCGCGGTTTTAGGCGAATCCGCCAGCTGCGGATCCAAAATGCTGAAAAACTTTGTCCCGCCCTATCAGGCCACGGTCATCGACCGATTGCTGGCCGAGGACGCGGTTCTTATCGGCAAGACCAATATGGATGAGTACGCGATGGGTTCTTCCACAGAGAACTCGGCGTTCGGCCCGGTTCGCAATCCCCACGATTCCACGCGCGTGGCCGGCGGCTCATCCGGCGGCTCTGCCGCTGCAGTGGCGGCAGGGATGTGTACGGCCGCCTTGGGTTCGGACACCGGCGGCTCCATTCGGCAGCCGGCGGCGTTCTGCGGCGTCGTCGGCCTTAAACCGACCTACGGCCGCGTCTCGCGCTATGGGCTGATCGCCTACGCCTCCTCCCTGGATCAGATCGGGCCGTTCAGCCGGGACGTCTATGACTGCGCTGTGCTGTTGGAGGTGATCGCCGGCAAGGATCCCAAAGACGCGACCTCCTCTGAAACCCCCGTGCCGGCCTTTCATGCCGCAGTGGGACAACCGGTGAAAGGCCTGCGCATCGGCATTCCCCGCGAGTATGCGGGCGACGGCCTGCAGCCGGAAATCGCTCAAGCCCTGCGCCAGGCGGCTGAACGCCTGACCGACAGCGGGGCTGAGGTGTGCACCGTCTCGCTGCCGCACAGCGAGTACGCCATCGCCGCCTATTATGTTATCGCCACCGCCGAGGCCTCCTCCAATCTGGCGCGCTATGACGGCGCTCATTACGGCTTTGCCGCCGACCAGCGCTCGGACCTCGACGAGATGTATGTCCACACCCGGAACCTGGGCTTCGGCGCCGAAGTTAAAAGACGTATCATGTTGGGCGCCTATGTGCTCTCTTCCGGTTATTACGACGCCTATTACCGCAAGGCCCTGCAGGCGCGCACGGTGATTAAATCGGATTTCATCGCCGCCTTGGATCAAGTGGATTGTCTGCTGACGCCGACGACCCCGACCACAGCGTTTAAAATCGGCGAAAAAACCGATGATCCCCTGACCATGTACCTGTCGGATATTTTTACCGTCTCGGTCAATCTGGCCGGCCTGCCGGCGATCTCATTTCCGTTCGGCAGGGATCAGAACAACCTCCCTATCGGCTTGCAGATGATCGGCCGGCCTTTCGATGAATCAACCATACTCCGGACCGCCGGCTCGTTGAGCGAACTCTGAAACGGAACGCGCGGAATCCTTAACGCATCCTTCATCACGGAAAACCATGGCCGCCTTTGAACCAGTCATCGGACTCGAAGTCCATATCCATCTCTCCACCGAGTCTAAAATATTTTGCGGCTGCAGCACCCGCTTCGGCGCTCAGGCCAACACCCAGGTCTGTCCCGTGTGCCTGGGATTGCCGGGAAGTTTGCCGGTCCTGAACCGCCGCGCGGTGACCTTTGCCGCCCGGCTGGCCCTGGCCACCCACAGCGCCATCCGGCCGGTCTCCACCTTTGCCAGAAAGAACTATTTTTATCCCGATCTGCCCAAAGGGTATCAGATATCCCAATTCGAGGAACCCTTTTGCGAAAAAGGCTATCTGGATATCACGCTCAAAAACGGCGTGGAAAAACGCATCCGCATTCATCGCATCCATCTGGAAGAGGATGCTGGCAAATCCATGCACGCCGAATCCTATGTCGGCGGCGATGAGACGCTGGTGGACATCAACCGCTGCGGCGTGCCGCTGCTGGAGATCGTCTCCGAACCCGACCTCTCGTCCGCAGAGGAGGCCTACGCCTACCTCGCCCAGATCCGCCAGATCGTCCGCTATCTGGATATCTGCGACGGCAACATGGAGGAGGGCAGCCTGCGCTGCGACGCCAACATCTCGGTGCGTCCGGTCGGCCGCACCGCCCTGGGCGTCAAGACCGAAGTGAAAAATATGAATTCGTTCCAAAACGTACAGGATGCCATTGATTTCGAGATCCGCCGGCAGCTGCGCCTGATCGAACAGGGGCAAGCGATTGAACAGATCACCCTGCTCTGGGACGCCCATCGTGGAGTGGCGGAACCCATGCGCAGCAAGGAATACTCGCACGACTACCGCTACTTTCCAGAACCCGATCTGCCGCCCATTCAGATCAGCGAAGCGTGGATCGCAGAGATCGCTCAAGAGATGCCTGAGATGGCGGATGAAAAGACGCGACGCTATGTGCAGGAATACCAGCTGCCGCTCTACGACGCCCAAGTTTTGACCGAAGACCGGGAGATCGCGCAGTTCTTTGAACAGACCATCCGTACGGCGCAGGATAAAAAACTGGCGTCCAATTGGATCATGGGCGAGGTACTGCGCGCACTCAAAGAGAAAAAAGGCAGCCTGGCGGATTTGCCGGTTACCCCAACCCGTCTGGGGGAGCTGTTGAATCTGATCAGTGAAAACGTATTGAACCAAACCACGGC
>CAZKQR010000104.1:0-12140 GCA_964554965.1 uncultured Cytophagia bacterium | reverse complement strand
GCTTCTTCCGATAGATAGCCATGCTATTATCGTCGAAACTGGTTCGCCGTATGTGCTGCACCAATGGAGCACTTTGGCCCAAGACCGCTTACAAAGAGTCCTCGAGCTTGGGATCTACCGCCAATTAAAGCCAACTGATCTTGACAGGGACCAACTATTGCTGCTTTTGGAAATCAACGATCCCAGATCTGTTGAAAATTTGCTCAAGCTGGATTTGAGAGACGTTAAGATCGCCTTACGAATTTTTCAGGCAGAGCAGTTGGACCGTCTCGTGAAGTTGCTCAGTGTGGACGCCATGCAGACGATGGTTAGATACGGTGACAATGCTTCGATCAACGTCACAGTCGAGTTCATCCGGCGGCTGACAGCCGATCCACGGCTGATTCCATTAATTGGGAGCGATGGATTGAACCAAGTTTTTCTGGCAGGAGGAACCGTCGAGGACCTGGAATCATTCCTTTTTTGGCATGCCGTAAAACGCTGGGCCTGGGTATTGATTCCGCTGGCTTTGTTCTCTGCTGTATTGTTTTACATGAGTTTTTCTCATTGGTGGAAGCGGCCACCCGTTGCCCCGCCACGATCAAAAGGAGGCGTACCGGCATGAGTTCAGAGATGATACGGCTCAGCACAATAGCGCCGCCCGAAGCAAGTACGCAACTGGGCGATTTTCTCTTCGCGTCGAGCGTGTGCGCCGCAAATGTCGTTCGAGACATTAGTGCGAACATCAAGAATCTAACAGGAGGCAACCTTTACCACTATGAGGATTTAATTGAAAGAAGTGTTGCACGGGCCCTCGACCGTTTGAAAGAAAAAGCAAAGGCCTTGGGATACAACGGCATCATCAATCTACGCATTTCCCATCCTGCCGTGGTTGATGGAACCGTTTCTGTTACCGTCTATGGCAATGGATGGATCTTTGATCAGCCCCAGGAAGGAAAGACGATGGCAGTTAAGCCTGAAGCCATACCCTAAGACATGGCCAGGCAGCCCGATGCAACGAACCGTTGACACTCGCTGCTGTTCGGCCAGATAGCTGTTCGCCATATGCCCCGTATCGTACGCCGTGTATCCATTGTTGCCGGCACATCTCTAGGAAAGCTTCACAGGCTCCGGTCCGTGAGGTTGATGCATCGGAGTATTTATACTGTGTATATGGAATCATAATGGATCTGCTAATACCGATCATTCGTTTTCCGGTTGGGCTTTTGACGATTTCATTTGTATTTTGTTTTTTGATTGTTGTGTTTTTATTCGAACCTGCAATTGGAATATTGTTATTGCCATTTGCCGCCTTGTTGATGGACAGAGATGAAATTTGAAATTCTTGGTATGGAGCTTGGCCTCTTAATTCATTAAAAAAAATTCCGAGAGATATTGAAAAAGTATGGAATTGGATATTTAGAGATTAACTTATATTTTTATTCCTGCAATTCCTGGTTTTTGCGAATAAAGAACGTCGTAGTTTGATATATTTTTACGGCGTTTGGTTGCCCATTAGCACTAACTCGAGGGAAAAAATGAAAATTTTTATTTCTTATTGTCATGAGGATGAAGCGATAGCCCATCTCCTAGGTTACATTCTTCGTCAGCATAAAATCGAATGTTTTATCGATCGATCATTAAAGGCTGGCACCAGATTCGATACAACTCTTCAAGAAATGATACGTTCTTCCGATGCTCTTCTTGTGCTTCTGACTGAGGCTGCTCAATCCTCAGCATGGGTAAATCAAGAAATTGGATTTGCTATGGCTTGCGGTAAGGAGATCTGGCCACTTGTCATGGCAGAAAATGTCAAACTACAAGGGATGCTGGCAACATTTCAATGGTATTCTCTGTTCGACTGGACCAATCCAGAGCGTACTGTTAAAAGTTTAGTTACTAGTCTCAAAGATGCAGGACGGGGGATTCAGAATCATGATTCTCATAAAAAGCTTGGGCTCGACCGTGTAATAACTGGAAAAATTGAAAGAACAAAATTTCTTATCGGACGATTAACTGAACTACTTCAACAACCAGCTAGACGAATAACAATTTTTTCTCAAGCTGCATTTTCCACTTTTGCTGTTTCAAATGATCCAATGTATAAAGAGGCTGGACAGCATTCCGATGAATATATGGGCCTCCTTTTAAGCGAGAGACAGCTGTTTCATCAACTTGTTATTCGGCCAACAACTACTTTCAAAATGCTTCTGTGGCCTGTACGTTCCTATGACCCGAAATATTTGGCAATACGATTTAAAGCTCTTCTCGCATGGATGAATGAAGTGCAAAACCTTCCAAATATTGATTTTTTATGTACACAATACCTTGGACCTAATCGAGTTATTGTTTTCGATGATTTTTGTCTCGAGGGCTATAAACTGCATCATACCTCCGGATATGAAATGAGTATTGTTAAGTACCAGCCCAAAAAGATCGAAAATGCTGTGTTGGATTTTGAAACGATTTTTAATAGTGCACACCGAGAGGGCAAATCAAAAGATTCCGCGATACAGCAAGTTGAAGCGATGTATAATAACATGTCTCAACTTAGCGGAGGGAAATTTTAAAGTCAAATTTTAAAATGCTTGCCTCAATCAGCAACAAACTATAAAACATGAATCCCTTCGAATAGTTCAGCCCGATCGGCTCGTCCATCCGATTTGATAAAATGAGGAAATAGTGGCTCGAATTTTCCAGATAACCGATCTAACTCAATGGCAAGCAGCCCAGGCATCCGGTGCCTACGCTGCTGACTCGTTGTCTGCCCAGGGATTCATCCACTGCTCAACCGGCGAACAGGTGATCCCGGTGGCCAACCGTTGGTTCGAAGGCCGAAAGGATCTTCTGCTGCTGGAGATCGATACAGACCTGGTCTGCACAAAATTCCTTCCCCTTGGCTGCTGATAACGGTAGTATGCAAGAATTCGCCAGGGGGGTTGGGCGATGAATATGCCAGGCCATTCACCGGTCGCTCGACTGTATCATCGTGCTTCTGGTCTCCACACAGAGACAGAGTCAACGAATCATTTGAAAGGATCTCTATGAATCGAAGAGATTTTATCCACATGACCAGCGCCGGAGTCATCGCCAGTGCTTTTTCCAGCCCGCTCCCTGCAAAGGACAAGGCCGCAGCCTCGTTCACGGATCCTGAAGAGATTAAGGGCGCCGTTGTCCTCTGCAATCATTGGACCGAGTGCGGCATCGGCGGCACCTTCCCTGGCGGCGAAATCAACCAACGCTGGTATGCCACCTGTTACAGCACGGTTTTCAACCTCGAGCAGAGCCGGCGATGGCTGGCTTTGGACAGCCGGAACCGGTTTTGTCATGAATTGGATATGTATTTCTTGTCGGCGCTGGAAAAAGAAGATCCAAATTATCTGGCCGGCGTCATCGAAACTTTGCGATCCGGCAGAATGGAGTTGGTCGGCGGCACCTTCGGTCAGCCGGAAAGCCAGGTGTTCGGCTGGGAATCCGCGCTGCGCCAGCTCTCCTTGGGACAGTTGACGGCACAAAAATATGTCGGCAAGTCCATCGACACCTACCTGGTCGAAGAGCAGTCCTTTTACACTCAGCTGCCGCAGATATTAATGCTGGCGGGATTTAAATATGCGTCGCTGCAATTTCAAAATTCAGGCACCCCCAGTGGTCTGCAGAGCCCTATAGCATCGCCATCGAAAAAATGAATCTTTTCAAATCGCCGCTGATCTTTCAGTGGCTGGAATTATGGGTGCCGGGCATGGACTGGGGCGCTTCTGTGGCCCCTTATAAGGAAGCTATCGATTGGGCGACCAAGCAGGGTTTTAAACAGATGACCCTGACGGAATATATCGAATGGGCCGGCTCCCGCAGTGAACCTGGAGAAGCAGTGCTGAAAATGGATCACTCGAATTACGATACTAATTTCTTTCAGGGGGGATGGGGGTTCGAAAATGAGCGGCAGGCCCGCCTGTGCAATCAATGTGAGAGCCTGCTCCTCTCCGCGGAGAGTCTGGCTGCGCTGGCCGCAGAAAAAACTTTCAAACGAAAACTCGTACAGGCGACAGCGGACGGTTGGCCGCGGCTGTTGATTTCGCAGAATCATGATGCCTACCTGGCGGGCTCGATCCTTTTTTACCTCGATGGCGCCAGGAGCTATCAGAGCGAGTTGACCCTGAAACAGCGACGGGTGATCCGCGACTCTTTGCAAAAGGAGATGGGCCTGAACGCACCGGTGCAACCAGGGCCGTTCAAGCTGTATAATCCCTGTCCGTGGCCGGTGACCGCACCGGTCATGCTTGAAATCGATGAATGGGCAGACCTCGGCCAATCCTATCGATTATCCGGACTGCCGCTTGGCGAAGTGATCGTAGCGCCGGCTTTCCGCAGCGACTGCGGCAGAATAACCACAAGCCCGGTCATAGTGTCCTTACCCGCACTTGGCAGCATCGATGTGCGGCTGCAAAAGGCCGATGGCCCGGCTGTCTCAGATCCTTTGGAACAGCTATCGACGCCGGATCAGGGTCAGTCCTGGCGCGTCGAGAACAACGCCTTTCGCGGCATTACGTTTGGGCCGCTGACCGGCGCCTGGAAACAGACCGGCCTGTTTTTTTATGACCATCCGAACACGAACGTCGAAACCATGCACACTGATCTGGCAAAGGCTCCGGTGCAAATCGAAAAAAAGCTGGTCCATCCATCGGGCGAGACGGTGGTTTGGAAAAAAGAGCTGATGCGGATCAAGGAGGCCGAAGAGCCGGCTTTGCGTCTGGCTGGATTCGCCTTTGCCGGCCGCGCGGGCATCGATCTGGCCGAGTTTCAATTCCGCCTGGAAAGCACCATCCGCTTTGAGACCGGGCCACGGCCGGAGGAGACTTGGAATTTTCCATTGCGATTGGGGGATACTCCGAAGGCGATCTATGCTGATTCTCCTTTTGCCGAAGAGCAACGCCAGGCAGAGCAATTTTACTGCTCCCGCTATATCCGCTTTGAAATGCCGGATCGCGACATCCTTTGGTGCACCTCGCAGAACACTCTGTTCCGCAATCTGGGCCAACGGGAAAAGGGATTGTTCGACTGTAAAGTGCTGGATTTCGCTTTTAACGGCGTGACGCAGTGGGGATTCCGCTTTTATTCCGCGGAAAAAATCACCCCGGCCGATTCGATACGTCTGGCTGAGAGCTTTCACCGTCAGGTTGTACCTCTGCCTGCGGACACACCCTCACAGATCGATTTAGGACTTTTCTGCGAGCAAAAAGAGATCGTTCTTTTCCATCTCATGCCGTCATCCCAGTCCTCAGGTATCCTGGTGCGATCCTGCAACGTATCGAGTCAGGCCGTGACCGCTCGATTCGAAACGAGTCTAAAGCTGAAAGCCGTCAAACAAGTGGATTTGCTTGCCAACGTGATGCAGGACGACCTCGACCGTCAAAGCCGTGGTTGGACTCATCGTTACCGGCCATGGGAAATCGCCACCTTTGAACTGCACATTTAACCATAGGGCATTGATGCCCATGGCGTAAAGGATGACGCCGGTCCGGAAGAGGCAGTGCGAAACGCGCCTTAGTCCTCTGCGAATGATAGGCCGCCGACGCCATATCTACCGCCCGGCGCGCATCCTCGCCGCTGCATGGCGACACGTTTTCTGCGTTTGATTTGGCCCCGTCGTTTTACTGCTTTTGCTCATCGCCTTCTTACTGTCATCTTGCCGCCACCCCCATGTGCCACAACGTCGCCGAGTTGCCGTTGGGCGTAATAGAATGATCCCTCTTTTCTACGAGCAGCGCTATCCCGTGCAAGCCGCAGGTTTTTTCATAACGCCTCGTGCGGTATTTCAACAAAAACGATTCTTTTATACCTGTCTGCCTCATACAGCAATCCCAGGTTGCCGTTGGGCAACAGGGTCAAACAGGAATAGGCTGCGCTTCCAGTATAGATGGGTATTTGTTTCGGCCAGCTTTTTCCTTCGTCGCGACTGGTTCTGACCACCATATTTTGTCTTTTTTCCCGGTCTGCCGCGTTTGCAAAGACGATAAGGGATTTGTTGCCGAAATGGTAGTTGATGATGCTCGCCTGACATTCGGGATCGATTAACGCGCAATCGGTGTAGGCCGGCAACCAGGTGGTTCCGAGATCCGCTGTGACCGCAACTTGTCGGTATCCGCCCGGTCTTCTCATATTCGCCATGATTCTTCCGTTGCACAGGGTCACGATCTGCGGCTCAACATCCGAATCCCCAACTCCATTGCTCAGGCGCCAGGTCTTGCCGTGGTCGGAGCTGTACACCAACCTGGACTGCGCCCCTTTTCCCTGGGAGCAGGCATACATTGGAAAGATAATAGCTCCGTTCGCAAACAATCCCCGGCCGGGACCGTTCTGCAGCCAAAAGTCCATTCCCTTGGTCAGATGGCTCAAATCGATAGGCGCTGACCATGTGTTGCCCTCATCCTCGCTCCTGATCAGATGAATTCGCAGAATTCTGCCGATATATCCCTGCGGATCAGGAACCGCGTAATCATAGGCGAGCCAGATCGTGCCGGTTTGTTCATCGACCACCATGCTGGCATCGCCGGCGCATTCATCACCGGGAAAATCGGCGATCACTTTGGTTTTCGACCAGGTTCGGCCGCTGTCATAGCTGGTCCTCATCACCAGATCGATGTTGTTGGGTGCATCGTTGCCTTTGTCGACTCTGGCGTCGCAGAGCGCAATGACAGCGCCGTTGCGGGTCGTGATCAGGGCTGGAATCCGATAGGTGTGCACCTGATTTTCACCGCCGACAAACAGGTTCTGACTGGCAAAGGGTACGGGATTTTGGCCGGCAGGCTTGTGGGCTCCATCCTGGCCGGCCAGTCCGCTGCACAGCCAGGAAATGTGAATAAGGAGTGAGATGATGAGAATGGAATTTTTCATTTTTTCTGATCCTCCTGAAACATACGGGATAATTTTTCCACAGCGGCATTTTGGGTTTCACTGTTTATCTGTTATTTTTTTATCGCCTAAAATTCAGACCGTCCCGCATGAATCCAGCAAACCTCTTTTGTGAGAATATATTGGATCCTTACACCAAGGGCAAATATTTTATTGATCCCGATCGTTCCGATGATTATTTTACTAGAGCTTGTGATTTTTAAAGGAAACCCCGGACCAGGCGTCGAGCTGTTTGCCGGAGAAAAACCGGTCTGTTTTAGGCGGCCATGGCAGGAAGGCCCGGCATTCGAATAAGAGAGATGAGATTCGCATGAATAAAAAAGGGTTTATCCTGGGTGTCGCCGGCGTTGTGGCCGTCGGCTGGGTAACGTACAGCTTTTTATTCGGCAAGCTGTTTCCCTATTCTCCCGTGATTATCGGCTTTAGCCGGCATGAACTGGAGCATACCGTGGTCTATGTTCAACAGGGGACCGATTACTCCGGCTTGAAAGAAATCGACGCTTTGATCCCAAAGGTTGAAACCTTTCATGAGCTGACCTTCCGTAAAAAGCCGAGACTTTTTATCTTTAAAGAGGACGCCGGCTACCGTCAACGTTCCATATCCAAAGCGAGGTTCTGCGCTTTTTACAACGGCGATGTGGTTATATCCCCGTGGGCTCTCAGAGAAGCTGAAAAGGGCGAGATTTCGTTAGAGATTTACCTAAGACATGAGTTGTCCCACTCTCTGCTTCATCAGCATGCCGGCATGTTGAGAGCGTATCGCTATCCGGCGTGGCTGCTCGAAGGGATTGCGGTTTACAGCACAGGGCAGATGGGCACCTTCTGGTATCCGTCAAAAGAAGAGACCTGTGAAAAAATTCGCAACGGCCATTTCATGCCCCCGGAGGTTTTTAAAACCAGGAAAGAGGACCGGATCCCTCTTGACGTCACATACAGAGCGACCTTTATGTACTCCGAGTTTGCTTGTATCGTCGAGTATCTGATAGAGACGTATGGAAAGGATAGGTTTTTATCCTACATGAAAGAACTCTTACGCAACGGCGATCACGACAGGGTGTTCAGGAAAATTTACGGTATCGATTTCAGCCAAGGCGTGCAAAATTTCAGGAAATCAGTGAATGAAAACATGGGTAGGCCGGCCGTTGCCCCGAGTTCCTGACCGGCTGCGCACTCTTATCCGTGCATGCGACCCGGCCTGGATGGTTGAATGAATCCCCGATGGATAGAAATAGAGAGCCATAGTGAATGATGAGAGCAAATCGATCCATGAATTCGATTTTGAACTGATCTGTTAATATTTTTCCAGTCTGGAGCGCCAGGGGCCCGGCAGTCCAGAGGTGACGATTAAAGCCTTGAGCTGTTTTTGAAAAAGCACGCCGGCAACAAAACCGCCGCAGATCTTGTCGAAAACCCGCGGCACGAAGCCCGGTTGTACTCTGAATATATAAAGTACGGTGGCTAGGTGTTCTACATTGGGAAAAAATCTAGGGACAGTGGCCTAGCGGACGAGTTTCGCCACAAGTTTTTTCTCCGGCCCAGCCAGCGCCTTGGAGACCGGACAACTGGTTCCGGCCGTCTCCGCCAACTGCTGAAACCGTTCCTCGCTTACGCCGGCAACTCGGGCTTCGCACGCCAGTTCGATCAGCGTGATGGTCGGACCTTCGCCGAGATGAACTTTTGCGTGGGTGCGGATATAGTCCGGCGTAAATCCCTCTTTGCCCAATAAAGCGGACAGGAACATGGAGAAACAGCCGGCCTGTGCGGCGCCGATCAACTCTTCCGGATTGGTGCCTGAACCGGACTCGAAACGGGAGGCATAGCTGAACGGACCTTCATAAGCGCCGCTGCCCAGCCGCATGCTGCCGGCGCCCTCTTTTAAAGCGCCTTTCCACTCAGCGGAAGCATTTCTTATCGCCATAACGACTCCTTAATGGTGATGTGACGGTTATCCTGTTTTGTGTATTACAACACCGCTTGACGCCATTTTGTTTCCACTGAACCGCTCTTGGGATTATAATCTTACCTTGCGGATGTTATGATGAGCAAGGCTGGCGCCCGGTAAAATAACAAAAATCTGGATCCATCCTTGCTCAATTTTCGGCCCCTTACGAACCGGAGCCTGTACCGGCCAAATGAGACTGGACCTTGTGGTTCATCCTGTTAACGCATCCGCCAAGCGCAAATCGTGAAAGGTGCGACCATGCTTCAACGACCCGCCGGCAACGCCCGCGGCAACACCACGGTTGCCAACGCAAACGAAGCCCAGATCAGCCGCTCCGTTTTCTCCAACCATCTGGCGCAAGAGAAAAGTCCTTACCTGCTGCAGCATGCGCGCAATCCGGTGGCGTGGTATCCGTGGGGCGATGAGGCCTTTGCCAAGGCGCGCAGGGAGAACAAACCCATCTTTCTCTCGGTGGGATACTCGACCTGCCACTGGTGTCATGTGATGGAGCGCGAGTCGTTCGAGCATGCCGGAATCGCCAGAGTGCTCAACGATCATTTCGTGTGCATCAAAGTGGACCGCGAGGAACGCCCGGACGTGGATCGCGTCTATATGACCTTTGTGCAGGCGACGACCGGTGGTGGCGGCTGGCCCATGAGCGTGTGGTTGACCCCTGATCTCAAGCCGTTCATCGGCGGCACCTATTACCCGCCCGAGGATTACGGCGGCCGGCCGGGTTTTCGCTCCATTCTTCTGCGCATTGCCGAAGCATGGAAAAAGGACCACGACGCCATCGTCGGCTCGGCCAACGATGTGATCCGGCAACTGCAACAATACACCACCGTGGGCTCCGGCCACGAGGCCGAGTCGGGCAGATCGCTGCTCGATGCCGGCTATCGGCAGATCAAAAGCAGTTATGAGCCGCGCTATGGCGGATTCGGCGGCGCACCCAAGTTTCCGCGGCCGGTCACGTTACATTTCATGCTGCGCTATCATGCACGTACCGGCGCCCAAGACGCGCTGGAGATGAGCCTTTTCACTCTGCGGAAAATGGCTGAGGGCGGCATGCACGATCACCTTGGCGGAGGATTTCACCGTTACTCGGTGGACGACCAATGGCACGTGCCCCACTTTGAAAAAATGCTCTACGATCAGGCGCAGCTGGCCTGTTCCTACCTGGAGGCCTGGCAGATCACCGGCGACGGTTTTTACGCCGGCGTGGCGCGCGACGTCCTTGACTATGTGCTGCGGGAGATGACCGGCGACGAGGGACAATTTTACTCTGCCGAGGATGCGGACAGCGAAGGAGTGGAAGGCAAGTTCTATGTCTGGGAGGAAGCGGAAATCATCACCGCCCTGGGCATCGAGACCGCGGAGATTTTCAACTATCATTATGGTGTGGAGCCGAAGGGAAACGCCCCCAGCGATCCGCACGCCATGTTTCATAATCAGAACATCCTGATCGTGCGCCATACACTGGCGGAGACCGCTGCAAGGTTCGCAATACCGGTGAACGACCTCCGCGCTCTTCTCGACGGTGCGCGCAACAGATTGCGGCAGGTTCGATCGCAGCGGCCTCGACCCTATCGCGACGACAAGACGCTGACCGCGTGGAACGGCCTGATGATCTCCGCCTTTGCCCGGGCGGCTCAGGTTTTGGCTGCAGTGGACAAGTCAGCCCCGGCGCCCGCTGCGCCAACGGCTCTTTCCTGCCTCGCTGCCGCAGAAACCGCGGCCCGCTTTATCGAGACCAGGCTGTATGACCAAAAGAGCGGCAGGCTGTGGCGCCGATACCGGGAAGGGGAAGCGGCGATTGACGGATTTGCGGACGACTATGCTTTTTTGATTCAGGGACTGATCGACCTGTATGAAGCTTCATTCAATATCAGCCGGCTGACCTGGGCGGTGGCACTGCAAAAGCAACAGGACGCGCTGTTCTGGGACATGGCCGGCGCCGGTTATTTCGGCACGACCGGTGAGGACGACCGCGTGCTGTTACGGATGAAGGAGGATTATGACGGCGCAGAGCCCTCAGCGAACTCGGTGGCCGCGCTGAACCTGCTGCGGCTCGGACAACTGACCGGAGACAAAGAGCTGAGCGAACGCGCCGGGAGGTTGTTCTCGACTTTTGCCGGCCGGCTGCAACAGACCCCCGGCATCATGCCGCAGATGCTGGTCGCATGGGATTTCAGCCTCCATGCCGTGAAACAAATCGTCATCGCCGGCAAACCGGGGGCGCCGGACACCCAGATGCTGCTGCAGGAGATCCACTCCCGTTTTATTCCGAACAGAATCCTTTTGCTGGCCGATGGCGGGGCTGGTCAAAAACAGCGATCCGGTCCCATGGAATGGCTTAACCACCTCGATCAAGTCGATGGCAAGGCCACGGCCTATCTCTGTGAAAACCATGTCTGCCGGTTGCCGGCTTCTGATCCCGCCGAACTGGCGGCCATCCTGGACCAGCAGGCGACAAAACGATGACAGAACAGTGGTCATCGTTGTTTAACCATGTCCCGATCACCGATCCGGGATTTGCTGTTCAGCGCCACGCTTGAACGTACCGCGCGTCGAGAACCCTGGCCCTTCTCGGCTGCTGCCGATCGGTTCAAAGATTGAGAGTAAATGGGGGAAAAGCCATGATGATCACCTATCGGCCGTTGAATGTAGAAGATGAGCCTTTTCTTTGGGAGATGCTTTATCAGGCCGTTTTTATTCCCGATGGACTGCCTCCGGCTCCACGCGACATCATCGATCAGGCGGAAATTCGATGCTATGTGGAGGCATGGGGAAGAGAGGGTGATATGGGTTGGCTGGCTTTGGATGATCAACAGCCGGCCGGCGCCGTGTGGCTTCGTCTGTTGGTAGGAGACCATCACGGTTTTGGTTACGTGGATGAGTCGACGCCCGAACTGTCCATCGCTTTATTGCCCGCTTACCGAGGCCAGGGCATCGGCAGCCACTTGCTGAGCCTTCTATTCTCTCAGGCTCGCAATCACTATGCAGCGGTTTGCCTGAGCGTCTCTAAAGAGAACCCGGCCCTGCGCCTCTATCAACGTCTTGGCTTTAAAAGAGTGGCTATGACCGATGATTCACTCACCCTGGTCACGCGATGGGGAGGGGAGTGAAAAGAAAGCCCCACGGCTCTGGTGCAAAAGGCACGGAGCGAAGGGGCCTGTTGGAAGAAATCCGGCTGCCACTGCCAACGGACCTGCCTTTGGCCTGATCGTGGTTCTTCCCTATGGAGCGGTGGTCCGTTCGCCGCCGGGGAAATTTTTTTCGTTCGAGAGCCGGATCGTTTCATCAAATCTGT
>CAZKQR010000103.1:0-12299 GCA_964554965.1 uncultured Cytophagia bacterium | reverse complement strand
ACCGTCAAGGACGCCGTCTGCCGTTTGAAAACCATGCAGGGGTATCGCGTGGCGCGCAAGGCCGGTTGGGATACCCACGGGCTGCCGGTGGAAATTGAAGTGGAAAAAAAATTAAACCTGGACGGCAAGGACCAGGTGATCGAGTACGGCATTGACCGGTTCTGCCGCCAGTGCCAAGAGAGCGTGTGGTCCTACAAGCAGGATTGGGACGATCTCACCCGCCGGATCGGTTTTTGGGTGGACCTGGATCATCCGTATATCACCTACACCAACGATTACATCGAAACGGTCTGGTGGATCTTGAAAGAGGTGTGGAAAAAAGGGTTGTTGTATCAAGGCCACAAGATTCTGCCCTATTGCCCCCATTGCCAGACGCCGCTTTCCAGCCATGAAGTGTCTCTGGGTTATGAGGAAGTGAAGGATCCGTCCATCTATGTCAAGGCCGCGGTACGCGGACAGGAGAACACCTACTTCCTGGTGTGGACCACCACGCCGTGGACGTTGATCTCCAATGTGGCCCTGGCCCTGCATCCGGAGACGACCTACGTCAAGGTGCGTTATCAGGACCAACTGTTGATTTTGGCGCAAGCGCGACTGTCGGTTTTGGACGGCCCCTACGAGGTCGTCGAGCAATACACCGGCAAGGAGCTCGCCGGCTGGGACTATGAACCTTTTTACTCTTTTGTTCAACCGGATAAAAAAGCGCACTATACGGTGCTGGGCGATTTTGTGACCACCACCGACGGTTCCGGCATCGTGCACATCGCTCCGGCGTTCGGAGAAGACGATTATCAGCTGGGCCTGAAATATGATCTGCCCTTCCTGCAGCCGGTGGACAAGGCCGGCGCCTTTACCGCGGAGGTGACGCCGTGGGCCGGGCAGTTTGTCAAGGATGCGGACAAGTCCATCATCATCGATTTAAAGAAACGCGGTGTGCTGAATCGCAGCGAACCCTACCTGCACAGCTATCCGCACTGCTGGCGCTGCAAATCGCCTTTGCTCTATTACGGCCGCAAGTCGTGGTACATCAAGACCACCGCGGTCAAAGACCGCCTGATCGCCAACAACAAAAAGATCGCCTGGTACCCCCGCGAAGTGGGCGAGGGCCGATTCGGCGAATGGCTGGAGAACAACATCGACTGGTCGCTTTCGCGCGATCGGTTCTGGGGCACGCCGCTGCCGATCTGGCGCTGCAGCGCCTGCGATCATCAGCTGTGCATCGGCAGCGTGCAGGAGCTGCGGGAAAAGTCCGGGCAGCCGCTGGCGGACCTCGATCTGCATAAATCCTATGTGGACGCCATCACACTGCCGTGCGAAAAGTGCGGCGCGCAGATGACCCGTGTGCCCGAGGTGATCGACTGCTGGTTCGACTCCGGCAGCATGCCCTATGCGCAGTGGCACTATCCGTTCGAAAACCAGGAGATGTTCGCGAAAAATTTCCCTGCGGACTTTATCTCCGAAGGCGTGGATCAGACGCGCGGCTGGTTCTATTCGCTGCTGGTGATCGGCACCCTGCTGTTCGATGAGCCGGCCTACAAGTCCTGCGTTTCTCTGGAGTTGATCCTCGACAAAGAGGGTCAGAAGATGAGCAAGACCCGCGGCAACGCGGTGGATCCGGTCAAGTTTCTCGACCAACAGGGCGCCGACGCTCTGCGCTGGTATCTGCTGACCGTCAGTCCGCCCTGGCTGCCCACCCGGTTCGATGCCGAGGGCGTGGTCGAGGTGGTGAGAAAGTTTTTAGGCACGCTGGTGAACACCTATTCGTTTTTTGCGCTGTACGCCAATATCGACCGGTTTACCTACAAGGCCGAGGAGCGCATTCCAGTGGAGCAGCGCTCTGAACTGGATCGCTGGCTGTGCTCGGCGTTGACGGGACTGACGGAAAAAGTGAATGAAAATATGCAGCGGTACGATCTGACCAAGGCCGGCCGCAGCCTCAACAGTTTTGTGCTGGACGATCTGTCCAATTGGTACGTGCGGCGGTCGCGCCGCCGGTTCTGGAAAGCGGAGATGGGCCAGGACAAGTGCTCCGCCTATCAGACGCTCTGGGAGTGCCTGGTGGTCGTCAGCCGGCTGATGGCGCCGCTGGCGCCGTTCATCGCCGAGGAAATTTTCCGCAATCTGACCGACGGTCAGCCCGATCAGCCGATCAGCGTGCATCTGGCCGCCTATCCGGCCGCCGGCGACCCTTTGCTCGACCATCGCGATGAGACATTGGAAGCGCGCATGGATCTGGTCCGCCGGGTGGTCGCTCTGGGCCGGTCGTTGCGCAACGAGGCGGCGATCAAAACCCGCCAGCCCTTGGCCGGCATCTATATCGTCGCGCCGACGCAAAAACGGCGGGATCTGATCCGCGGCATGGAATCCCTGGTGCTGGAAGAGCTCAACGTCAAGCAGATCAAATTCGTCGAACAGGAGAGCGAACTGGTCAGCAAAAAAGCGGAGCCGGTTTTTAAAAATCTGGGTCCGAAATTCGGCAAGGTGGTAAACAAAGCGGCGGAGGCCATCCGCGCTTTCACCGACGAGGAGATCCAGCACGTCCTGGATGCCGGCCACTGTTCGCTGGTGGTCGATGGTCACGAATATCGCATCGAAGCAACGGACATCACGGTTCAGACGGAGAACCGGGCCGGTCTGTTGGCAGCCACCGAGGGCGATCTGACCGTTGCCGTTGAAACCCTTCTCACTGAAGAATTGACCTATGAGGGACTGGCCCGTGAGTTCATCAACCGGGTGCAGAACATGCGCAAGGAATCTAAATTTGAAGTGACGGATCGCATTCATATCTGGCTCACCGCCTCGGCGCCGTTTGTTCAGGCGGTGGAGCGCATGCGCGACTATGTGAGCCATGAAACGCTCTGTGAAAGTTTGCGCTATAATGAAACCGGCGGCACGCATCAGAAAGAATGGAAGATCGATGAGGAGTCCATCTCTGTAGGGATCGCCAGAATCTAACCGGCTTGTACGCCGTGTCAGGAGGATCGAATGACCAAAGAACAATTGAACCATTATAAAAAAATCATCATGGATAAGCGTACCGCGCTGCTGCAGGAGTTGGATCGCCTGAAAAGCTCGGGACTGAACACCTCTATGAAGGATACTTCGGGAGACCACTCTTCGTACGCTTTTCACATGGCCGATCAGGGCACGGACACGATGGACCGTGAACAGCAGTACTTTTTCGCCTCCCGGGAAGGCAACTTGCTCTATCATCTGAATCTCGCCCTGGAGCGCATCGATCGCGGCGAATTCGGACTGTGCGTAGGGTGCGGCAAGGAGATTAACGCGGAACGGCTGGAAGCAGTGCCCCATGCCCGGTTGTGCATCGAGTGCAAATCCAAAGAGGAGAGACAGAAAAATAAATGAGGGCGAACTATCGGATCTTTGGTCTCACCCTGGCGGTTTTTGTTCTGGATCAGATCACCAAAGCGGTCATCCGCTCCAGCATGGAACTGTATGCCTCCCTGCAGGTCCTGGGCAATTTTTTCCGCATCACCTATGTGGAAAATCCGGGTATGGCTTTTGGTCTGCAGTTGGGCAACAATGTGTTCTTTACCGTCTTTGCCCTGCTGGCCGGCATCGCCATCACCTATTATCTGCTGCAGCTGCCGCAGACGCAGCGCCTGGCGCGATGGGCGCTGGCGCTGGTGCTCGGCGGCGCTCTGGGCAATCTGCTGGACCGTCTGCTCTCCGGCAAGGTGGTCGATTTTCTTGATTTCGAATTTTTCGACATCCATATTCCAGCTTTTAACTTGCTGTTCGTCAAATTCCCGGGGTATGAACTGGATCGCTGGCCGGTGTTCAACGTCGCCGACATCGCCGTGACCATCGGCATGTTCCTGCTGCTGGGATATATTCTTTTCGAAAAGGAACCGGTGCAGGCGCCGGCGGCGGACGGCGAGATGGTGCGGTGAGCCTGGGCGGAACCATTTTGACAAGGGCTGTTGAACCCCCCGCTCCACAGTGAGAAGCCGAAAGAACTCGCAAAAAGCAGATAAAATCAGATTCTCCTGATGAAACGTATGCGCCAGCAATTTCCCCATGGCCGGACCGCGTCTCGTCCGTGCGCTCCCCCATTACAATTTTTTCCCCCTTTTTTTGTATTTTTCTATCTTTGGCGTCTTCCCCTTTGGGTTTGTGGTTTGTTGTTACGAACCAGTCGGCAGCGAACGCCGATCTGTGTTGTCACCGTTCGTTCAGATCGCCCCTCGATGAAGTCTGGTCAGGTGCCATGAAGAAAACGTCCATCCTGACATCGTTGCTCTTCCTCTGCTCCGTTTCGGCACAGGGGGGAGAGTATTTTACCGCGGACACCACGGCGTCTCCCCAGGGCGCCACGGTGGGAACCCTGCTGCCTTTTTCCGAGCCAGGACAGGTCATTTATGATTTCGCGGTGCGCGATTTTAATCGCGATGGCTTCGACGAGGTCGCCTGTCTGCGCCGGGATTCAGACCATCCGCTCTTTCTGGTCATTCGCGAGCCGGCCGGCGGTGCGTACTCTTTCCCGGGGCGGCCGCTGCCGGAGCAGGGGATGTCAGAATACATGTATGCCCTGACCGGTCATCCACGCTACCATTGGCTGCTCTATCGAACGCGCCTTGATTACGGATGCATCTATCTTTTTGATTACACTTTTCAGTTCATGGATTCCCTGCGGGCCCCACGCCATCGCGATTGGAATCGAGACGGCTCAGCGAACGTACAAGTCTATGACGCGCAGATCGTCGATTTCAACAACGACAGCCGGCTCGAGCTGTTCCTCTCTCTCAACACCGGCGCCGATGTGAAGCCGCGCGCTCTGCTCTGGTATGATTTGCAGGACCGGACGCTGATCCGCGAGGTTCCGGTCGCCCCCATGGTGAACCGGACCAGAGCGGTGGACCTGGAGGGAGACGGTTTTTCTGAATTGGTGTTCACTCTGAGCGGGGCCTCCGACGGGCCCTTTTTCGCTCCGTTCAGCCGGGACAGCAGCTACCTGGCGGTCCTGGATCACGGCGGCGGCCTGCGTTACTCCCGGGCCTTTGACGGAGAGTCCAGCTATGTCGCTTTTGACGTGTTCGATGTCACCGGCGATCAGGTCTTGGATGTGGTGTATGCCAGCTATTCGCTGCGCAAGACCAATACCGGCCGCTCTCGATTGGGCGTTGTGGACGGCCGCACTCTGACGCAGCAACCAGAGTTCTTTGCCGAAGAGTTGGGCGAGGACCTCCGCAACGTCACTATCCTGCCCTCGCCCACAAAACGGCAGCCCTATCTCTATGTCTCCACCGCGGAACGGCTGATGGCTCGATTTCGTTTTCAGCCGTCCAGCGGCACGCTGGCCGCGGACAAGATAGTTCCTTTTGGCGAAAAGCCGAGTCTGGTCTTCAGCGATGATCTGGATGGGGACGGCAGTCCCGAGTTGTTCATCACCAGCCACTATCCCAATCAGCTGACCATCACCGACGCCGCCCTGCGCCCATTGGGCCGGATCATGCTTCCGGAAAATCCAACACATCGTTCTGTTAAAATGGCGCCGGTTTCGGCTATAGACCGTGAGGTGCGCAGCTATTGCCTGTTGGTCGACCAGCGCCTGTGGCTGTTACGGGTGTCCTTGCCGGCGCTCTTCCCCGCGTCCGGCATCCAAGCGGCATGGGCCGGCCATCGTCTGAAAATTCCCTGGGCCGTATTTGGCCTGCTGTGTCTGGTCGCTTGTTTGCTGTCGGCTTTTCTGCTGTGGAAATTTGTCCTGCGCACACCGGACTATGGGCTGGCGTTGATGTCCGACTCGAAGCGGGTGGGCATTGCCTTGCTCAATCCACAGGCTGTGCTGCGCGACTGCAACAGCCATTTCCTGCGGATCACCGATCTGGTGAAAGCGAACATTATCGGGCGGTCGCTTCCGGAGATCCTGGACAACGCTCAATTCGGTGCGCTGTTGGATGTTTGGCGGCTGTTCACCAGCCGCAACGAGCGGCAATTGCAAAAGGAGATTAATATCGGTCCGGCGATGAACTGGCGGACCGTGGCGGTGGAAATCGTCCGTACCGCACATAACCATTCGCGCATTCTGTTGATCGATCTGTCGGAATCCAATCAAACGGAACGGATCAAGATCTGGGCGGCCATGGCGCAACGCATGGCCCATAAGATAAAGACGCCCCTGGCTACGGTCCTGCTGGCCGTGCAGCGGCTGCAACGTACCTACCGCAAACGATCGCCTCATTTAAGCGAATCCTTTGATTCGATCAGCCGGCAGGCGATCCAGGAAATCGAACGGGTCAAGGACGTGATCAACTCGTTCATCAAGTTCGCCAAGCTGGAGGAGTCGCTTTTTGTCGAAGTGGATGTCACCTCAGTGGTGCAGGAGGGGCTGAACGAGTATTTATCCCGGTTGCCGGAGGGCGTGGAGGTGCAGACCGCATTTGAGAGAGCGGAAATGACGGCGCGGATCGACGTCAAGCAGTTCAAGGAGGCGCTGCACAATATCCTCGATAACGCGGTGGACGCCGTGCATGGCGAGGGAGTGATCATGCTGAGCACCATGCTGGAGCGTAATCCGCTACAGGCCTGGGGCGGCGTCAATTGGGCGGTTTTGGAGATTCGCGACAGCGGCGCCGGCATCCCGCGCGAAAATGAAGAGCAACTTTTTCAGCCGGGTTTCACCACCCGTAGGGGTGGGTCCGGCTTGGGTTTGATATTCGTCAAACAGATTGTGGAGAACCATGGGGGCGAAGTGTCTATCACCAGCGCGCCGAATCAGGGCGCTACGGTTTTGATCCGCCTGCCGATTATTTACAGGACAAGCGCCGATGAACAGGGAAACCGTACAGGTGCTGATCGTCGATGACGACCAGCGCTTTGTGGATCAATTGGCTTCTGATTTGACCGAGGAGGGATTCCGCACCCTCAGCGCCCGCGACGGCCGTGAAGCGGTACGGATTCTGGCTGAGCAGCCGGTGGATGTGGGGTTGATCGATCTTTCGATGCCCGGCATGGATGGGATCGAGCTGTTAAAGCAGGCGGCCAAGATCGCCGAGGAGGTGCCCCTCATCGTGATCACCGGGCATGCGACGATCGAGCGGGCGGTGCAGGCAACACGCCTGGGCGCCTACGACCTCATCGAAAAGCCGGCCTCGTTCGACCGCATTCTGTCGGTGATTGAGAGAGCGATTGAGAAAAAGCGGCTGCGGCAGCGCAATCGCTGGATGGCCGAGGACATTCTCAACCGCTACCGGATGGTCGGCGCCGGCAAGGCGATGCAGCAAATCTACCAGCGCCTCGATCAGATCAGCGCCGCGGATACCACGGTGCTGATCACCGGTGAAACCGGCACCGGCAAGGAACTGGCGGCCATGGCGATTCATCTGCGCAGCGCCAGAGCGGACGGACCGTATGTGCGCGTCAACTGCGCCGCGATTCCGGAGCCGTTGATCGAGAGCGAACTGTTCGGCTATAAAAAAGGGGCTTTTACCGGCGCTTCGCAGGATTTCATCGGCCGCTTCAGGCAGGCGGACGGCGGATCACTGTTCCTGGACGAAATCGCCGATCTGAGTCACGCGGCGCAGGCCAAACTGCTGCGCTGCCTGCAGGACCATGTGATCACGCCGCTGGGCTCGACGGACAGCTATCTGATCGACGTGCGGGTCATTGCGGCAACGAATAAAAATCTGACGGAGCGGGTGGCGGCCCGTTCCTTTCGCGAAGATCTGTATTACCGGATCAATGTGGTGGAGCTGGAGATGCCCCGTCTCGCGGAGCGGATGGAGGACCTGCCGGAACTGGCGCGCCATTTTCTTCAGCAGTTCTGCGAACAGTATAACCGGTATATCGAGGGATTCTCCTCAGCCGCGCTGCAGCTGCTGATGGAACAGGAGTGGCCGGGCAACGTTCGGCAATTGCGCAGCATTGTCGAACGGCTGGCCTTGTTCACCGAGGCGCGCCTGATTACGGCCGAGAACGTAGCGGCGGTGCTCAAGCGGCCGCCGCTGACGTCCTCGGACCAGATTAAAAACTACAAACAGGCGCGGTGCGATTTCGAACGGGATTACATTCAGCGGTTGCTGCGAATCTGCAACGGCAACGTGACTGAAGCGGCGGACGCCATGAACATTGACCGCACCAACCTGTATCGCAAGATGAAGAAATTGGGCATTCCAACGCCGCGCTTATCCTGATCCGCTGATCCTCAGCGCACTTCCAGATAGTCTTTATCCGGCAGTTTGGGGAACGCCGCGTGCGGCTCGGTCTGATACCAGAACGCGGTGGAAGCAATATCGTCCTGCAACGGCAGATAGCGGCCGCCGCTGCGCCAGCCCAGCGCCTGAATCGCCACCCGCAGATCCTTTTCGAAGCGGATGGGATCCATGATGTGCCAGCGATACAGGCCAAAGCGCTGCTGCGAGTTGTAGACGCCGTCCGGTTTGATCACCTGCGACAGACCGCTGTAGGGTGTGGAAAAGACCTGATACTGTTTGGTCTCACGGTTCTCGAAATTGTACGAACCGCAGAAATAATCCTCCGTGCCGGTGCCGCAGATGGTGGGATATTTTCCGTCGCCGTCGATAAAAAATTTGATCTCGCCCTCGCCCCACCAGCCGCTGTTGTTTACGCCCCAGGCCATGTAGGTGCCGACAAATTGGCCCCACCCTTTAACGCCGTCGAGGATCACGTAATCGGTTTTGTAGGGCAGGGGATTGGTCCTGCGGAACTGCGCATGCAGATAAGCCGCATCCCCCGGCACCTCCGTGAGCGTATAATCGACCTGGTAGAAAAGAGTCATGGCCTCTTCGTCCAGATTTTCAAAGGTGATCCGGCACGATTTGCGGAATGGCATCTCCCAGTAGCAGTTAAAGGCGCTGCCGGGGTTGACGCAGATCGCCAGAGAATTGATCTGGCTGTACTGGCCCCAGCCGCAGGCAAAGAAATCGCCGATGGGCGCTTCGATGGAGGGTTCGGTTTCGCCGTCCCAGTAAAAGCGGATGATGGAGTAGCGCCAATTACCCGTCGGCGTCACCCAGATGTGCTGAATGGCGCCGGGCCCCTGGATGGTCGCCATGGCAAAGGTCTCTTTGGGTTGAATTCTTACGCAGGGCGACACTTTCCAGCCCTGGCCCAGGTCCCGTGCCGCCTGGCTGCCGGTCCCCTCAGTGGCCATGCCCCCCTTGCCTTTTTCACCGGTAAAATTCTCCGCAGAGATGGAACGCGTTTCGGCATGCGACAGGCGTGAGAGATTGCCCAAACTCATGTTCAATCCGTTGAAGCTTTTTTGTGCGTGCGCGTCCATGGCCAAAATTCCTCCTAGAATGAAGAACAGGCAAAGTTTTTTTCTTTTCATCTTGATGCCTCCAAATGATGGTGACGGCCGTCGGGATCGGGCTTTCCGGCTGCGCCGGTCCTGGAACGGCGCCGGCTCATTAACATGCATAAAAAAGATGGAAAATCAAACGAAAAATGCTGGAAAAATTGTTTGGCGAAACGGGAAAAAGTCGTATTTTATATCAGGACAGTTAGCGGAAGGCGCAATTTTCTTTTTAAACGACAAGGTGGCGGCGTATGGGCGGATACAAGTTGTTGGTGCTCGAGCGGGATCCGCAACGGGCGGATCAGATCATTCGTACCTTGATGAAACAGAAACCGCAGCCGGACATCCGCACTGTGACCGCCGACAAAGCCCTTGCGCCGGCGCTGGGGGAAAAGCCCGACCTCATCCTCTCTGCCTGGACGCTTCCGGGTGGGAGCTGCCTCGATGTCCTCCGCATCCTCAAAGAAAAAGAACTCGCCATTCCCCTCATAATCGTGACCGACGAAGGCGATGAAAGCCGTGCGGTGGCAGCGCTGAAAAACGGCGCGGCAGACTATCTAGCGATGGACCAGCTGGCGCAGCTCAACCGTGCCGTGGCCGAAGCCCTGGAAAAAGCGGAGGAGCAGCGCCGCCGCAAGAACCTGGAGCGCGGGATGCAGTTCACCCAGTTCGCCTATGAGCGTGCGGCCATCGGCATCTACTGGCTGAACAAAGCGGGCCGGTTTCTGCTGGTGAATGAAAAGGGCGCGCTTGCCACCGGCTATGCTCCGGCAGAGCTCCATCAGCTTGCCATCGCTGATCTGGATGTCAATCTGACGCCCCAAGCCTGGACCACGCTGCTGACGCAACTGCGCAGCAAACCCTCCGTGTCGTTTGAAAGCGTGCATCGCCACAAACAGGGCGGATTGATGGCGGTAGAGATCAGCGCCAATCTGTTTCATTGGGACGGAGAGGATTACATCCTTTTGTTTTCCCGCGATATCACCCGGCGTAAAAAGGCAGATGAAGAGTTCAAGCGCATGCAGCGGCAGGTTCAGCACGGCAAAAAGATGGAGGCCCTGGGCCGATTGGCCGGCGGCATGGCGCATGAATTCAACAATATGCTCATGGTCATCCAGAACAGCGCCGAGTTCATCGCCATGGATGCCAAAGGGGACAAAACGCTGCAGGACTATGCCGATCAGATCATGCGCACCAGCAAACGCGCGGCTGCGCTGACCAGTCAACTGCTCGCCTTTAGCCGTAAACAGCAGTTTGAGCTCAAGGTGCTGGATCTGAACGCCGCTCTTTTGGACATGATCAAATGGCTGCGACGGCTGGTGCGCGAAAACGTCAGCCTGACCGCGGACATTCACGGCAGCATCGGCAACATTCGCATCGATCCGGGCGAGCTCGGGCAGATGGTGATCAATCTGGTCATGAACGCCGGCGACGCCATGCCCGCCGGCGGTGATCTGATCCTGTCCACCCGGCCGATGGTGCTGGACGAGGCCTATTGTATGAAACAGGTGGGCGCGCGTCCCGGCCGCTATCTGATGCTCTCGGTGCAGGACACCGGACAGGGCATGGATCAGGAGACCTGTTCTCATGTCTTTGAACCCTTTTTCACCACCAAGGAGAGCGGCACCGGCCTGGGGCTGTCCATCGTGTTCGGCATCGTGCAGCAGAACGGCGGCCATATCGAATGCATCAGCCGAAAGGGCAAGGGCACGCTGTTCCGCCTCTATCTGCCGCAGTTCGACGGGCCTGAATCAGAGCTGGGAGGCGCCATTCACTACGACACTTTGCCGCGCGGCAACGAGACGATCCTGCTGGTGGAAGATGAACCGGATGTGCGCATCAGCGGAATGCGCACGCTGGAAAAACAGGGATACAAAGTGCTGTGCGCGCAGAACGGCATCGAGGCCCTGGCGTTGCTCGAAGCCACCCCGGAGCCGATTCACCTGCTGATCACGGATGTGATCATGCCGCTGCTCAGCGGCGCGGAATTGGCCAAAAAGGTGGTGAAACGCCGCAAGGGCATCAAGGTGCTGTATACCTCCGCCTATCCGGATGGGATTATTTTCAGCCAACACGATGTGGATGTGACCAGCGCATTTTTCATCGGCAAGCCGTGCACCATCGAAGAGATAGCCAAAAAGGTTCGCCAGGTGCTGGACAGCCGTCCCCGCGTGTCCGCCTGAGGATCGCCTCCGGCCGCACCCCGCCATCCTGTCCCCGCCTGAGGCCCGGTCGATTTCCGTTATTGTTTCTTGGGCAAAAAATTCGTATGTTAAAAGAATTATTTTTGAATGGCTGACGAATATGGCTTTGGTCAAGTCGACGGCGATCGTTCTGCATCATCGGGATCAGGGTGAGACCAGCAAAATCGTCACTCTGTTCACCCAGCAGTACGGCAAGATCAGCCTGATCGCCAAGGGCGCCCGGGTGATTAAATCGCGCTATGGCGGGGCTCTGGAACCGTTCACCCACCTGGACGCAGTCTTTTACAAAAAAGAGACCCGCGACCTGCAATTTCTCAGCCAGGTGGATATCATCCAGCCGTTTTCCGTGATTCGTAGCCAGCTGGGCCGCATCGCCCTGGCCAGCATTCCCTGTGAAATAGTGGACCGGCATGAGGTGGCCGGCCACGCCGCGCCGGCGCTGTTTACGCTGCTGCTGGAAACCCTGACGGCTTTGAACGAGGGCGAACGCGGGCTGCGCAATGTGGTGCGCGCCTTTCAGGTCAAGTTCGCTGCGCTCTCGGGCTTTCGCCCCCAGCTGGCCGGCTGTTCGGTCTGCAGCAGGGAGCGCCCGCCCGAGCAGGCGGTGTTCGAATACGAGACCGGCGGCTATCGCTGTTCCGCTTGCTCCTCGTCGTCGGTTGCAGGCTTTCGCCTCTCGGGCTATGGCGTGGAGATTCTGCGCTATTTACAAAATGCGCCGGTCCGTGCGGCCGGCCGGAGCCGGGTCAGCGCGGAACTGGGCCGGGATCTGGACGAATGCCTGATGCACTATATCGGCTACCATATGGAGA
>CAZKQR010000102.1:0-12308 GCA_964554965.1 uncultured Cytophagia bacterium | reverse complement strand
GGATAATCGGCGTTCTTGGCGGTGAGCACCACCGGCTCCCAGCCGAACTCGCGCAGATATTTTACGAATTTGAGGGTGCGTTGCACACCAGCGCCGCCGGCAGGCGGGAAATAATAGGTGATGATCAATACTTTGCGCATAGGGTCTTCGAGCTGCACCGTTAACCGGTGAAACCATCCTTTTACTGAAAATGGCCGCACAAGGCCATTTTCCATCTTTATAATTAATGCAATGCCGATTGAGAATTGCGGACGTGGACGTCCACGCCCTCTGTCAAAACGGCTGATCCCGGTTCGTGGGAACGCTGACGCCCCTCCTGTGTGGCCAACAAACAGGGGCCCTGTCCCAGCTCTTTCGCAACGACCGCCGGCCTCCGGCCAGGCCGGTTTTACCGGCTAAGCGCTTTTTCAGCGGCTGCGACGGTTTGCGACATCAGCAGGGCGATGGTCATGGGCCCCACGCCGCCAGGCACCGGGGTATAGGCGCTGCAGCGGTCGATGACGCTGCTCAGTTCAATGTCCCCGGTGGCCTGAGAGTGATAGCCCGCATCAATCACCACCGCGTTGTCGCAGATCCAGTCGCCTTTGATGAATTGTGGTTTTCCCACCGCTCCGACCACGATCTCCGCCTGACGCACGATCTCTGGGAGATTTCGCGTGCGGGAATGGCAGATGGTCACGGTTGCGTGGGCGTTAAGCAGCATCATGGCCGTGGGCTTGCCGAGGATGGGACTACGGCCCACCACCACCGCCGGTCTGGCCTCGATGGGAATGTTGTAGTGATGCAGCAGCCGCATGATGCCTGCGGGTGTGGCTGAACCATAGGCGGGTTCGTTCATCGCCATGCGCCCAAAACCGAGCGCGGTGACGCCGTCCACATCTTTTTCGATCGCGATCTGGTCAAAACAGCGGCGTTCATCGATGTGCGCAGGCACCGGGTGCTGGAGAAGAATGCCGTGCACTCTGGGATCCGCATTTAACCGGCCGATCTGTTGAAGCAGTTGCTCTGTGGTGGTGGCAGCGGGAAGTAGAATCGGCAGCGACTCCATGCCCACGCGGCGGCAGGCGTTTCCTTTCATGCGCACATAGGTGGCGGAGGCCGGATCCTCTCCCACCAGAATGGTGGCCAGGATCGGCGGTTGACCGCTCGAAGCGGCCAGAAGGGTCTGCACCTGCGCCGCCAGTTCTGTTTCGATTTGCCGCGCCAGAGCCTTGCCGTCCAAAACGATCGCCGCCATTTTCTTCATCCTTTCCGCCAGTCCATGCTGCAGCGCTGAATGGTGCGGCCAAAAGTCTCCGCACCATGCCCGCGACCGGTTGGCTCACTCGTTCATCAACGCTTCCACGGCTTCCGCCATGCGCTCCCAGGAAAACTCTTTTTTCGCCTCTGCCACATTGCCGGTGAACTCGGTCTCGCGTTTTTCGCGATAATAGCGAAGAAGCGCTTGGGCAAAAGCGGCGCTGTCATTGGCCGGCACAACGAATCCGGTGCGGCCGTCGTGAACCACTTCCGGCAATCCGCCCACATCCGTGGCGATCACCGGTTTGTCATAATGGTAGCAGATCTGAACAATGCCGCTCTGCGTGGCCGACAAGTAGGGCAGGGCGACCACATCGCTGGCCGCGTAATACAGCCCCACCTGATCGTTGGGGATGTATTGGTCGAGCACGGTCACCGCCTCCTTCAAGCCCAGGCGATCGATCTGTTCAGAATATTTTTTTTTGTCGTCGTAGAATTCGCCGGCCACCAGCAGATGCAGGTCCATCTGTTCGCGCACGATCTGCATCGAGTCCAGCAACATATGCAGCCCTTTGTAGGGTCTGATATAGCCGAAGAAAAGCACGGTGGGACGATCGGGCAGGCTCAGCCGCTCCCGCGCCTCTGCTTTGCTGTAGCGTCCCTGAAAAAATTCGTACACCGGATGCTGCACGCGGCGAAAGATCGCTTGCGGCAACAGCTGGAGCAGGTCTTTTTCCACCGAGGCGGACATGACGATGTAGCGATCGTTTTTGCGCAAAGCGTATCGAGTCAGCAGGTGGTCGCCCGGCCGTTTTTCATGCGGCACCACATTATGGCAGATGAACAGCACTCGGGTGGCGCGGCGCCGGCACGCGATACGGCTGATGGCGCCAAAGGCCGGGGCGAAAAACGGCAGCCAGTAGTTGAAAATGACAAGGTCCGGATCGAGACGGCGGACGCGCAGGCCCACCCGGATCCAGGAAAAGGGGTTGATCGAATCCAGCACGGGCTGACTGGGCGTGTTCAACGGATCCGGTCCGGTCTCCATCTGGGTTTTGCCCGGAAACAGCAGAGAGGGATATTGCCGGCTGAAGGAAAAGAGCGAGAGGGTGTGGCCGCGCAGCTGCAGGGTTCTGAACAGCAGGCCGATGAAATGAGCGATGCCGCCGCGATGCGGATAGGCTGTGCCGATAATAACGATCTTCATGATGGCCGGTCAGGTGGTTAAGGGTAACAGACGGGTGCAGGAGGCGATCACCCGGTTGAAGAACAGCTCCTGCAGATAGGATTTAGTGACCGCCCTGCTCAGGTCGTCGTCCACCTGTTTCGGCACCACCTCCGGAGTGTGAGTGATCCAGTATATCTTGGCCTGCGGGAACTGTTTTTCCAACGGATGGAGCAGCGGGGTGGTGCGGATCACGTCGCCGGTGGCGCCGTGCTGTTTATGCGGCCGACAGGGCACGTGGCCGCGAAAATAACGGCAATCGACGCGCAGGGATGTGAGCGATTCGGGCATGAGCGATCAGAACCTCAGGTGATGGAAAAAGAGGCCGGCAGCTGTTGCGGCAACGAAGACTGACAGCCCAGACATTTTTTGATCAGAAAAGCGTCTGACTCGGTGCGCTGCGAGGTGATCATTTCGCCCAGCAGGCCGATGGAAAAGAACTGGATGCCGACGATGATCAGCAGCACGCCCAGGAACAGAAGCGGGCGGTTGCTGAGATAGACGTGCTGGACCAGCCGTTGATAGGCCAGCACCGCCAATATCACCGAGCCGGCGCCAAAGGTGGTAAGACCGAGCAGCCCGAACAGGTGCAGGGGACGCATGCGGTAGCGCGTCAGAAAGGTGATGGTGAGCAGGTCGAAAGCACCGCGGGTAAAGCGGGTCATGCCGAATTTGGACACGCCGTGCCGGCGCGGCCGATGGCGCACGGGAATCTCCGCGACGCGGAAGCCGTTGCGATGGGCGATGACCGGCAGGTAACGGTGCAGATCGCCGTAGATGTGGATGGTTTTGATCACTTCGCGGCGATACATCTTGAGGCCGCAGTTGAAATCATGCAGCCGGATGCCGCTGAACAGGCTGGTGAAATAGTTGTAGACCTTGGAGGTGATGCGTTTGATAAACGGGTCGTGACGGATTTTTTTCCACCCGGAGACCAGATCATACCCGCTCAAGATTTTTTCATACAACGCAGGGATCTCCTCCGGGTCGTCCTGCAGATCGGCGTCCATGGTGACGACGAAACGGCCGCGGCAGGCCATAAAGCCGGCGGCCAGCGCGGCGGATTTTCCATAGTTGTGCAGAAACTGGATCAGTTTGACGCGATCATCGCGGCTGTTCAAGCGCTCGATGATCTCCGCCGAGGCGTCGGTGGAGCCGTCATCGATGAACAGGATCTCGTAAGAGTGGCCCATGCGCTCCATCACAGAGCGGATCTGATCGTAGAGCTCCTGCAGCGAATCCTGTTCGTTGAGCAGGGGAACGATCAGCGAAAACATGACAGAATCGGAGGAAGCGGTATTGGGCATACGGCGCTATTCCTTTAATTCGATGCGCTGGACGTTGGCGGGTAAGGAGAACGAAAGATGTTTCATGACTACTTTATCGTTGACCGCCAGATGGTTGTAGAAAAGTCCAACCGCCCGATTTTCACCGGGCTGGTGCAACCGGATGGTCTGCGGCAACAGCAGGTTCTTCTTCCGGGTAAACCGGTCGAAGGTTTTGCGCCAGAGCAAAACGCCCAGAGAATCATGTGCCTGGGTTTCCCGGATGACGCCGGTGGACGGATCGTAGCGGTAGCGGAGGTGGAGCGAATCGCGCTCGCCGGCGATCAACCAATCGCGGTCGACCCGGGTGTAAGCCAGCGGATCGAACCGGGAGAGATCCTCCTGGCCGAACAGCAGCGGCATCAGATCGTCGTACTGCATCTCCACGGAGAGGAACTCGTCCAGGGGCAGCGCCGCCACATCGCCGTAGTAGCAGAGGTTCATCCTGGGCATAAACAGCACGAACCGGTTCGCGGCGATGAACAGGCGGCCGACATCGATGCCAAAGGCGGCCTCCACTTTGATGTAGAGCGAATCCGGTTTGCGAAACCAGATGTGGGCGTTGGCGGTGTAAGAAGCCTCGGGCGATTCGACGGTCAGGATCGCTTGTCCGTTGAACGTTTGCAGCGTCCGGTAATTGGTCTCGAGGCGCTGCTGAATATTCTCCAGCGCCGGTGCGGATGCGGAACCCTTGTCCGCCGGAGGCCGATGGCTGCAGTGAAGCAGTAACACAGCGGCCAAAAGGCCGCCTATAAGTCGTCGAAGGTTCAAGGGCTACTGGGTCGCTTTCCGGTATTTCTCTTTGGCCTCGGTTCTGCTCTCATCCAGCTGCAGGGATTTGAGCCAGAACGCGCGCGCCTCATCCATCATGCCCAATTTCTCAAACACATCGCCGAGATGTTCGGCCACTTCGGCGGAATCATCGCGCAGTTTGAAGGAGCGTTCAATATACTCGCGTGCGCGCTCCAGTTCGCCCATCTGAAAATAGATCCAACCCACGGTGTCGAGATAGGCGCCGTTGTCCGGTTCCAGCTGGATGGCCTTGTGCGAAAGATCCAGGGCCTCCTGCAGGCGGATTTTACGCACCGCCAGATGATAGGCATAGTTGTTCAGCACCACCGCGAGGTCCGGCCTCTGCTTGACCATGATCTTGTACAGCTGTTCTGCGCGCTCCGGATCCCGCACTTCGTCGTAGGCGGCGGAGAGCGCCAGCATGGTCTGCATGCTCTGTGGCTCGGTTTTCAGCGCCTTTTCATAAAATGGAATGGCTTCATTGGTTTTACGTTGCCGCGAAAGGATCAGGCCCACATAATAGTTGATCTCCGGCTCTTCCGGAAACAGCTGCAGGGCGCGGGAGAAATTATCCGCCGCCAATTTGAGCGAATCCATCTGCAAAAAATTGACGCCGCGCAGGGTCCACAATCCCGGCAGATCGCTGCGCAAACCGACGACCTTGTCAAAAAGCGGGCGTGCTTTGGCGTGCTGCGCTTTCACCAGATGCATCCGCGCCAGGGTGAACGGCGCCCGCCAGTCATCGGCGTGGCTCTGATTCAGCGCTTCTGCGGTCTGCAGCGCCTGCAGGGTATCCCCTTTTTGCATCAAAAGATTGGCGATGATCACCCGGGCGCCCACATAGGTGCTGTCGTTATCCTGCAGCGCCTTGTACAAGTCGATGGCCTGGTCCCATTTTTTTTCGTTCACATAAAGGTCGCGCAACCGTTGCCGTACCTCGAGAAATCCAGGATTCCGCTGCAGCGTTTCCTCATACAAGGTTTTTTCCGCCGTGGTGTCGCGGTTGAAATGGTGCAGAGCGCCCAACGCCAGGTGGGCGCGTTCGCTTTTCGCATGCTGCTGAACCACCTGGCTCAGCCAGCTGTGCGCGGCCGCGGTATCCCCTTTGATGAAATAGTATTGTCCCAGCTGTAGTTTATCGGTGACGTTGGTCGAATCCCTGGCGACCAGCCCCTGGTAAATCGCGATCGCCTCTTCATAGCGCTTGCCGCTTTCGAGCAGATTTTTCATCTCCGCCCGGGCGTCATCGAACCGGTTGTTCTGCTCCAGCGCTTTGCGGTACCAGTCGATAGCCGCGGTGGTGTCCTTTTGCTGCTTCGCCACAGCGGCCAGGGCCAGATAACCCGGCTGATAATCGGGAAAGGCCCGGTGCACCTCCTGATAGATGGCGGTGGCCTGGGTCAAAGCCCGGTTCTGAAACAAAAGGTTGCCGATGCGCAGCCGGTAATCCGGATCATCCAGACCGCTCTCCACCATTTTTTTATACGAGGCATAGGCTTTTTCCGGATGGCGATTGATGACCTGCAGGGTGGTCAGATTATAGATGGATTCCAGATCCCCTGGGCTGAGCCTGACGATCTCTTCATACGCCTGCATCGCCTCACGGTAGCGGCGCTGCTTTTCATAGCTGGCGGCGATCAACTCCAGGGCGGCAAGATTGTGCGGATCCAGACTCTGCACCTTTTTTGCCATACGGATGGCGGAGCTGGTCTCATCGAGGATGAAATAGTTCTCTGCGATCGCCAGATAGATGCCCGGCGATGTGGTGTCGATCTCGCCGGCCTGGTGATAGGCCACCAGAGCGTTCTTGGGCTGGCCCAGCAGATCCTCGATGGCGCCGTTGATCATGTGACTCATGGCCTCATGGTTATAAACACGCGGCATCGGTTTGGACTTGGAAAGCTTGGGGCCGGTGCTGCAGCTCAGCAGCAGCGTCAGCGCCGAAAGAAGGATTTTTTTCATACGAATAAATGCGCTTTATATTAGGTGAAAATTAAATTTATCAGATTTTTTCCTGAATCACAAGGGAAAAATCCCCTTGTCAGGACGCCGGCGCAGGGTTTTAAACCCGCCGAGCGGCCCTAGAGTTCCGCCTGTGACTTTCGGCGCGGTCATCCGTTCTATCAATAAACGACTGCGCCCTTGATCAAAGCCGAGAATGAAAGCGCTGCGCTTTAAAATTTTTCTGCATGCCTATGAGCGAAAGATTTTCACCTAGGCCCTTTATTTTCTGGGCCATCGGGCGGATGCCCAGGACGCCAGCCAGGAGGTTCTGTTACGCGTCTGGCGTCATCTGGACGAACTGCAGTGGGATGCGGGAGGGCAAAGAACTCACCGCCGTCTATTTGAAAAGGGGCAAGGAGCAGGTGGTTGGCCTGGCACTGCTGTCCGTGGATGAGAAGGAAGCGTCTTTTATCAACATCGTCGGCGCCATCGATCTCAAGGCGATGGACAGGTTGGGTGAAAAGTTCAACATCCCCAAGCTGGACTCTCTGAATTCATCCGGGAACAAACCCTAGGCTGGAAGCGGACCGCCGCTGCGATCCCAAACAAAGGCGGTCAGCGCAGCAACAAGACTTTTTGTCCGGCTGTGATTTCATTCATGCGCACCTGGACAAAATAGACGCCGCTGGCCACGCTCGCTCCGTTGTCGTTGCGGCCGTCCCAGTCGATGTGGTGGGAACCGTTGCCAAGGCGGCCAAGCGGAATGCGGCGCACGCATTCGCCGCGAAGGTTGAAAATGTCAACGGAAACGGTCGCCGTTTCGGCAAGATCGAAACGCAGCCGCGTCGTGGCGTTAAAGGGATTGGGGTACAGTGGGTGCAGCGCAAACGCCGCCGGCTTCTGTGCCTGGACCATCGTCTCTTGGGAAAAAGAGACGCGGCCGTCTGCATCCATTTTTTTTAACCGGTAGGAGTAATCGCCCGGCGCAGACAGCGTATCCTGAAAGCTGTAGCAGGGCATCGATGCTAAAGTCTCGGCCGGGGCGACAAAGCCGCGTTCCTCATAGGAGCCTGCTCCCTTGCGTTGAATCCAATATCCCCGCAGCCTGCCGTTCCCATCATTCCTCCAGGTCAGCCGCACAAAAAATCCGTTAAGCAGTTCAGCCGCCAATCCGGTCGCTTGAACGCCGGTGCTCATGCCGGCCGAAAACTCGGAGGTGTTGCCCTCTGCATCCATGCACAAAGCATTTAAAAGCCAGCCCTCCGGCAGCGAGCCGGACCAGGTAAACCGGCCGTCCGGACCGGGAGTGACCGTGGTCGAATAGGTCAGTTTTTCGCCGCTGCTGTCGCCATAGATCTCTACTATGGTTCCGCCGGCCGCCTGGCCGGCGATCATGCCTCTTTGCACCAGCGTCAGCTCCGGCGCCGCCGGAACCGTCTGGCCATCTCTTCGGTTGATGGCCTTTCCCTCATTTAACAGATACAGATTCTGAGTGAAGCGATTGCCCAGCGTGCTGTCATGCTGGACCAGAACGCCGTCGTATCGAGAGTGAGCGATCACGTTGCCGGGGCCGAACACATTGTTGTGACTTCCGTGCTGCACCAGAATGCCGTAGGGCTGTCCAGCCTGCAGGCGGCCGGTCGGATCTTGGCCGATATAGTTGCCGAAAAACTGATTGCCGGCAGTGCCATTGTTGTCGACCGATATCCCCGCCCAGTCGAAGGGGGGTTCAACGCCGTTGCCGCAAATGATATTTCCCGGCCCGATCAGATTGTCCTGGGGATAGCCCTCTTCCTGGGTGCCGTAGAAATACAAGCCGTTATGGGCGTTGGGGACTACTCCGCTGAGAGAGGCGTTGGCGCCTACATAGTTGCCCTTGAAGCGGTTCCCTGATGATGCCCTGGCGAACTGCACGCCGCTGCTGAAATTGCCGGAGATGACGTTGGCGCAGGCGGCCGAGTCCCCGCCGATGAGGTTGAAGCGGGCGCCGCGGCCGATCGCCAATCCCGCCTGGCCATTGGGGATGCGAGTGCGGCCGTCGCAGCCGACGCCGAAATAGTTGCCCTGAACGATGTTGCCCTCTGCGCCGGACCACTCGATGCGCAAGCCAGTATTGTTATTGCCGGAGATGACGTTGCGTCCGTTCGATGCCGCGTTGCCGATGCGGTTGTTCTTTGCCAGGCTGGCGAGCATGATGCCGGCGCTGCCCTGCTGTTTGAACTCTTCGCCGTTGGGCAGTGCGGCCAGGCCGGTGGCATCGGTGCCGATATAGTTGCCGATGATCAGGTTGCTGTGGCTGTTCTCCACGCGGATGCCGCAGGTGCCGTTGCCGGAGATGACGTTGCGCAGAGCAGCGTTCTCGCTGCCGATAAGGTTGTGGTGGCTGCCGCGCACGCATTCGATGCCGACCAGCCGGTTAGCCAGCCGGGTTCGTCCATCGGCGCTGCAGCCGATATGGCAGCCGGCGATCACATTGTCGTGGCTCGCACTGCCGCTGATGACCAAAAATGTTTTGGGAAAGCCGCCGAATGCCAGCCCGCGGATCACGTTAAAGCTGGAGTTGATTCTCCATCCTTCAGCCGTTATCAGCGCACTGTCGCCGCGTACGTCGATGGTGTGCAGCAGCGAATCCGGCGATTGAGAAAACCCATCGATAAAAGTGGCGTCGTCTGTTAAAGCGGGCAGGGCGAAGGGGACGAAAATCGTCCAGATGCGGCCGTCATATCGTGGATCATTCGGCTGGAGCGCGAAAAGAATGGTGTCCGCACCCGTGTGCGTTTGCGTCTGTTCCACCGCCCACATCAGCGAACCATCGCCGAGGCTGTTGGTGGTGGTCACCGTAAAGACGCCCGCTGAAGCGGAATAGACGTTAGAAATAAATAAAAGGTAAAAAATCCACCGCGATGCTGCTTTGCGGCTTTTTTTGCGATATCCCATATCTACCCTTGTTTATACTGATTCCGGTCAATTTCTTTTGATTTTCGGATTCATTATTCTCATCGCAGCCGTCGAGTTGCTGTTTGAAAGAGAACGAGTGGAAAGCGATTGAGCTTGCGGCGAAGAAGCAACCGATGGAATGGGAAACGACGAGTTCGTTCCAAGACGAAAATGATATAACTTTAAATGGCCTTCTATGGGGAACAGATCATCCGGGTTGGTGCTCCCTTGAAAGCTCCATTCGCCATCCGGTATCAGGTATTTGTGCATGGAATCAACCACACACCAGTCGTTCTGATAAGAACGCAGGATCCAGAGGTCGCCTTTGAGCTCGTGGAGAAACTCGGGCAACTCGCTGCGTCGCAGCGGCCGATGGGATTCCACCCCATAATAATAGAGCGGCTTTTTCGCGAAGAGGTGGTCCAGCAGCACCACCTCATTGGAGCCGAGGTTGTGTTTTAACGTTTGCGCGACACTGCGCCAGTCGTCCTTGCAATACCACCGCTCAAAATGAGCATAGGAGAGCAAAGCCAGCAGGCAGATCGATGAAGCGATCACCATCCGCGGGACTACCTTTATTTGCGTCAGGGCAAAGGCGAGGATCATGACATAGAATGGCAGAAGGATCACCATATTGCGCAACAGCAGATAGGGGCTCCTGAGCGAGAATAGGCCGGCCAAGAGCAAGGGCGCGATCATCATGACGGCAAAAAAATGTGAATAGGAGGGTTGCCGGGTATCTGCCGAAAGATCGATTCGTGTGAATCGATGCCTGGATAAAATGCGCAGTCCGATCAAGCCGATGGCGTTGATGACGCCCGCCAAGAGAAAGCTGGTCCGTAACGAGTGCAGTTGCTCGAGGTGATAGGGTTTGACGGAACTCGCATAAATCGTGGGCGCATTGATTAACAGATGATGAAGCAAAATGGGCAACGTGCGGGACACGTCGAAATAAAAAGCCATGCAGATATTGGCGAGAATAGCCAGGACAAATGCCAGAGTGAGAGCTGAATTTTCATCCCGTACTATAGCGATCGGTTTCATGACAGCGTGGCTAAAATAGAGCCGGCGGATGCGATAAAATCCATAGCCGGACAACGCGATCATCATCGCCACACCGATTACAAACAGCGTAGTGGAAGCCACAGCCGCGTGGGGATTGAGATAGTTGAATAACGTCTCGATAAACCGGATGGAAAAGGTCTTGTACATCGGCCTGGTTTTGGTCAGGAATTGACTGATCATGAACGGCAGCCAGATCGAATATCCCAATCCGATGGCGAATTGGGTTTGCCACCATCCGGACTCGGGCTTTCTCAGTGCCGCAGACGCCCCTATCACAAAGAGGATCTGGCTTATCCAAATCATAAAAGCAAAATAGTGAGTGAGCAGAGCCGCCAGGGTCACCATGCCATAGAAAAGAAACCACCGTCGCGCCGGCGTCTGCAGCAGGCGGATAAAGCAATAGGTGGAAAGTAATACTAAAAAGAGCAGCATGGAATTTGAGCGGGCGTTCTGACTCACCCAGATATGCCAGGGTGAAATGGCTAGCAGCAGAACCGAGAACAGGGCTGTTGATGATGAGAACAACCGCTGAGTCGTTTTATAGAGAACAAGTACGGAAGCCAGAGCGAACAGAATCGAAATGCTCCGCAACGCACTTTCCGTTTCCCCGAAAACTCGTATCCAAGCGTGGTGGACCAGATAGAACAACGGAGGATGGACATCGTTGATGGTCATGATAAAGATGCGCGGTACCGGCTCTTTGGCATAATAGGCGCCAATGGTCTCGTCAATGGAAAGACTTTTGTAATCGAGATGGTAGATGCGCAGTCCGGCAGCCAAAAGCAAGAGCAAACCCAACACGGTCAGGGAATAATTCCGGCGCATAAAAACCTTTTTGAAAGGACCAGATTAACTATCTATTAATGAACCGATTAGCTATGCAAATTCAGTGCCAAAAACAACAAGTTGTCAGGCTGGTTCGCCATGTAGCTGAAAAAAAGGTATGTATTTTTGCCAAAAAATTGCTATGTTATTTTTTAATCGGTTAAGGGATTAAAGTATGAGAAGAATACAAGCCGGAGGGTTGGTGCTTTTGTTGCTGTTCGCCTGCGGCGACCGCGACGGCAAATCCGGTTTAGCAAAACAGCGTACACTGTATCGATTTGCGACAGGGGTGGCGGGTAAAATGCCATCTCTGGATCCGCAGCGGAACCGGACCCTGGCGACCTGTCGCTTTTTTACCATTCGGGTGGACTCTTTTCTCCTGGAAGCTCACAACGAACTGGGCAAAGGGCTGTTCTCCTGGGCCGGCATGGACACGGCCCGGCTGGAGCAAACCGTTACCGCGCAGCTCGATAGAGTGGTGGAGAGGAAACTGCTGCTGCGCCATGCGCGGCTTTTGCCGGTCAAGGTCGCCAAGGCAGAGCTGGACACCGCTGTGCAGCGGCTGGTGCGGCAGAACGGCGGCAAGCAGGCCTTTCGCCGCCGGCTGGCGCAGGACGGCCTTACGGTGCGGCAGCTGAAACTGCGGCTCGCTCAGGATTTGGTTTTGAAAAAGCAGGCGGAACAGATCAAAAATCAGCCTGTGCAGATCGAGGAGCAGGAGCTGCGGGCTCTCTATGAGCAGGAACGGATGGCCACCTTCCGGCATATTCTGGTGATCAACCGGGCGGAATCGGATTCCAGCCGCAAAAGCCAGTTGGAAGAGCTCGAGTACCAGATCAAATCATTCGTGGATTTCGCCAAACTGGCGAGAAAATTTTCGGACGATTCACAATCCGGAAAAAACGGCGGGTTGTATCAGAACGTGCCGCGCGGCCATCTGCCGCCGCTGCTCGACG
>CAZKQR010000101.1:0-12392 GCA_964554965.1 uncultured Cytophagia bacterium | reverse complement strand
TCGATTTCGTCCATCCGAACAACTATTCCGAACGGGTCAACGCCGGCATGGAGTATCTCTTTATGAAGCGGGTGGCGGTGCGCGCCGGCTATCAGGGCAACAACGACATCGCCTCATGGTCGGCCGGCTTCGGCCTGCATACTCCGGTCGGAAACAACGACATCTATATCGATTACTCTTATTCTTTGATCGATACCTTTGACAGCATCAGCCGTTTTGCGCTGGGGCTGGGATTTTGAGATCTCTTTTCTCTCTGCAGTTCGGCGTGGGCCGGGAGGCGAAGAAAGGGGAAGGAGTGAAACGTTGCTGCCGGCCTTCGTGCAAATAAATCGTGATCCATTACGTCTGCTAAAAAAGGAGGGTGTATGAACCGTTATTCAACCATGTTCTTCGCTTTGATACTGGTGCTGTTAGCTGCGAGCGCCGTCCTGGCTCAGTCTCCCGCCACTGTCCACTGGAGCCTGATGCTCCCGGACAGCGGCAAGGTCTCTGCGGTCTCGGGCAACGCCCGCGGCCTGACCCAGACCCACGGCGATTCGTTTCTCTGCCGCGATTATGCCAACGGTCCCGGACCGGATCAGCGCTGGTATCCCTACAATTATGACAAAAAAAGCGCCATCATGTGGGGCCCGGACACGACTCAGAATGAGAATATCTGGGTTCAGTTTGCGGTTTTGCCCAAAGCCTTTAACGATCTCCACGTCGATTCGATGACCATTTACCTGGGCGCCAAGGGTACAGACAAGATTCGAGTCAATCTCTGGTACGATTCGCATGCGGATTTTTCCAATCCGGTGCCGCTGAACGAAGCGCCCCTGGCGATGAAAAAAGATGGAGATTCGCTCTTTACATTTATCCTGAACCAGAATGTGCCGGATGGCGAAACCCTCTACATCCGCGTCTATGCCTGGAACGCAGGCCCGGCCTCCAACTCGAAATATCTTTACATGCGCCAGTGCACGGTGTTCGGCATGACCTCAGCCCAGCCTATACCTGCGTCAGCCACCTGGGCTTGTACCGCGAACACCCAACAGACGGTCGCCGTAGCCGGCAATGTGACTGCTGTGGATGAAACGCTGGTCAACCTCAACATCAATCAGTACACCGGCTATAACGGCGCTCAGCGGTTGCGCATCGTTTCAGCCCCCGGCGCCTATTATTGGCCTGCCAACCAGACAACCCAGATCGATACGGTCTATGTTCAATTCGCCGTGTCGCCCAAAGCCGGGTCGAACTTGCTGGTGACCAGGCTGTCCATGGATCTCGGCTGCCATTCGATCGACAATTTCAAAGCCAACGTCTGGTACTCGAAAGATCCGGGATTTCTCAATCCCATTCAGGTCCATTTTCAGACCGCTGATACCGTACACAACTGGCTGCCGCGCAACACTTCCAACACCTGTCAAACCGTTACCGCGGAACCCAATCTTCTCGTTGAACAAGGTGAGACCTTTTATCTGCGGATCTATCCCTGGGTGGATAGTAATGCCACGGAAGCCTCGGGGAAATATCTTACGGTTCAGAATGTTTTGATCGGCGGCCTGAGCGAAAGCGCCCCGATGCCCTCCTCAGCGACCTGGGCCTTGACCAGCGAAACGGGCCAGACCGTTGCCACTTCAGGTAAAGTGAACGGAGCGGATGAATGGCTCAACAAAATGAACATCAACCAGTACACCGGCTATAACGCCTCGCAGCGCGCCCGGATATACACCAACTCCTGGCCCGCCAACCAGACCACTCAACTGGATACGGTTTTCGTACAATTTACCGTATGGCCGAAGAGCGGCGCCAAGTTGACGGTCAATTCCGTGTCGCTCAACATCGGTGCGCACTCGACCAAGACGATGAAAGCCAATATCTGGTATTCTACGGATTCCACTTTTGCCAATCCGGTGCAGATTCCCTATGCAACGGCCGATACGGTCAACCATTACCTGCCTGACAAAGATTTTCCCATGGCCGCGGTTTCAGCCGCACCCAGTGTGGTGGTGGAGCCCGGGCAACGGTTTTATCTCCGTGTCTACCCCTGGAACGTTGATACCAGTGTAAAAACCGGCAAATATCTGACTCTACAAAACGTCGTCATCAGCGGCCTCGCTGAAGGCGGGGCTGATTACGAGATGCCGGTCGTCGTCACCAATCCGGTCACTTACATCTCCACGACCTTTGCCACCTCCGGCGGCGCTATTCCCGCGGACGGCGGCGCGCCGGTAACTGCGCGCGGCGTCTGCTGGAGCACAGCGACCGCTCCAACCACCGCCGATGCCAAGACCAGCGACGGAGCCGGTTCCGGCGCGTTTGTCAGCCAGGTCACCGGACTCACCGCCGGCACAACCTATTATCTCCGCGCTTATGCCACCAACGATGCCGGCACCGCTTACGGGGAAGAGTTATCTTTTAAAACCCTCGACTCTCTGATGACGCCGACGGTCACCACCGCCAAGGTCAGCGACATCATGGTCAAATCAGCCAAGGGCGGCGGCACAGTGACTGAATGGGGCGGAAGCGATGTCATCGCCCGCGGCATCTGCTGGAATGTAACCGGTGATCCGACCATCGCGGACAACAAGAGCGAAAACGGGACAGGCACCGGCAACTTTGCCGGCTCGATCTTTCCCCTGACCGCGAGCACGGTCTATTATGTGCGCGCCTATGCGACCAATTCCACCGGCACCGGCTATGGCCAGGTCGATAGCTTTACCACCCAGGCGCCGGCGCCGGCGGTGTTCAAGGTCGTCGCCCAGGACGGCAGCGGCGATTATACCACTGTTCAGGCCGCGTTTAACGATGTGCCCGATTTCTACACCGGCATGTGGTGCATCTATGTCAAGGCCGGAACGTATAAAGAAAAGCTTCTGCTCGCGCAGAACAAGACCAACGTCGTGCTCAGGGGTGAGAGCGCCTTGACCACCATCCTCACCTATGATGACTATGCCGGCAAGCCGGGCGTCGGCGGCACCTCCAACTGCTACAGCACCGCGATCGAGGCGGATGATTTCACCGCCATGGATATCACCTTCCAGAACACGATCAAGAACGACGGCACTTTTAATGACCAGCAGGCTGTGGCCCTGCGCGTCAACGGCGACCGCGGCGCTTATTACAACTGCCGGCTCCTCGGCTTTCAGGATACCTATTACGCCTGGGGAGGACATGGCACCGTACGAACCTACATGAAAGAGTGCTACATCGAGGGTTCGGTCGATTTCATCTTTGGCCGCAACATCAACGTCTTTGACAACTGCCATATTCACGTCAACCGCCACACAGGCTGCATCACCGCAGCCAGCACCGATGCCGCCTCCCGCTTCGGCCTGGTCTTCATGGACTGCAAGATTACCGCTGATTCCGTCGGGTTCAACGGCGTGCCCATCACCTCTTTTCATCTCGGACGGCCATGGCAGAATGCACCTCGCTGCGTCTATCTTCGCTGTGAAGAGCCCGCAACCCTCAGTCCCGAAGGCTGGACGGTGATGACGACCGGCCTCAATCCTTTCTTCGCCGAATACCACTGTTCCGGCCCAGGATCGAATTTTTTCAACCGGATCAACGGCGGCATTCAACTCAGCGGAGCGGAAGCGGCTGAATATACCATCGCCAACATTTTTGCCCGGACGAGCAATCCCGGTTTCGGTTATGACTGGTTACCGGAAAAACCGGTCTTCACAGATGTTGAATGGAGCGAGGGCCCCGAGACCATGCCGATGGTCTATGAACTCTCGCAGAACTATCCCAATCCGTTCAATCCCGTCACTACAATCAATTACGCGCTTCCCAATCCGGCTAAAGTGCGGATCACTGTCTACAATCTTCTCGGCGCGCAAGTGGCGACCCTGGTGGATGGCCCGCAGGCGGCCGGCCGCCACACGGTTCGCTTTGACGCTCTCCATCTCGGCAGCGGCGCCTATTTCTACCGTATTGACGCAGGCGATTTCCACCAGACTAAAAAGATGCTGCTGCTCAAATAAGGGCGGCCCGACATTCACTATTAACAGAAAGCCGGGTGCAGCCGCTCTAATGCGGTTGCACCCGGCGCCAATATGACCCGGTTACACGTGATCATTACACTAAGCGTTCTCGCCCTGGCCGGTGCATGCAATGCACAGGGGGCAGCGTCCCCTGATACCAGCTTTCAGCGCGTCGGCGTAACCGGCTATCTGCCGGTCTATCACGACCAGGCCAGGCGCGCGCTCACATTCCCCAATTCCTGGCCGGCGAATTCCGCCAGTGAATTCTCGGCCTGGCGCAGCACAACGCGGCAGATCGTCATCGATCATCTATTCGCCGAGCCGCCGCGCGCCCCCTTTGAGCCCCTCATCGTTGAGGAAGAGCGGCGTGTCGGCTACACCGCGGCCAAGGTGGTTTTCAATCTCAACGCCTGGAACCGCGTCTCTGCATACTTGCTGACGCCCGAGGGCAAGGGCCCTTTTCCGGCGGTGCTGCTCCTTCACGACCACGGCGCCCGCTTTGACATCGGCAAGGAAAAGATGGTCCGCCCCTTTCAGGGCGACTCGGCGCGGCTGCGGGCCGCGGAGGAGTGGATTCAGGGCAACTACGACGGACGCTTTGTCGGCGACGAACTGGCCAGGCGCGGCTATCTCTGCCTGGCCGTCGATGCGCTCAACTGGGGCGACCGTGGCGGCGCCGGCAAGGAGGGACAGCAGGCCCTAGCTGCCAACCTTTTCAATCTGGGCATGTCCCTGGCCGGCGTGGTGGCCTGGGAGGATCTCGCCGCCCTGCGTTTTCTCGCCTCTCTGCCTGATGTGGATACCACCCGCATCGCTGCCATGGGCTATTCCTTTGGTTCTTTTCGCGCCTGGCAGCTTGCCGCTCTTGCGGAACAGGTGCGGGCCGCGGTGTGCATCTGCTGGATGGCCGGACGCAGGGAATTGATGGTGCCGGGCAACAACCTCACCAAGGGCCAATCCGCCTACACCACTCTGCATCCCGGTCTCACCCGGCTGCTGGACTTTCCCGATGTGGCCGGCCTCGCCTGTCCGCGGGCGCTGCTCTTTTTCAACGGCGAGGCAGACCCTCTCTTTCCGCAACCCGCCGCTCAGGCTGCTTTTGATAAAATGCGGCAAATCTGGGAGGCGCAGGCTGCAGGGGAAAAGTTGGTCACCCGTTTCTGGCCCGGCGGCCACCAGTTCTCATCAGAGATGCAGAAGGCCGCTTTTGATTGGCTTGACGAACAACTCGAACGCCGTTAGTGATGTTCAAATGGAGTTTTGTCGTGATGAAGATATTTAGTTTTGTTCTGCTGGTTTATACCCTGGCCGTCAATCTGAACCAATCCTTTTGTTCCGTCAGCGCGATCGGCGAAGAAAATTTAGCGCAGGCCATTCAGCCGCCGGCGATCCCGGACCGCAGTCTCTCCATCCGCGATTTCGGCGCCATCGGCGACGGCCATACTCTCTGCACTGCGGCCATCCAGCAGGCCATCAGCGCCTGCGCCGGCGCGGGTGGCGGACGAGTGGTCATTCCTTCAGGGATCTGGCTCACCGGTCCGATCCGCCTCGAGAGTCGCGTCGAGCTCCATCTTGAGGGCGGCAGCCTACTCCATTTTTCCAGCGATCACCGGCTGTATCCGGTGATTCGCGCTCCAACCAAGGGGTGGCTGGTCGCCTCACCCATCTACGGCTACGGACTCGAGGACGTCGCCATCACCGGCTGCGGCATCATCGACGGGGCGGGGGAGAGCTGGCGGCCGGTGAAAAAATCCAAGACCACCTCCAGGCAGTGGAAAGAGCTGCTCAGTTCCGGTGGGGTGGTTGATGAAAAAGGGGATATGTGGTGGCCTTCCCGTGAGGCCATGGCGGGTGAAGCCTGGCTTCAGAATCTGCGCAGAAGCAAGCCGAAAAAGGAACACACGGCGGAAGACTATGTTGCAGCGCGTGATTATCTGCGGCCCTATATGATCTCGTTCATCGACTGCAAACGGATTTTATGCGAGGGCGTGACGATCAAGAACTCGCCCAAGTTCGCCCTCTGCCCCGCCTGGTGCGATCAGCTCATTATTCGGGATGTAAAAGTGAACAATGAATGGTGGGCGCAAAACGGGGACGGTATCGACATCAGCGCCTGTCGCAATGTACTGGTTGAAAAATGCACGGTGACGGCCGGCGATGACGGCATCTGTTTGAAATCCAGCGATCGCTCGGGACGGACCGGGCCGGCCCTGCAGAACGTCCTCATCCGCGACTGCATCGTCTATCATGGCCACGGCGGTTTTGTCGTCGGCAGCAACACCGACGGCGGCATGCGCAACATTCGCGTCGAGAACTGCACCTTCATCGGCACCGATGTCGGCCTGCGCTTCAAGAGTGCGCGCGGCAGCGGCGGAGTGGTCGAGAATATCATCGTTCGCAACATTCACATGAAGGATATCGCCGGCGAGGCGATCAACTTTAACGCCTTTTACGAGAGCGACGAGCCGGACACTCTGGCTCAGCCGGTGACGCGTGAGACTCCCGTGTTTCGCGATATCACCATCGATAGTCTTTACTGCGCCGGCGCAGACCGGGCCATGGTCATGACCGGGCTGCCCGAAATGCCGATTCAGAACATCCGCATCCGCGATGCCCATATTTCCGCAGCCACCGGCGTGCGGCTGCGCAATGTCCGCGATCTCAGCCTCGAACAAGTGGTGGTCGAACCGGAAAGGGGCTCGCTGTACGATTTCAAGCGCTGCAGCGGCATCACCATCGACGGCGCCGGCTATAGGGAAAAAAGCGCCGCTTTTCCCTCTGACATCTGGCGTTCGCTGATGCATCAGGATGAATTATGGTTCAGCACCCCAGAGGCGGCCGCGGTGGCCGAGAACGTGCTGCTTTATCAGTGCGCTGTCGGCGGCTGGCCCAAGAACATCGATATGGCCCGGCCGCTGGCTGCGGCGGAAAAAGCCGGGCTTGTTCTGCCCCTGCCGGACACCCTCGCCACCATCGACAACGGCGCCACCTGGACTCAGCTCGCTTTCCTGGCCCGCGTCATCTTCAGCCGCCCTGATCCGCGGTTCGTCGAGTCCTTTAACCGCGGCCTCGATTATCTCTTTGCGGCGCAGTATGACAACGGCGGCTGGCCGCAGTTCTATCCCCTGCATCCCGGTTATTTTTCCCACATCACCTACAACGACGACGCCATGATCGGCGTGCTCCACCTGTTGCAGGATATTGCTGAGAGAAAGGCCGGTTTCGGCTTTGTCGATGACACACGTCGGGCCAGGGCCGCTGTGGCGGTGGAGCGCGGTGTCCGCTGCATCCTGGTGACTCAGCTGAAAGAGGGGGAGAAGCGGACGGCCTGGTGCGCCCAGTATGACGAAAAGAGCCTGCAGCCCGCTCCGGCGCGCAGCTACGAGCTGGTCTCGCTCAGCGGAAACGTGAGCGTCGGCATCGTCCGTTTTCTCATGCGCCTGCGGGATCCATCTGTAGAGATCGTCACCGCGGTGCGAAGCGCGGTGGAATGGCTGGAGCGGGTTCAAATGAAAGGCATGCGCGTCGATTATGTGGCGGATGCATCACAGCCCGGGGGATTCAACAAGGTGGTGGTGTCTGATCCTGATGCGCCGCCGATGTGGGCCCGCTTTTACCTGATCGGCTCGAACCGGCCCTTTTTCAGCGACCGTGACGGCAAGATCTACTACGATTTAGCCGAGATCTCTGCCGAGCGGCGCAACGAGTACGCCTGGCTTGGCTATTGGCCGCAGGAGTTGCTGGAGATCGAGTATCCTGTCTGGTTGAAGAGGGAGGAGGTCCGCTTGAGATCCTTCGGAGTGAAGTGACGCCTGAGCCGGGCGTCGTTGAGCGAACACCTGCAAGGTGTGGTTAGCGAGCGAAATGCAAATCGCCAAAGAACCCTGCTTCATAGACGGCAACGGGATCAGACTGCGACGCACACGCTAAAACCTCCCAGCATTAGTCTCTTCCTGCTGCACACACGCTCGAAAGTAACGGAGAATAGGTATGGCTTCTGTTTTGCAAGTTTTTTTAAAGGCTTGGATATCCGCAAGCCTGCTGGTCTTTATGTTCGTTACGACCGCTTTCACGGCGCCACGCGAAATGATGGACCTTGACGGCGTTTGGAACTTTGCCACCGACCCGGACGATTGCGGCGAGACGGAGAAATGGTTCATGCCCGCCGTGGCTCTTCCCGCGATGCCGCTGCCCGGCTACGCGCCGGAAGCCAACGGAATGATTCGTGTTCCCGGCATCTGGGACAATCAGGGCTATGGCGTCGAAACCGATAAGGTCCGCCACAACTTTGTCGGCAAAGGCTGGTACAAGCGCCAAGTCGACATCCCCCGGTTGTGGGCCGGCCGTCGCGTGTTTTTCATCATCACCGGCGTCAGCCGTTCCGCCAAGGCATGGGTCAACGGGCGCTGCCTTGGCGAGCACATCGGTTTTGTTTCGGCTTTTGAATGGGAGGTGACGAAGTACATCGAACCAGGTCAACCCGCCACGCTCGTGATCGAGGTGGATTCTGAGCAGCGATGGGAAGTCGATGCCCTGTACGGTGCGTGTTCGTTAACCGACTATATGGATGTTGCGTGGGGCGGAATTTGGGGCCATGTGTCGCTTGAAGCTCGTTCGGATGTCTGGCTAAGCGACCTATACATGCAGCCCAATGTGATTGATTCAACCTGCACAGTGACGGCGGCGCTGAACGGCAGAATCGCCGCCTGCGATGCGGTGCGACTCGATGTGTTCGATGTTAAGGGAGAACACGTCGCAGAGTCGCTCACAACCGCTAAAGTCGATCCCGCTTCGTCCGAACCGATTGCAACCATCACGGCAAAGATTTCCAATTTAGCATTATGGACGCCCGATCGTCCGACGCTCTACACAGCCAAGCTCACCCTGCTTAGAGGAATCGAGGCGCTCGATGCGGTGGAGAGTCGTTTCGGCATGCGGCAGTTCTCGGTCGACGGCAGCAGCATTCTCCTGAACGGCAAGCGCATCCTGCTTCGTGGTTATGGTGACGATCACATCTATCCCGAGCAGATGGCCATGCCTTCCGATAAAGAATTGCACCTCAAGCAACTCCGAATCATCAAATCCTATGGATTCAATCACGTACGGCATCACAGCACCATGATGCCGCCCGAGTACTATGATGCGTGTGATGAAATCGGCATCCTGTGCAATGCAGAGTTTCCCATCGTCTACTCTCGCTACCTCCCCGGCGCCGGCTCCCATTGGCTCAAGCGGGTAAAGCCCGGCACAGATCCCGCTCCGGCAAACAAGACGTTGGTGCTCGAATGGTCTGCGGCCATCAAGCGTTTCCGCAACCATCCGTCGATTCTTACCTGGGTGATGGGCAACGAACTTTACGGCGGCGTTCCGTTGCGCCTGGATTTTCAGCGGGAGAAGATTCGGCTGGATCCCACGCGATTTTTTTGCGATTCCGACGGCGTATGGGGATTTGACGTGTCCCCGGACCTTGCCCGCTTGGTCCCGCCGGGCGATGCCGTCAATATCCTGGATCCGAAAAACGACCGCAACACGCTGGATCTGTACTTTCTGCAAGTTGTCGACCCGCTCACCTATGCCGTCATCTATCCGACAATGCCGCCTAAAAAGCCGGTCGTTGTTCATGAGATGGGCAACTTTCTCACCTTTACGCGTCCCGACATCATCGGCCGGTTCCGGCACAACATCAAACCGTTCTGGCTCACGGCGGGCGACGGCAAGCTCAAAAAACTCGGTCGCCGCAAAGAAGCCGCACACTGGGCCGAAAAGTCCGAACGACTCTATACATTTCTTCACAAGAGCAGCGTGGAGACGATCCGAAAGAATCCCTTTTTATCAGGCTATCACTGGTGGCTTTTTCAGGATTATTGGACCACCTCCAACGGTCTTGTCGATCTCTATTTCCGGCCCAAGTCTATCCCGCCGGATGAGGTGTTAAAATTTAATAATGACGTGGTACTGCTGGAGGACGGATTGCAGCGGACCTATCGAGGCCGCGGTAAGCTTGAAGTGACGCCCATGGTCTCAAACTATTCGAATAGCGCCATCGATGCTGAGATGTGTTGGGAAATCCGTCTCGGGCGCGAACTGCTTTCACGAAAGACCATCCCTGTTCGGATTTCTCAAGGGCAGGTATTTTCCGCGCCACTCCTTGTGTCAGAGTTGCCTGATGTGACGCAGCCAACCCCATTGAAGGTCGCCGCCGAGCTTTCGAGCGAAGGAAGACATTATCTCAACGACTGGACTGCGTGGCTCTACCCAGCCGACCTCCGCCTGCCAAAGCTTTCCGTTCCCGTATTCGTCCTCGATGCATGCCGTGACCTATTCAGCGATAGCGCTACAACGCCGTTCCCTGCCGAAGGACACCTGAGCGAGCGGGCGGTGTATGTGACGGAGACGCTCTCCGAGCCGCGTCTCCTCGACGCGATGACTCGTGGCGCATCCATCCTGCTCTTAGGTCCTCAGCCGCAGCTCTGCCCCTCCTTCAGCGTGACGTTCGGCACCACATGGTGGAAGGCAGGCGATTCCCCTAAAAGAAATCATACCGGCACATTTGTCTACGACCACCCCGTCACGCGCCGGATCGCGCCTGAGGCGTATTGCGATGAAGGATGGTTCGATCTGCTCGAGGGCGGCATCAAGTACGTAGTGGACGACCTTCCATCATGCCCGAGCATCATCATCCGCGCGCTTTCCAGTATGGTGTTGATGCAAGAATCCGCACTTTTGTTTGAAGTCGGTGTTGGAAAGGGATGTCTTATCGCCAGCGGCTTGAATCACCGTCGCGCGTCCGGCAGTCCCGAGAACCAATGGTTGTTGGCGAGGTTGCTGGCTCACGCCGCTACATTTCCCAATCCCAAAGCAACCTGGCCCGAGTCTTTCTTGTTGTATGGGCAAGCTGAAACAGAATGATCCTGCTGAGCATAACTGGTGCTGCGGTGGTCGCGGGCCAAGGAGTTGAAGCGGTGGTTGAGCTAAAGCGAAATACTCATTTATCCGAATGGCAACTTGATTTTATCAAAAAAATGATATATTATTATGCCAAGTCCAATGATACAGGGTAAAAGATGATCTCAAAAGCAGAACGAATTCTACAAGATGCACTTGAATTGCCCTTCGTGGAAAGAGCCGAAATTGAGTTGTATATGGATTAGTGCCGTTAGGCACCTCCATCAAACACCAACCTCATGGAAGAACCGTTCAGAAAGCAATGAAGCGGCCATTTTATTCTCTCCACACAGTTCTATTTTAGGTGACGACCTTTCAACGCCGGTTTAGCCTCTTATACATTCGCGGCGTTGTTCCTTTGCCAACAAGTGTCATGACGAGCTGCGGCAAAGATGCAAACCGCTGCCAACCTGATTTTTCGCCTATTCTATCTGCTGTTGCAATGAAAGGGACACGACATGGATAGTGTTAGAAAAAACAACATCAACCGTCGGAGATTCTTTCAAACATCAGCCCTTGCGGGCGCCGCGACCGGTGCTGCTGCGGTTTTTCCATCCACCGGTCGCATGACCGGCCCGGTCACACAAGAAAGATCTGTACAACGCACCCTGCGCCCGGAACTTTTATTGAACGGCACTGTCTCCGTTTCAAAGCCGTTGCTTGCTCCTTCTCAGCTCAGTTTCCGCATTGGATTGGCTCGAACCCGAATGTCGTCCTATCCCTGCGATTCGATGGACTTTATCATGATAGACCTTGAACGGCCTGATAATAGATACCGGCATGCCTATTTTTGTAACGGAGACCTTACCGGCCGGCTGTTGGAATTTCTGAGTTGTTCAGAAGGAGTAGATGGCAAACAGGATCCAAGATTAGATGAATTATTTGAACGGATAATCCAGCAGAGGCGGCCTTCCGGATATATCGGACGGTTTGCTGCCGTTCCCGGCAGCGTAGCTCCCGAAGACAGTCCAGAACGGGCAGGTGCAGGTTCCAAGCATTTTTCAGGATTAATGAGATATCATGAGCTGACAGGCGATAAACGGGCGTTGGATGCAGCCCGGGGTCTGGCCGAACTCCTCTGGTCGGTTCGCGAGGAATGGCAAAAGAAAAAATATGTCTCTTGGGTCATTGAACCGTTGGCCCGTTTATGGCATGTTACAAAGGACCCCAGGTGGTTAGAGTTTTCTGCGATGGTTCGCGATAACATCCACCCGCTGGGAGAGGAAAAAACGCATTCCCACGGATATATGACCATGATCCGGGGTTTGCAGGTCATGACCTTGTTGACCGGTGATCTTTCCTGGAATGCTTTACCCGATACAAGTCAGCGATATATCATTGAGAAACAGCTCGTAACGCCGGATGGGAATATTCCTGAAGCTTTTCCGACCAGCGCAAGAAATGAAGGGTGTTCCATTGCTGACTGGATATTGCTGAATTTATATCAGGGATTGATACATGGGGATGAGACGGCCTATG
>CAZKQR010000100.1:1063-12394 GCA_964554965.1 uncultured Cytophagia bacterium | reverse complement strand
CGGACATTGAGCTGGAGATGATCGCCCAAACCTGGTCTGAGCACTGCAGCCACAAGACCCTAACCGGCCTGGTAGAGTTCGATGGCCGGGTGATCCGCAATCCACTCAAGCAGACGATTTTCCAGGTCACCCGAGAGTTGGATCTGCCCTGGTGCGTGTCGGTTTTCAAAGACAACGCCGGCGTGATCCATTTTGATGATGACTATAATGTCTGTTTTAAAGTAGAGACCCATAATCATCCCTCTGCCATGGAGCCCTATGGCGGCGCCAACACCGGCATCGGCGGTGTGATCCGCGATCCAATGGGCACCGGCTTGGGCGCCAAGCCGATCATCAACACCGATATTTTTTGCTTCGGCCCGGTGGATTTGGCCATGAAAGATCTGCCCAAGGGTGTGCTGCATCCCAAACGGGTGATGCAGGGCGTGGTCGCCGGCGTACGCGATTACGGCAACCGCATGGGCATTCCCACCTCCAACGGCGCTATATTTTTTGATGATCGCTATCTCGGCAACCCGTTGGTCTATTGCGGCAACGTGGGTTTGCTGCCCAAGAACCGGTGTGAGAAAACCGTGGAGCCGGGCGACGCCATCGTCGTCGTCGGCGGCCGCACCGGACGCGATGGCATCCACGGCGCCACCGCTTCCTCTGGCGAATTGCACACCGAGAGCGAGGGCACCTGGAGCGGCGCGGTGCAGATCGGCAATCCGATTGTCGAGAAAAAACTGGTGGACACTCTGATGCAAGCGCGCGACCGGGGCTATTATCGCGCCATCACCGATTGCGGCGCCGGCGGTCTCTCCTCTGCCATCGGTGAATTGGCCAAGACCACGGGCGCAGAGGTGTACCTGGAAAAAGTGCCGCTCAAGTATCACGGCCTCTCTTATATGGAGATCTGGATCTCTGAAGCCCAGGAACGGATGGTGATCTTTGTGCCGCCCGAACATGTCGACGATACTCTCGCCCTGTTCGCCGGCGAGGATGTGGAGGCCACGGTCATCGGCCGCACCACCGATGATCACAGAATCCGTTTGATCTATCACTCGGCCGTGGTGGGAGAGCTGGACATGGCGTTTCTACACGACGGCATGCCTGAGGTAGTGCGCCGGGCGGTTTACGAAAAGCCGGTGATAGTGGAAAGCGAGCCGGAGCGCCTGACCGATCTGACGCCTGTGTTGCATAAAATTTTATCTGCGCCCAACGTCTGCAGCAAGGAATGGGTGATCCGTCAATACGATCATGAGGTGCAGGGGGGCAGCGTCGTCAAACCGCTGGTGGGCGTGGATCAGCAGGGGCCGTCCGACGCCTCGGTGACGCGGCCCAGAATGGACTCTTACAAGGCGGTGGTCCTGGCCAACGGCCTGAATCCCAAGTACGGTCTGATCGATCCGTATTGGATGGCCGCTTCTTCCATCGATGAAGCGGTGCGCAACGTCATCGCGGTGGGCGGTTCTCTGGAGCGCACCGCGCTGTTGGACAATTTCTGCTGGGGCAGCACCGACAAACCAGACCGTCTGGGCAGTCTGATGCGCGCCATGCAAGCCTGCTATGACGTGGCGACGGTTTACCGCACGCCGTTCATCTCCGGCAAAGACAGCCTCAACAATGAGTATAAAACCGAAACCGGCGACAGCATCGCCATCCCGCCCACGCTGTTGATCTCTGCGATCTCTATTATGGAGGACTGCCGCCAGGCGGTCACCATGGATTTGAAAAAGGCGGGCAACCTGCTCTATGTGGTCGGCCTAACCAGGGCCGAATGCGGGGGATCGCACTATTATGAAGTGATGAACGCGAGCAGTAGCCAGGTGCCGCAGGTCGACGCGAAATCGGCGCGCCGTCTCTATCTGGCGTTGCATGCCGCCATGGCCGCCGGGCTGGTGGCCTCCTGCCACGACTGTTCGGAAGGCGGGTTGGCGGTGGCGCTGGCGGAGATGGCGTTTAGCGGCGGACTGGGTCTGTCCGTCTCTCTGGCCTCCGTGCCGGCTGCGGCGGACGTGGTTCGCGATGATATGCTTTTATTCTCCGAATCCAACAGCCGGCTGGTGGTCGAGGTGCCGCCGGATAAAGAGACGGCGTTCTGCGCCGCGCTGCAGGCGATACCCTTTGGCCTGCTGGGGCACGTGACCGCGGCTCCCCGAGTGCTCATCAACGGCGTACAGGGAGAGCGGTTGATTGAGGAAAACCTGTCGAATTTGAAAAGCTCCTGGCAAAACACCCTGCGCTGGTAGCCGGCCAGGGCATCGGAATCGGATCAGGAAAGAAAAGGAACGTCTGTTTGATGAAGCCCAGAGTACTTGTTATGCGCGCTGCCGGATCCAATTGCGATCTGGAAACCGCATTTGCCTTTGACCAGGCGGGCGGCGCCGCCGTCCTGCTGCACATCAACCGGGTGCTGGAAAATCCGGCGCTGTTGGCCGAGTATCAGATTCTGGCCATTCCCGGCGGTTTCACCTACGGCGACGATATCTCTGCCGGCAAGGTGATGGCCAATCAATTGCGCTTTCACCTGGCGGAGCACCTGCACGCCTTTCATCAACAGGATAAATTGATTATTGGAATTTGTAACGGATTTCAGGTGTTGGTAAAAGCAGGCCTGCTGCCGGCAGTGGATTTTAACGCGGAGCAATCGGTCACCCTGACCAATAACGACTCCGGTAAATACGACGACCGCTGGGTTCATCTGCGCATCAATGAGAGCCCATGCGTGTTCACCCGCGCCATGAAGGAGCGGGTGTATTTTCCCGTGGCCCATGCCGAAGGAAAATTCGTGGTGCGCGACGAGTCGGTGCTGCAAGAGCTGTGGCGCAACCGTCAGGTGGTCTTTCAATATGTCAACCCGGACGGCGGCGCTGCCGCGTATCCATGGAATCCCAACGGCTCCATGGCGGATATCGCCGGAATCTGCGATCCCGCCGGCCGCGTGCTGGGGCTGATGCCGCATCCGGAACGCAACATCGATCCGACCCACCATCCGGCCTGGACCCGCATCGGCCTGAATCGGCAGGCCGATGGAGCCGCTTTGTTCAGCAACGCGATTGCCTATTTTTCCTGATTCAGATCGCACAGATAAACGGCGCATCCTCTGCCAAGGGGGTGTCTGCGAGCATTGCTTGAAGAGGATCTTATGAGCGATGACATCGGGCGGTTGTTGAAACACTGGAAATATCTTCCCAATGACGTCAATGTGCGCATCATAGACGGTCAGGACGGCGGCAAAAAGCTGCAGATGCGCATTGACCTGGGCCTGCTGCAGATGGAGCTGGACGGCCGGCCCGACGGCAGGCGACCGCACCATTTTGATTCCTACCTCAGTTACTTTGAAGACCGCGCCAAGACCGCGCTCCAGGGCGGCGGCGCTTCGTTTTCGCTCTCAACCGTCGACTGTCTGCGGCTGCAGCAGGAGGCCATTCAATTCTATCACCGTTATATCGCCCTGCTGCGTTTGGGGGATTACCAACGCGTCGTCAGGGACACCCGGCGGAATCTCAAAGTGTTCGATCTGGTCCACAAATACGCGAAAAGCCAGGAGATCATCTGGACGTTCGAACAGTATCGGCCTTATGTGCTGATGATGTATGTGCGCGCCGCCGCCTCTCTGGCCATGGATACCGGTGGAGTGGATGAGTCGATCCGCCTGATCGAAAAGGGCATCCGGGCCATCGAACGCCATTATCAAAAGTACCGCAAGCATCTGGGCAAAGAGATGGTGGAGGTGGAACTGCTGCGCGAATGGCTGGATGAGCTGCGCGAGCAAAAGCCGCTCAGCGAGCGGGAACGGCTGCTGCGGCTGATGGACCGGGCGGTGCAGGAAGAGGCCTACGAAGTGGCGGCTGGTCTGCGCGACCGGTTGCGTCAGCTGGATCAAAAGTAAACCCTCACCGGCCGACGGGTGGCTGATCGTCGGCCTTGTGATTTCGAAAACCCGTATAACTCAGAGAATGGATATGCTGAAAGACAAACGAATTGCTATTTTGATCGGTCCGCAATTTCACGACGAGGAGGCCACGCGGCCGAAAGAGTATATGCAAAAGCTCGGCGCTCAGGTGGATTGGGTGGGCTTGGACCGTTCGACGCTCACCGGCAAATACAACCGCGTCAGCCTGACGCCGGACAAGACCATCGATGAGATTCGCGCAGCAGAGTATGACGGTCTGATCATTCCCGGCGGCGGAGCGCCGGAGCGCATCCGCATCAATGACACGGCGCTGGCTCTGGTGAAAGCCTTTTGGCAGACCGGCCGCCCCGTCGGCGCCATCTGCCACGGCGCTCAGGTGCTGATCTCCGCCGGGCTGCTCGAGGGCGTGACCACCACCTGCTTTGTCGGTATTCGCGACGACGTTAAACTGGCCGGGGCCCATTATGTGGATCAAGAGGTGTGTGTGGACGGGCCGTATATATCTTCACGCAAACCGGAGGACCTGCCCGCTTTTAATAAAGCCTTCAGCGAAGCCGTGGCCGGCGTGCATCTGCACACCGAAGTCGCTGATCTCGATCCCCTGGCCTCCCTGCAGCTGGCGATCAGCCGGGAAAAAGGCGCCATGGAGTTTTACCGCAGCGCCGCCGCGGTGATGAAGCAGGAAAAAATCAGCAACAAGTTCACCTACTTTAGCGCCATCGAGCAGGGGCATTTTGACCAGCTCTCCGAGCTGTACCTCAAGCTTTCCGGCGGCCAGAGACCTGCCGCCATCGTTTCCAACCAGGAGATCGGCGGCCACCAGGTTTCCCCGGATCTATCCGGCGAGGAGGCGATCCGCCTGGCCATGCAGGCAGAGGAAAAGGCGTATCAGTTTTATCGCCAGGCAGCGCTCAAAGCCCGCCATCCGAAAGCTAAAGAGATGTTCGAATATCTGGCGGCTGAGGAGATCGATCACAAGAGGCTTCTATCCGTGGACCGGAGCACGGCGGCCGGCGGACAGGGCCATTTTCAGTGGGCGACTCATTGGGATGTTCCTCCGGGGATGGAAGATCTGTGGTGAAAGGAAACAGAAGATGAAAAAGGCGCTGATTCTGCTGAGCCTGTTTTGTCTGGCAGGCTCTGGAGTGGCTCAATTCCCGGATACGGGGTTCGGTTACTGGACCGGCAACGAGAACCGGCTGTTCGGCGGAATCGGCGTCACCACCATAGACGACCAATCCTACTTTTCTTTCTGTCTGCGGCCGGAAGTGTCCTTTGGGCCCATGGGATTCGGATTGAACATCAACCTGTTGTACGATGCTGAGAGCGGCTCGTTGCGCGCCAAGGATTGGGATTCGGGGTACGACTATTTCCGTCTGTTGCGTTATTTTCGCTATGGCCGCAAAACGGACCGCTTTTACACACGGATCGGCACGCTGGACGCTGCGCGCATCGGCCATGGCTTTATCGTCAACTATTTCACCAACGAGATCAATTACGATGATCGCAAAGTCGGCATGGAGTTTGATCTGGATCTCGGCCATTTTGGTTTCGAAAGCATGGCCAGCAATATGGGGCGTTCGGAATTATTTGGTTTCCGCGGCTACTACCGGCCGTTGTACGTTCTCGCTGTCCCGGTACTAAAAAACTTTGCCGTCGGCGCCAGCTTTGCCCGGGACCTGGATCCCGACACCTGGGTGGCCAGCAACGACGGTGTTTCCGTGTATGGCGTGGATGTGGAATTGCCGTTGATCAAAACCCGGGTATTCAACACGCTTTTATACGCCGACTATGCCGTCATTCACGGCTACAGCTCGCGCGAGAACGTCCATCGTGATTTCGGCGCCGGATCTGCGGTGGGCGTGTCCGTCGGCTTTGCCAATCTCCTCGGTCTCATGGAGGTGCAGGCCCGTTTGGAACGCCGCCAGCTGGGCGAGGAGTTTATCCCCTCGTTCTTTGATCCTTTTTATGAAATTCAGAAACTGCAGATTTCGCACGGCAAAAAATTCTACAAGACGGACATGCTGATCGGCCTGAAGGAAACCAGCGGCACGTTCGGTGAGCTGTACGGCAATGTGCTGGGCAACCGGGTGCGGCTGTTGGGCACCGTATCCAAATTGGATATCGAGAAGAGCGGCCAGCTGCATCTGGCTGCGGACGCCACCGAGGCCTTGCCGACGATCGCCGCCCACGCCGCCTACGACAAGCTCGGCATCGTTCAGGCAGAGGATGTGTTCACTCTGGACGACCGCAGCGTGGCGCGATTGGGTCTGGGATACAAGCTCAAGCCCTACCTCATCCTCTATGTGGATTACATCTGGTCGTTTGTCGAAACCGATCCGGGCAGCAAGATCTACAAATCCCAGGAGCGCATAGAGCCCAAGCTCGCTTTTGTCTACCGGTTCAAGTAGGGCTGGCGCCTGCCCTACTCTTGTAATGATGCTGCAACCCGAGTCCGGCCGAGCGTGAGGAGTCCGTTACAGGATGCGTTCAACGGCTGAAAAACGAACATGGGTCTCCGCTCTGTCGTCTTTGACAGAGCCGCTGCTGGATTTCATCTATCCGCCCTGGTGTGTGCTCTGTAACAACGATTTGGACACAGAGGTTCTGGTCTGTCGCACCTGCCTGGAAACCCTGCCCCGGTTGGAGGAGCCGGTGCTGGCGTCTGAAAATCTGACGCATCAGCTCAGCGGACCGGCCTGGTTCGAGGCCTCGATCGCCGTGTTTCCCTTCCATGAGTCGATTCAAAAGTTGATCCATCTGATGAAGTACAAGGGCTATGGGAGTCTGGCCCAGCCGCTGGGCCGAGAGCTCGGACTGACCCTGCGCGACGCGGCGCTGCCGGAGGCCGCGATTCTGGCGCCGGTGCCGTTGCACCGGCGGCGCCTGCGCGAGCGCGGCTATAACCAGTCGGAGCGGCTGGCGCAACATGCGGCAACAGCTGCCGGGCTGCCCATGGATGCCGCGCTGTTGCAGCGCATCCGCTACACGCGGCCGCAGGCCAAACTCGCCAAGGCGGAGCGCTCGCGCAATCTCGCCGGCGCCTTTGTCGTATCCAGGCCGGAGGAATCGGCCGGCGGCGTGGTGGTGCTGGTGGATGACCTGTTCACCACCGGCCATACCCTGAACGAATGCGCCAAAACCCTGAAGGCCCAGGGGTGCCGCCAGGTCTACTGTCTGACTCTGGTTCGCGTGTAAATGATTTCTCGGTCAAGAATTATACTTGACATTGCGGGTAATTTTTTTTAATTTAATAGCTCAAACCATGTTACCGGTCTCCGGATATGGATTTTGTTGTGCTTTAGGCAATCCCTGGTTTTTTAATAATCAACGCACATTGGAGGATGGTTTTATGGCTATCAAATTAGGCATTAACGGTTTCGGTCGTATCGGCCGTTTGGTTTTTCGCGCCGCAGTGCAGCGCAAGGATATCGAAATTGTCCAGATCAACGACATCACCGATGCCCCGACGCTGGCGCATCTGTTGAAATATGATTCCACCCATGGTCTTTTCAAAGGCGAAGTCTCCTGCGAAGGCAATGCCGTGATCGTCAACGGCAAAAAGATTCAGATCAGCGCGGAAAAAGACCCTGCCAATATTCCCTGGGGCAAAGTCGGCGCAGAGTATGTCGTCGAGTCCACCGGTGTGTTCCGCAAAAAAGAGCAGATTGCCAAACATCTGGATGGCGGCGCCAAAAAGGTCGTGCTGACTGTTCCGTCCAAAGATGAGATCGACGCCACCATCGTTATCGGCGTCAACGACGGCGACCTCAAACCCGAGCACAAACTGGTCTCTAATGCCTCGTGCACGACAAACTGTCTGGCCCCGGTGGCCAAAGTGTTGCACGACTCTTTCGGCATCAAACGCGGCTATATGACCACGGTGCATGCTTACACCAACGATCAGCGCATTTTGGATCTGCCGCACAGCGATCTGCGTCGCGCCCGCTCGGCGGCCATGTCCATCATCCCCACCACCACCGGCGCTGCCAAAGCGGTGGGCAAGGTGATCCCGGAGCTGAAAGGCAAGTTGGACGGCTTTTCTCTGCGCGTTCCGGTGTGGGACGGTTCGGTGGTCGATCTGGTCGCTGAATTGAAAAAGGATGTCAGCATTGAGCAGGTTAACGGCGCGATCAAGGCCGCGGCCGAAGGCAAGCTGAAAGGCATTCTCCAGTACACCGAAGATCCGATCGTGTCCGTGGATGTGATCGGCAACGCGCACTCGTCGATTTTCGACGCCAAATCCACCATGGTGCTGGAAGGCACCAGCAATTTTATCAAAGTGGTGGCCTGGTACGATAATGAATGGGGCTACAGCTGCCGCGTGGTGGATCTGGTCGTCAAGATGGCCTCTTTTTAACTCTGTGAACAGTGCATGCGGCGCACTCTGTGCGCCGCATGATTATCAGTCAGGAACACTATGCGAAAACGGATTGTAGCGGGTAATTGGAAAATGTACAAGACCGTTCCGGAGGCGATGGAACTGGCGGCTGCTATTGCCGCTGCCGCGCCCAAGGACGGAGCCGGCGAGATCGTCGTTTGTCCGCCTTTTGTGAACTTGACCGCAGTGGCCGCTGCGATCAAGGGATCGGCGGTGCGCCTGGGCGCACAAAACATGCACTGGGAGGAAAAAGGCGCCTTCACCGGTGAGATCGCCGCCGAGATGCTGAAATCCGCCGGATGTCAATACGTGATCCTCGGCCATTCTGAACGCCGGCAGTATTTCGGCGAGACCGACGCAACAGTGAATAAAAAGATCAAGCGCGCGCTGGCAGTGGGATTGCATCCCATCGTCTGCGTCGGCGAGACGCTGGATCAGCGCAAAGCCGGGACTACTGACTCTGTAGTCGGCGACCAGGTAACCGGATGTTTCGCGGACCTCAGCGCCGAACAGGCGCAGACCATGGTGATCGCTTACGAACCGGTATGGGCGATCGGCACCGGAGTGACCGCCACCAGCGAGCAGGCCCAGGAGGTGCACCATTTCATTCGCACTCTGCTGGCGCAGCTCTACAGCGAGGCCGTGGCGCAAGCGGTGCGCATCCAGTACGGCGGCAGTATGAAGCCGGATAACGCCGCGCAGCTGCTGGCGCAGCCGGATATCGACGGCGGCCTGATCGGCGGCGCCAGTCTGGACGCCAAATCCTTTTTACAGATTGTAACCGCATAACCTATTTTGGAGTGTGCATGTACACGCTACTGATCATTTTGTTTTTCATCGTCTGCCTTCTGTTGACGTTTGTCATTCTCATTCAATCCAGCAAGGGCGGCGGTCTGGCCGGCACCTTTGGCGGTATGGATTCCATGAACAGCGTTCTCGGCGGCCGCGGCAGCGCCACCTTTTTATCCAAGATGACCGCGATCCTCACCGCTACGTTCATGGTCCTTGCTCTGTTGTTGGGCTTTCTGACCCGCGGCAGCGTCTCTCAGTCCAGCCTGGTGGAGCAGGAACGAGAAAATAGATCCAGCTCTCCGGCGCGAACACTGCCCCAGGTTCCTGCGCCGACAACGCCGGCGCCTGCTGGAAAGTAGAACCGTTTTGATGCCGAAGTGGTGGAATTTGGTAGACACGCTATCTTGAGGGGGTAGTGCCCACCGGGCGTCCGGGTTCAAATCCCGGCTTCGGCACCCGTTCTTTACAGCCCACCGAATATGGTGGGCTTTGTTTTATCACGCTGCCCAGCAGGGAGCACCGAGGTCCGTTCCCCCCTCCAGACCGGAATCCGGCCGGCCTGAGCCTGATCCGGCACACATTCAACCAGGCCGCCTCCCGCCGCAGCACTTGGACAGCAACCGAAACACGTATGGAAGGAAGCCCGCTGATGGATCGACGCGAATTCTGTAAAACCTTGACCGCCGGCCTGGTTCTGCCCGCCGCCGCGTGGACTGCAGCTCCACCCTCCAAGCTGGTGGTCGTCCGCAACGCCGCACCCGCTGAGCTGGTGCGCAAAGCCGTGCAGGCGCTGGGCGGCATGTCGCAGTTTGTTAAAAAAGGCCAGACTGTTCTGATCAAACCGAACATCGGCTGGGACCGGTCGCCCGAACAGGCGGCCAACACCAACCCCGAGGCGGTGGCTGAGGTCGTCAAGATGTGCTTCGAAGCGGGCGCCAGCCGTGTGCGGGTTCTCGACCGCACCTGCAATCAAGCGCAGCGCTGCTACAGCCGCAGCGGCATCGAAAAGGCCGCGGCCGCAGCCGGCGCGCAGGTCCGCCACATCATCGACAGCCGGTTTAAAGAGGTCGCGATCCCTCAGGGCGCGCTGCTGAAATCCTGGCCCTTTTATCTCGATGTGCTGGAGGCCGATGTCTTTATCAACATGCCTGTTGCCAAACACCACTCGATCTCGCAATACACCCTGGGGTTCAAGAACCTCATGGGCGTGATGGGCGGTGACCGCGGCTCCATTCATAATAAATTCATGACTAAAATCGTCGACATCAATTCCGCGCTTAAACCCACGTTGACTATTATCGACGCTTACCGCGTCCTGTTGCGCAATGGGCCCACCGGCGGCAGCCTGGCCGATGTAGCGGAGAAAAAGACCGTCATCGCCGGCGTCGACCGGGTGGCGGTGGACGCCTATGGCATGACGTTGTTCGGCGTGAAACCGGAGCAGGTGGAGTATCTGAGACTGGCTTCGGAGCGCGGACTGGGACAATCGGATTTGACCCGCGTGTCCATCGAGGAGATCAACGGCTGACATGGTAAACCGCATTCGCAAGCTTGCGCAGATTTTCTTCCTTCTTTTATTTCTCGGTTTGTTTCTGCACGCCCGATTTCCCTACGAGGGCGGCTGGCCTTCTGATATCTTTTTGCGTACCAGCCCGCTGGCTGCGCTGACCACGGCTTTGTCCGCACGGACCTGGATCGCCTCCATGCTGCCGGCGGTCATTCTGCTGCTGCTCACCATTCCGCTGGGGCGTTTTTTCTGCGGCTGGATTTGCCCGCTGGGCACGGTGATCGATGGCAGCGACCGCTGCCTTCGCCGCCGAAAGCCCGCCGCCGGCCGCGAGAGCGTCCGGTTTCGCTCGGGGAAATTTTTCATCCTGGTCGCTGTGCTCTGTGCGGCGCTCTTTTCCTGGCAGGCCGCCTGGTTTTTCGATCCGCTGGTCATGCTCACCCGTGTGCTCACGGTCAGTCTCTATCCCGCCATGGCGCTGCTGACCCAGGGACTCTTTCAGATCGGTTTTACCAGCGGCATCGCGGAGGAGCAATGGTACACGCTATACGCCTGGATGCAAAAGTGGCTGTTGCCGGTTCAGTCTGTCTCCTTTGAGCAGAGCATCCCTGTTCTGCTTTTGTTCATCGGCGTGCTGGCGCTGGGTCTGGTTTCGCGCCGCTTCTGGTGCCGCAACCTCTGCCCGCAGGGCGCACTGCACGAACAGTATTAACTCGAACTCTTCCTTCGCAGACCGGAGAGACATCGCATCAG
>CAZKQR010000100.1:0-1053 GCA_964554965.1 uncultured Cytophagia bacterium | reverse complement strand
GTGCCGCAACCTCTGTCCGCTGGGCGCCCTGCTCGGGCTTTTTTCCCGCTTTCGCGTGTTTGGCCGCAGCGTCAATCAAGAGTGCACTTCGTGCAGCCTCTGTCAGCGCCGCTGCCGCATGAACGCGATTGAGGATGACTACACCATCACTGATGCGGCGGAGTGCATTCAGTGCAACGAGTGCGCGACCGTATGCAAACCGCAGGCCATCTCCTACCGGTTCGGCCGGCGTAAAAGCCAGGGCCGGATCGATCTTTCGCGCAGGCGGTTCATGCAGGCCACGGCCACGGGCATTGTGGGTCTGGCGGCGACGCGCGTCGGCGCCGGCAACCGCAATGAAACCGGCAGGTTGATCCGGCCGCCGGGCGCTCTGCCGGAAGAGGCTTTTCTCGACCTCTGCCTTCGCTGTCAGGCGTGCGTGCGCATCTGTTCCTCCACCGGCGCCTGCCTGCAGCCTGCTCTCACGCAGGGCGGCTGGGAGGGCGTCTGGAGCCCGCGGGCGGTGATGAGAACCGGCTATTGCGAGTACAACTGCACGCTGTGCGGCGAGATCTGCCCCACCGGCGCCATCGGCAAGCTGGACCTGGCCGCGAAACAGCAGAACAAAATGGGCACGGCCTATTTTGATAAAAGCCGCTGCATCCCCTGGTATCGCCAGGAGGATTGCCTGGTCTGCGAAGAGCATTGTCCTTTGCCGGAAAAAGCGATCCGCTTTGATGAACAGGAGGTGCGCACAGCGCAAGGGGAGATGCGCACGGTAAAATTCCCCTATGTGCGCGAAGATCTCTGCATCGGTTGTGGGATCTGCGAGAACAAATGCCCGGTCGTCGGCCAGGCGGCCATCTTTGTCACGGCCGCCGGCGAAGAACGGCAGCCGTCGGCGCCCCCGGCAGCCGTTTAAAGGCCGCCGGATTTGCTCCGCCGGCTCATGGCCGGGATCACCGGCAGAAGGTCCATTCAATGAATGGGATGAAATGGGAATCGTCAAGGAATTAGCGCTCTACACCCGTGCCGCTCGTTTGAGCCTGGCCGCGGTCCGAGACAAATTTTTCC
>CAZKQR010000099.1:0-12480 GCA_964554965.1 uncultured Cytophagia bacterium | reverse complement strand
TGAGATCGATCAAATGGCGGATGAGGCGGCGCACGAAGCGGAATCGGGCGCCGGCGTGGATGAGGAATCGCCGTGATTCTAGGCGCCGCGACCACCGGGATTCCCAGCAGGCGCGGGAGTTGGTCGACAAAAAAGATTAAGGCGTCGGCGTACGGCCGGCCCTGCAGAGGCGGATGGATGCGGAGAACGCCCGGCTGGACCAAAACCTGAGCGATCAATAGTGCATGCTTTTGGAAGGGTATCTTGCCTGCAGGGTCCCAGGAGGCACTCAAAATAGGCGTGCGGGAGATCCGCGAGGATCGCAAGGAAGTGAGAGAAGACCGGCACTGAGATTCGCGATGAGCCGCCCACTAAAAAAGCCGACGGTTGCGGCGCAGTTTAGAACCGTTTCAGCGGGTGAATGAGTGCGAGAAGGAGCTTTTTAGCGGAGCCTTCGCTGCGGAAAAAGGTCCGGCGAAAGCATCGGCCGCCGCTTTTGACCTCCACGACCGGCTGGTGGCCCCAAGTGCCGGATGGCATCATGGACACTATTTGTACTTTATATAAACAGGCTAGAATAATATGGAAATAAATACAGATATCTATCTTGGTGATAGTAAAGAGCAATTAAAGTTACTCCCGAGTGATTTCATTGATCTTATCATTACATCACCACCTTACGCTGACCAACGAAAGAATACCTACGGAGGAATTCCTCATGATAAATATGTAGAATGGTTTCTACCTATTTCTGAGCAGCTTTTACGCGTACTCAAGTCCACGGGTACTTTTATTTTAAATATTAAAGAAAAAGTAGTGGAAGGTGAGCGAAGCACTTATGTAATGGAATTAATTCTCGAAATGCGTAAACAGGGTTGGTTGTGGACGGAAGAGTTTATTTGGCACAAAAAAAATTGCTATCCTGGAAAATGGCCTAACCGTTTTCGTGATGCATGGGAAAGACTTCTTCAATTTAATAAAAACCGGAAATTCAATATGTATCAGGAACAGGTTATGGTTCCAATGGGAGATTGGGCCAATTTGAGATTGAAAAATCTATCTGAAACTGATAAAACTAGGGACAATTCTAAAGTAGGAAGTGGATTTGGAAAAAATATCTCAAACTGGCTTTATAGAGATAAAGCCTATCCAACAAATGTTCTATATTTAGCAACTGAATGCAATAATAAAAATCACAGCGCGGCTTTCCCTGAAGAACTACCCGAGTGGTTCATTAAGCTTTTTACAAAAGAGGATGATTTGGTTCTTGATCCTTTTATGGGCTCTGGTACAACATTGATTGTTGCAAATCGTATGAAACGAAATTCAATAGGCATAGACATTGTTCCTGAATATTGTGAAATGGTCAAAAAACAATTAAAGATCGCTGAACTATATTTATTTGATGCAAAGGCAAACTATGAAAAAATTACGCCTAAAAGACGTAACAGATTACGTTGAGGGAAATATTCAAAATTTTCATCATAAACGAATACAAAGTCTTGATGGATTGAGGTTGGCGCAAGTCCTCAAGCGAAAAAATCCTTATTTGTTTAAAGCGAAATATGTGATGACTGCCGAACAAATAATAAAGGGTTTAGTCGACGCACATATTTCCTCAAATGAAGAAACTATTTTTGGTGATTGGCTGGAAGGGTTGGCTATTTTTATTAATAATAAGGTTTTTGGTGGACGAAAGTCTGGAATTACGGGGATTGATCTAGAGTTTGACAACAATAAGATAAGAAATATTGTAACCATCAAATCAGGTCCAAATTGGGGTAATAGTTCACAGATAGCTAAAATGATTACTGATTTTAAAATTGCGAAGAAAACTCTTAGAACCAGCAATTCACAATTAAACATTCGTGCTGTTAATGGTTGTTGTTACGGCAAGGATAACAAACCAGATAAGGGAGAGTATTTTAAACTTTGTGGTCAATGTTTCTGGGAGTTCATTTCCGGCGACAATGTGCTATATTTAGCAATCATCGAGCCACTGGGACATATGGCTAAGGAAAAGAATGACGATTTTTTGGAAATGTATTATCAAATGATAAATAGGTTTACTAAAGAATTTGCGGATGATTTTTGCAAAAGGAGTGGTGCAATAGATTGGGATAAACTAGTACGTTTTAACTCTAAAAACGACCTATAGATCACTCATTAGCAAAAGCGTTCATCGAAATTTTTCACCAAGCCTTGATTTCACTTCATTATTATCGAATATTTGATCTTGAACCGCCGGGGAACCTGCCCGAAAAACAAAAAAAGGGCGACTGCCTGTAGCAGCCGCCCTTTTCCTTTATCGGCTTTCAGCAACAATCAGGATTTGGTGTTGGCGACCGCTTCCTGTTTCAGTTTATCATTGGCCACGATGACGATTTCAACGCGACGGTTGGCCGCGCGGCCGTCCGCCGTGTCGTTGCTCGTCTTCGGCTGGGTTTCGCCATACCCCTTGGTGGTGATGCGGGTGGGATCGACGCTCTGCTGAATGAGAAAATTGGCGACGGTGGAAGCACGCTGTTCAGACAGCTTTTGATTGTACGCCTCTTCGCCCTGAGAGTCAGCATGGCCCTCGATGAGCAGATTGGTATCCGGATACTTGTTCAGGCTGCCTGCGAACTCTTGCAGTTCGGTCTTGGCAGTGGGCTGAAGCGTCGATTTGGTGGTGTCGAACAGCAGTCCGGATTTCAGGGTCACCTGGATGCCTTCGCCGACGCGGTTCACATCGGCCTCGGCAAGTTCTTTTTGCAGCTCTTCCGCCTGTTTGTCCATTCGGTTGCCGATATAAGAGCCCGCGGCTCCACCGATGGCAGCCCCGAGAATGGCGCCCAAAGCGGTGTTGCCCAATTGTTTGCCGATCACACCGCCGACCACGGCGCCTGAACCGGTGCCGATGGCCGTACCTTTGGTGGTCTTGCTGGCACTGCACCCAATCACTTGAAGCGCCAAACCGATCATGAGTACTACGGACGTTAACTTTCGCATGTTTTTCTCCCTCTGGTAAATCCCACTGATTAATTTGAGAATCATTGCCGGGGCAAATCATCTCACTCTTTAAAATACGAGTATGAATCGCCCCATGCAAGTCTTTTTTACGCCCGACCCGGCCCTGAGGTTCCTGTTTTGCCGGCAATGTAAGCTTTTTGTGACGGGGATGACAAAAAAACCCGGCCTGGAAAAGCGCCGGGGTTCTTTGTTGAACACCTATCACGGGAGAGAAAATCAAGAGCAGCCGCTGGTGCTGCCGCAATTCAGGCATTTGTAGCAAGCGCCGTTGCGCACCATGATGTTGCCGCATTCCGAACAGGGCGGCGCATCGGACTGATACATGCTGACCTGTTTTTCCTTTTCGAGATTCTGTTCCAGGGCGTCATACCGGGGCATTTCAAATTCGGTCAACTCCTTGGCTTCACTGTTGTTCTCTTTGTGGTTCAGATATTTGATTCCCAGCCAGCGGAAGATGTAATCCAAAATTGATTTCGCCATGGGGATGGCGGCGTTGTTGGTGAAGCCGTAGGGTTCAAAGCGCGTGTGGCTGAATTTGTTCACCAGCACCTCCAACGGCACGCCGTATTGCAGGGCCATCGAGATCGAGGTGGCGAACGCGTCCATCAGACCCGAGACCACAGAGCCGGTTTTCGCCATGACGACAAAGATCTCGCCGGGTTTGCCGTCGTCGTATTCACCCACCGTGATATATCCCTCATGGCCGGAGATGGAAAACTTGTGAGTCGTCGACCGCCGTTCGTCCGGCAGACGTTTGCGCACGCCGATGGTGCGCACCGGTTCCGCGGCGGTCTCGGTCTGGTCGCTTTTTTTCTTACCGGTGTTGAGCGGCTGACTGCGTTTTGAACCGTCGCGATAGATGGCAATGGATTTCAGCGAAAGTTCCCAGGCCTGCAGATAGACGGACTCGATTTCCTCCGGCGTGCAGTGGTTGGGCATGTTGACGGTCTTGGAGATGGCGCCGGATAGAAACGGCTGTACCGCCGCCATCATGCGCACATGGCCCATGTAGGAGATGTAGCGCTCGCCGTTGGCCGGCTTGAACGCACAATCAAAGATGGGCACATGCTCGGCGCTGAGATAGGGGGCGCCTTCGATGGTGTCGGTTCGTTGAATGTGCTGGAGAATGGCCTGCACCTGTTCATCCGGATAGCCGAGTCGGTGCAGCGTGTTGCCGACCGTGGCGTTCACCAGTTTAAGATCTCCACCGCCCACCAGCTTTTTATATTTGACCAGCGCGATGTCCGGCTCGATGCCCGTGGTGTCGCAGTCCATCATAAAGCCGATGGTGCCGGTGGGCGCCAGAACCGTGACCTGAGCGTTGCGATAGCCGTACTTTTGCCCCATCTCATAGGCGTCGTTCCACACCTCTTCCGCAGCGAGGTACAGCGCATCCACCGTCAGCCTGCGTGAGATGGTCTTGAGCGCCTGCTGATGCTTGTTAATGACGCGCAGCATGGGCTGCTGGTTTTTGTCAAATTCATCGAACGGCCCCTTGGCGCTGGCCAGGATGGCGGAGGACAGATAGGCCTGTCCGGTCAACAGGGCGGTGAACGTGGCGGCCAGGGCGCGGCCCCGGTCGCTGTCATAGGGCAATCCATAGTACATCAACAAAGCGCCCAGGTTGGCATATCCTAGTCCCAGGGGGCGAAATCGCCGGCTGTTTTCGGTGATGGGGTCTGTGGGATAGCTGGCGTTGTCGACGATGATCTCCTGCGAGATGATGAGCAGGTGGATGGCGCGGCGGTACGCCTCGATGTCGAATTCACCGCTCTCTTTGACGAATTTCATCAGGTTCAGCGACGCCAGATTGCAGCTGGAATTGTCCACGAACATGTACTCGCTGCAGGGATTGGAGGCGTTGATGGGCGCCGAATTGGGACAGGTATGCCAGTCGTTGATGGTGGTATGGTACTGGATGCCGGGGTCTCCGCAGCTATGGGCGGCATGGCAGATCTGCTTCATCAGATCTCGGGCGCGCAAGGTATCGACGATATGGCCGTCGGTCACCGCCCGGGTGTGCCACATAGCGTCGTTCACCACCGCGCGCATGAACTCATCGGTGACGCGCACGCTGTTGTTCGAGTTCTGGAAAAAGACCGAGCCGTAGGCATCGCCCCCGAACGAACCGTCGTAGCCCATCTCGATGAGAGCCCAGGCCTTCTTATCCTCCTCCACCTTGCAATTGATGTATTCGACGATGTCCGGATGATCGATGTTGAGGATGACCATTTTTGCGGCGCGGCGGGTCTTGCCGCCGGATTTAATCACGCCGGCAAAGGCGTCAAAACCGCGCATAAAGGAGACCGGTCCGGAGGCGGAGCCGCCGCTGGCCAGTTTCTCTTTGGAGGAACGCAGGGTGGAAAAGTTGGTGCCGGTCCCTGACCCGAATTTAAACAGCATGCCCTCGGTTTTGGCCAGATCCAGAATGGAGCCCATCTCGTCTTTGACCGCGTTGATAAAGCAGGCGGAACACTGCGGATGCTCCTCCACGCCCAGATTGAACCACACCGGGCTGTTGAAAGCGGCCTTTTGGTTGACGAGCAGGTGGGTCAACTCCGCCATAAACGTTTTACTGTCCTCCACCGAGGCAAAATAACCGTCCTTCACGCCCCAACGCCCCAGGGTATTGACCACACGATCCACCAGCTGCCGCACGCTGGTCTCCGGCGTCGCCTCCAGGGTGCGCGTATGAAAGTATTTGGATGCGACGATGTTGAGCGCGGTTTGCGACCACGTTTTGGGCGCTTCCAGGTCATGCCGTTCGAACAGCACCTTGCCCTTGTCATTGGTGATGGAGGCGGTGCGCAGCTCCCATTCGATTTCGTCATAAGGATGAACATCCTTGCGGGTGAAGAACCGGGGGATGCTCAGCTTTTCCAGCCGGGGCTTGGTACGGCCGGCAGTGGTTGCCGGTGGGGCGTCCGTGTTGAGTAGATCATTAGAAACCGCAGTGAATTCCATCTGATTTTTATTCTTGTGATCGCTCATCCGTAATCCTTATCCTCTGATGATACCCGCCCATCCGGAACCCAACATCCGCCTGGTTAAAAATTGTTACCGTTTGTTTTTGTGCAACAGGTTGGAAAAGGTAACAGCAGCGCCCGGGAGTATTTTATCGAAGCCTAACAGTGCTGCAGATCAATGGTCTGTCACCTTGATTTTTTGCCGTGCCAATTTAGAAAACATTACCTACTTTGTCAAGGGAAAAACTCAATATTTTGTATTTTTTTTATAAACGACGTCAATGGGTAGTGGAGAAGGGCGCTGTTTTCGGCTTTCCCGGCTGCCGTGCAGCGTGTGCACAGGGGTAAAAAAGAGTTGATTTACTTTTATTTAATGTTTAAATTGAGGCCGCCTATTATCAACAGATCTCCTGGCCATGCCGGGTTTTTCCTGTCAGCCCTGAAAGAGTCCTTTTGGGGCTTCCTTTTAGTTCGTTTGCGGAAGACCGATGGGACGCTGTGCTTCTTCGGCGAACGTTTTTGTTTGATTGAGGAGTTCGTATCTCTGACGGTGACGAACAATTCATGAAGCGGGCGCTGCAGCTGGCCAGTAAAGGGCGCCGCTTCGTCAGTCCGAACCCCATGGTCGGCGCCGTAATCGTTCGCGACGGCCGCATCGTCGGCGAAGGCTATCATGAGAGATACGGACAGGCGCATGCGGAGGTCAACGCTTTGCAAGCAGCCGGAGACGCCAGTCACGGCGCAACCATCTATGTGACGCTGGAGCCCTGCTGTCATCAGGGTAAAACACCGCCCTGCGCACAAGCCCTGTTGGATTCCGGAGTGGCCCGGGTGGTCATCGGCAGCAAAGATCCCAATCCGCTGGTGAACGGCAAGGGCATTCATTTTTTGCAGGCCAAAGGCCTTCAGGTGAAGGTCGGTGTTTTGGAATCTTATTGCCGTCAATTGAACGAAGCATATTTTCACTATATCACCACCGGCAAACCGCTCATCACCCTCAAAATGGCGCAAACGCTCGACGGACGCATTGCCACCAGCACCGGTCATTCCAAATGGATCACCTCGGAGGATGCTCGAGTGATGGCGCATCGGCTGCGCAGCCGCCATGACGCTGTGCTCGTCGGTATCGGCACGGTGCTGGCGGACGACCCGCAGCTGAGTGTGCGCCATGTGCGCGGGCCTTCGCCACGCCGCATCATTCTCGACAGTCGACTGCGCGTGCCTCTGGACGCCACGATGCTGTCGGATAAAAATCCGCATCTGACCATTCTGGTGACCACCTCGGCGGCGTCCAAGGAAAAGATAAACCGCATCACCGAGCGCGGGGTCCAGGTCCTCGTACTGCCGGAGAATGAGCTGGGCTGGGTGAATCCGGATGCGCTGTGGAAGAAAATGGCCGAGATGGGCATCACCTCAGTGCTGGTGGAGGGCGGCAGTACCGTGCATACCGAGTGTTTGAAGCGGAAAAACGCGGACCGTATGGTCCTGTTCATCGCTCCGAAAATCCTCGGCAGCGGTATCGACGCCATCGGCGATCTGGGCATCCGCAACATCAATTCCGCTCTGACGTTGTCCGAGGTGCGCATGCGCAACTTTGGCAAGGACGTCATGATCGCCGGCAAGATCAACTACAGCTGGTAAAGCCCATGTTCACAGGTCTGGTGGAAGAGATCGGCATCATTCGGGCCGCGACCCGGCAGCAGGGGGGAGTCCGCTTCGTCATTTCCGCGGAGCGAGTGCCGGCGGGCCTGGAGATCGGCGACAGCGTGGCGGTAAGCGGCGTGTGTCTGACCGTGGTTAAAAAAGCGGCGGACCGTTTTGATGTTGAGGCCGTTCATGAGACGCTGCAGCGCAGCACCCTGGCGCGCTGGACAGAAGGGACTGCGGTCAACTTGGAGCGTGCTTTGGCGGTGGGCGGAAGAGTGGGCGGCCATTTCGTGCAGGGACATGTAGACGGCATCGGCCGGGTGCAGGATCTGCAGACGCGGCCGCCGGGCTATTGGCTGACCCTGCAGCTGTCCGGTGAGTGCGCCGCCCTGTGTGTGGAAAAAGGCTCCATCGCCATCGATGGCGTCAGCCTCACCATCGCCCAAGTGAACGAGGAGGTGATCTCGCTGGCGGTGATTCCGCATACGGCCGAACACACCACCCTGCGCCGCAGACGGACCGGCGATGAGGTGAATGTGGAGACCGATCTTCTTGGCAAATATGTGCAGCGTCTGCTGACCGGCGGCAAGCCGGCGTCCGGATTGACGATGGAAAAATTATCCGAGTGGGGCTTTTGAATGGCATCTCCCGTTGGATGATGCGTAACCAATAACCGGTGTTACACTCTTTGATGAAGAACGAACCCAAGACAGAAACGTTTGCGTTTGATTCCATCCCCGATGCGGTGCAAGATCTTCGCGCCGGAAAAATCATCATCGTTGTGGATGATGAGAACCGGGAGAACGAAGGCGATTTCATCCAGCTGGCGGACCAGGTGACGCCTGAGAGCATCAATTTCATGGCCACACACGGGCGCGGTCTGATCTGTACGCCGCTGCCGGCGCGACGGCTGGAGGAACTGGATATCTATCCCATGGTGCCGCGCAACACCGCTTTGCTGGGCACGGCGTTCACTGTGTCCGTGGATTACCGGCATGAGCCGGTGACCACCGGCATCTCGGCTGCGGACCGCGCCTGCACCATCCGCGCGCTGGTCGATCCAAAGGCGGCGCCCTCTGACTTTGCCAAACCCGGCCACGTGTTTCCCATTGCCGCTGCCAAGGGCGGTGTGTTGCGTCGCGCCGGCCATACCGAGGCGGTGGTGGACCTCGCTCGTCTCGCCGGCGGTTCTCTGGGCGGAGTGCTCTGCGAGATCATGGCTGAGGATGGAACCATGGCCCGGCTGCCGTCGTTGATTCAAATGGCGAAGCAGTTCGGCCTGCGTCTGATCAGCGTCCGTTCCTTGATCGAATACCGTCGCCAGAACGAGAACCTCATCAGGCTCATCTCCCAGGCGGATCTTCCGACCAAGTTCGGCCATTTTACCATTTATATTTTCCAGAGCGAGGTGGATGACCATCATCATGTCGCACTGGTCAGAGGCGATGTGCACACCGCTGAGCCGGTTCTGGTGCGGGTCCATTCGCAGTGTCTCACCGGCGATGTGTTTGGTTCGCTGCGCTGTGATTGCGGCGAACAGATGGCCCTGGCGTTGCAGCAGATCGACCGGGAAGGGCGCGGTGTGTTTCTCTACATGCGTCAAGAGGGCCGCGGCATCGGTCTGGCCAACAAGATTCGCGCGTACGCTTTGCAGGATGGCGGCAAAGATACGGTGGAGGCCAACGAAGCGCTGGGATACAAAGCGGATTTGCGCGACTATGGCATCGGCGCCCAGATATTGGCTGAACTGGGCATCCGCCGTCTGCGCCTGCTGACCAACAATCCTAAAAAGATCGTTGGACTGGAAGGGTATGGGTTGGAGGTGGTGGAACGGGTGGCGATCGAAGTGGCGCCCAACACCGTCAACGCCTGTTATCTGAAAACAAAACGGGACAAGATGGGGCACTTGATTTTACAGGATGAATCCGAGTAAAAGTGTTCCCCGATGGCCGTTAGCTTTCGGTCTCATTCAATCATAAAGGGATCTTATGCCCAAAATCATGGAAGGTCAACTGACGGCGGCCGGCAAACGGTTCGGCATTGTGGTCAGCCGGTTCAACGAACTCATTTGCCGCAAGCTGTTGGAAGGAAGTCTGGATTGCCTGTCGCGCCACGGAGCGGACGCGAACCAGATCGAAATCGCCTGGGTGCCCGGTTCCTTTGAAATTCCGGTGGCAGCCAAAAGGATGGCGCAGAGCGGGAAATACGATGCGATCATCTGCCTGGGCGCGGTGATCCGCGGCGCCACGCCGCATTTCGAGTACATCTCGGCTGAGGTGACCAAAGGCATCGCTCAGGTGAGCATGGAAAGCGGTCTGCCCGTCGCCTATGGCGTGATCACGCCCGATACTCTGGAACAGGCGCTGGAACGGGCCGGCTCCAAGGCGGGCAACAAAGGGTGGGATGCCGCGCTTTCCGCCATTGAAATGGCCAACCTATTCACTCAGATCAGCGTCTAAAGTCTGCGGTTGTTCCACCGGCCGCGAAGGCCCTGTGCAGGAGCCATCGGGGCAGAACTCTGCTGCTGTTTTTTTCCGGCGTAGGACCAACATACCATGGTGTCGCTCATGCGCAATAAACTAACCGGCTCCACCCTCATGATACGTCTTTCTCTGTTGCGGGGACTCTTCTTTCTCGTCCTTTTAGCCGGCGTGAGGTTGCACGCCGCGGTTGGGGACTGGAAGACCTACACCAGCGCCCGCAACGTGCGCCAGGTGGCCTGTCGCGACAGCCTGCTCTGGGCCGCCACCAGCGGCGGCGTCATCCAATATAACGTCCTTCGTGGAACCATGGTCACCTTTACCAACTCGGAAGGACTGGCCGGCAATGATATCGCTGCCATCGCTCTGGATCAGCGTGGACGGGTATGGGCAGCGCTCAGCAACGGCAATCTGAACCTCTATTCGCCTGCCAGCAAAACCTGGACTCTGATCACCGACTACAACGGATATCAAATTCAGGATCTTTATCCTCATGGGGATTCGATTTTGGTTTGTCTGTCGATCGGCATCAGCCTGTTCAACAGCCGGCGTTGGGAGGTGAAGGAGACCTACAAGATCGGCGATGTGCGGCGGGTGGCTATGGACGGCCGCGAAATCTGGGCAGCGTGCAAGGATGGCGTGCGCAGAGCCAGTCTTGATTTTCCCAATCTGATGGCGCCGAACGCCTGGACCCGCTACACCACAGCCGATGGTCTGCTGCAGAATGAAGCGTTCGCCGTGCAAGCCTTCAGCGGCCGGATTTTTGTCGCCGGTAAGCCCGGCCTTTCGGTTTTCGACGGCGTTCAATGGCTGCCGGCGGAATTGCCCGATTTTTCCGTGTTTGATCTGACGCTCTGGCGCGACAAGTTGCTGGCGGTCACTGGAGGGGGCGTCTGGGTGCGGGATGCTACCGGCTTTTGGAGCCGGCTGGCGAATTGGCTCGATAGCGGGCAACGGGCCGCCGTGGATCAGAACCAGGCGATCTGGCTGGCTATGCCCGAAATAGGACTGGGCTATTATCAGCAAGGCGCGACCCAATGGAAGACCATCACGCCGGACGGCCCGGCGGACAACAAATACAGCGCCCTGGCTTTTGATCAGAATGGCCGCCTCTGGGCGGCGTCGCCCAGCGCAGGCATCTCCCGCTATGACGGCAAACAGTGGCGCACTTTTTCCTTAGCGAATAAAAAATTGCCGACGAATGATTTCCGCGATCTCGCGGTGGACAACCGGAATCGCGTCTGGGCAGCTAGCTGGGGCGCCGGCGTGGCGGTGTTCGAGACCGACGATCGCGACAGCATCACCGTGAGCATGATCAATTCCAGCGACGAACGGTTGTCCGGCATCAGCGGGGACGCCAACTATGTCGTGGTGACGGGCATCGAAAAAGATCCGCAGGGGAACCTGTGGCTGCTCAATTCACACGCCGCTGATCGCCGAGTGGTCGCCGTGACCGACAGTCTCAATCACTGGCAGTATTTTTCCACCTTTGATGGTCTGCGCTCCCTCTATCCCACGGCGCTCGCGATCGATGCGAACGGCCGCAAGTGGATCGGCAGCACCGATGCCGGCATCTCGGTAGTGGACGACAACAACACCCCGTTCAGCAAAGCCGACGATGACCTCAGTCAGGGTCTGAGCAGTCAAGACAACTTGATCTCTCTCAGCATCGCCGGACTGGCGGCGGATCGGGACGGTTTGATCTGGATCGCCACTCCCCTGGGTCTGCAATACTGGTACAATGGCCAGGTGAAACACCCGCATTTCAACGTCATCAATGAAAACGTCCACTGCGTGGCGGTGGATGTGCGCAATAACAAGTGGATCGGCACCGCAGGCGGCCTGACGGTGCTGGAGTCGGACGGCTACACCAGCCAGCAGTACTCCACCTCGAACAGCGCGTTGGTCTCGGATTTTATCACCTGTTTTGCCTTTGAGGAAAAACTCGGCTATACGTTCATCGGCACCACCAACGGATTGTCGCGTTTGGAAACGCCGTATACCAAGCCGGCGGAGGACCTGAGCCGGCTGAGCGGCTATCCGAATCCGTTCGTGCTCAGCGGACCGGGCGCTCACTTTTATGTGGAGAACCTGGCGGAGAAATCCTCGCTGCGGATCTATACGCCCGAAGGGTACCTGGTCCGGCACATCCCCCAGGCTAAAATCCTCGGCTCGCGGGTGAGCTGGGACGGACGCAACGACCGCGGCGACTATGTGGCCAGCGGCGTGTACGTGTATCTGGTCAGCACAGAGGATGGCCGCAGCCAGGCCGGCAAAGTTGCGGTGATCAGGCCGTAACCCCTTGTTCCGGGCGGTGTTCCCCCTTTTTGCCTTTTTTTTACTAAAAACAGCTTGCAATTTTATCTATTAATTGTTTAATTTAATTCAGACGCGAT
>CAZKQR010000098.1:1973-12490 GCA_964554965.1 uncultured Cytophagia bacterium | reverse complement strand
TTTCTTCTGACGAATAGACCTTTCATAAGCCATCCTCGCATAAAGATATGAGCGACTGTGAGCACGGTTGCCAATCCAGGCGCCCCGGCGTTTTCACCCGCGGATCCGTTGACGCCCGATCTCTCCGAAATATAGCATAATTTTGAAAAAAAGAAAGCGACAATTTTCACTTGCTATTTATTTTCCTAATAAGTAACATACTCGAACCATACTTGAACCACCGGTCTTCCAAAGGATCCCTTGCCATGGCCATTCCCGATCTTACGCTGATCGCGGAATCGATCAACGATTCCGTGCCGTCCACCCACGAGCTGTTCGAAGCGAACGACATCAACGGCATCGTCGAACTGGCCCGCCTGCAGGCGGAAAAAGGCGCTGCCTACATCGATGTCAACATCGGGCCGCGCACGCCCGGCTTCATGGCCGAGGTGGTGAAAAAAATCCAGCAGCACATCTCCCTGCCTCTTTCCATCGACACGCCGGATCCGGAGATCGCCCAGGCCGGACTCGAGGCCTATGACCCGGCGGCCGCCGGCAAGCGCAAACCCATTCTGAATTCCATCTCGGAGGCGCGCCTGCACATGTTCGAGCTTTACCAGGTCCAGCCGTTCATCCCCATTCTGCTCATCACCGAGGGCATGGATCAGGCCGGGGACATGGTGATGAACAAAACCGCTGAACAGATCCATGCCACCGCACGTTCTCTGGCCGCGACCGCCAGAAACAGACTGGCCCTGTCCTCCAACGAGGCGCTGATCCTCGATCCCGGCATCATGCCCATCGGCAGCGATTCAAAAGGATTTTTTAAGCGGCTGATGAACACACTGACGCTGATCCACCAGGACCCAGAGCTGACGGGTGTCTCCATCTCTGTGGGACTGAGCAATTTCACCACCATGCTGCCGGCAAAAAAAGCGGATGGCTCGCCGGTCAAAGGGCCGCTGGAAAGCGCGTTTTTGACCATGGCCATGCCCCTGGGACTGAACACCATCATCGGTTCCGTGCAGCGCAAGTACGCCCTGCTGACGGACGACGACCCGGCCATGCAATGCCTGCAGGACGTGCTGCGCATGGATGGAGTCGATGTGATCATGAGAGTGATGATGTACTTTTCCTGAATCCACAGAGCATCCGGCGGCCGAGCCAAACCGGTTTAACCTTCGGTGAAAAGTTGCTGTCATTATGAGGAACTCGATTTGTTGAAAGATCTGCTCTCGTACCACCAGCCTCCCATCAGCGCACGGGAACGCAAAGCGACGCGCCTGGCGCTTTTTTTTGAAGACCTGTTCAAGGCGCCGCTGTTCCACTGTCAACGCTGCGGCGAGTGCATCCTCTCGTCCACCGCTTTTATCTGCAGCCAGAACTGCCCCAAACGACTGCGCAACGGCCCCTGCGGAGGCACGGGCGCCGACGGATCGTGTGAGGTGTATCCGGATAAAAAATGCGTCTGGTATCGCATCTATTTGCGCTCCAAGACCCTCCACCGCGTCAGTCTGCTGTACAAGATCAACAAAATCCACAACTGGAATCTGGAAAAAACCTCGGCGTGGCTGAACGTGTTGAGAAAACGCATTGATCCGCCCATCTGGTTCGTCCGCCGCGATCAAGATAAAGTAAAGGAAGCTATCCGCGTTGGCCCTCAAAGAAAAGATTGAATCCAAACAGCTGATCCTGTGCGGCGAGATCAGCCCGCCGCAAAGCTGCGACGGTGATGTGATCCGCGAAAAAGCGCGCTATTTCAAGGGGCTGGTGGATGCGGTCAACATCACCGATAATCAGACGGCCATCGCCCGGCTGTCGAGCATCGCGTCGGCCAAAATCCTGCTGGACGAAGGGGTGGAGCCGATCATGCAGATGACCTGCCGCGACCGCAACCGCCTGGCCATGCAGAGCGATCTGCTCGGCGCCGCCGCTCTCGGCCTGCATAATCTGCTCTGCGTGACCGGCGACTATCCGACCTTTGGCGATCAACCCGAGGCCAAAGGCGTGTTTGATCTCGATTCCATTCAGCTCATCGCCGCTGTGTCGCATATGAACCAGGGCCTGCTCCTCTCCGGCCATGAGATGAAAAAAGCGCCGGATTTTCTCATCGGCGCCGCGGCCAATCCCTGCGGCCAGCCTTTGGAGATGCGCCTGATCAGGCTGCACAAAAAAATCCAGGCCGGCGCGCGCTTTATCCAGACTCAGGCGGTATTCGATCTCGAACTGTTCAGCCGCTGGCTGCAACAGGCCGTGGCCTGGGGATTGACGGAAAAAGCCGTGATCCTCGCCGGTGTGCTGCCGCTTAAATCGATCAAGGCGGTTCGGCATATGCAGCAGGTGCCCGGCGTCCGGATCGATGAAGGATATGCGCAGAGAATGCACCAGGCCAAGGATCCGCAGGAGGAGGGCGTCAAAATCGCCGTGGAGATCATCCACGCGCTGGTACGAATGAAAGGCGTGGCCGGCATCCATCTGATGCCGGTGATGTGGGAGAGCATTACACCCACCATCCTCCAGGAAGCGGGATGGACAACGATCAACCAGGGAGAACGACCATGAACGATACGGTAGAAAAAATCGTCGAGTGCATCGCGCGCGGCAAAATCTCCAGATCCTCCTGGTTTCCGCCGGATCTGAAGGATCAGGACGGCGCCGACGAAATCGCCGCCCAGGCGCTGAAAGACGGCATGCCGCCCGAGGCGCTGCTGCAGGGCTGCATGCAGGGCATGGAACGCGTGGGCCAGGCGTTCGCCGAACACAAGGCCTTTGTCACCAATCTCATCGTCTCCGCCGAGGCGATGAACGCGGTGATGAAACACCTCAAGCCGTTTCTGGAATCCGGCGAGGTGAAACGCAAAGGCCGGTTCGTCATCGGCACCGTGGCCGGCGATCTGCATGACATCGGCAAGAACCTGGTCTCCATGATCATCAAGGGCGGCGGCTATGAGGTGATCGACCTGGGCATCGATGTGCCCACCAACAAATTTCTCGACGCCATCGCCCAACATCCCGGCTGCTTTGTCGGCCTGTCGGCGCTGTTGACCACCACCATGGCCAACATGGAGAACAGCGTCAAGACCATCAAAGAAAAATATCCGGACATCAAGGTGCTGATCGGCGGCGCGCCCATCACCCTTGATTTCTGCAAACGGATCGGCGCGGATTTTTATTCGCCCACGCCCAATGACGCGGTGGCCTTTTTAAACCAATGCCTGGCTAACCGCTGACCCCAGCTGCAGCCACGGACAATCCAGGCCGGAGCGGCGCTGCACTGAAACCGCCCGGCCGGGTTCATTCCTTATTCCATTGTTCCCTCGATTAGAGATCGAACATCTGATTCGCCGATTCCTGCAACCAGATTGACCCCCCTCTCTTTTTCTCCGCGCCGGCCGAAATCGCTGGCCAGCCCATGGACTCCTTGAAAAAAAATGATTTGACAAATCAGCATAATATGCTATATTCATAACACTCTAATAAGAGTGCTAAAAGAGTAAACTGTTTTGTCGAGGTTCCATCATGCGAAGAAAATTCATTCCTTATTGTTTGATATTATTAGCGATGTGTCAGTTTGCTTTCTCCTGCGGTGGCAAACAAAAGTCAGGCGCAAACGGGACGATAAAGATCTCGGGCGCCTGGGCGCTCTACCCCATGATGGTGCAGTGGGCGCAGTCCTATCAGCAGCAGCACCCAGAGGTCCGCATCGACATCTCGGCCGGCGGCGCCGGCAAGGGCATGGCTGATGTGCTGGCCGGCCTGGCTGACATCGGCATGGTCTCGCGCGAAATCCGTGCCGAAGAAACAGCGCGCGGCGCGGCGTTCATCCCGGTGGTCAAAGACGCGGTGTTCCCAGTGATTAATCGTTCCAATCCAACCTATGCGGACATTCAGCGAAAAGGCATAACCCGCAGCCGCTTTGTCGATCTATGGATAAACGGAAAAGATTTGACCTGGGGTGAACTGACGGCAACGCCGGAGACCAAACCGGTGGTGTTGTACACCCGTTCCGATGCCTGCGGCGCTGCCGAGACTTGGGCCAAATTTCTAGGCGGCCAGCAGGAGGATCTGCAGGGAACCGCTGTGTACGGCGATCCCGGCATCGCCGAAGCGGTAAGAAAAGATCTGCTCGGCATCGGTTACAACAACCTCGGCTATGCGTTCGATCTGCAGAGCGGCCAAGTGGTGCAAGGGCTCGCGATCATTCCTATCGATGTGAACGAAAACGGCGTCATCGATGCGATGGAGGAGATCGACACCAAGGAAAAGGCGGTGCGGGCCATCACCGCCGGAATTTATCCCTCCCCGCCGGCGCGCAACCTCTATCTGGCGGCGCACAACGCTTTTCCACCGGCGGCTAAAGCGTTTGTCCGTTGGATCCTCAGCGAAGGACAGGCCCTGGTGGATCCTGCAGGGTATGTCAAGCTGTCGCCTGAACAAGTGCAGGCTGCGCTGGCCGATCTGGCAAAATCAAGCCACTGACCGGCCTCCTGCGGAAGCGATAAAGATCATGATGCATCGACGTTCCTATCTCGATTCCCTCAGTCAAATCCTGGCGAGAATTTTTCTTCTTTCGGCCGTGGTGCTGGCGCTGCTGCTGATGGTGGGGCTTTTGCTTAAAAGCCGGCCTATCTTGATGCAGGTGTCTTTGTGGGAGCTCTTCACCGGCGACAGCTGGCGGCCACTCAGAGGTGAGTTCGGTTTCTTTCCTTTTATCATCAGTACCGTGGTCGTCACACTCATCGCTCTGCTGCTGGCGGTTCCGCCCTGCCTGCTGGCCGCTGTTTATCTGAGCGAATATTCTTCCACACGCCTGCAGCAGAGCTTTCGCCCCATTCTGGAAGTGCTGGCTGCCATTCCTTCGGTCATCTACGGATTATGGGGCGTTCTCGTCATTGTGCCACTGACACGAATCGTCGGCGGTTGGTTGGGCCATGCCAATTCAGGATACACTCTGATCGCCGGCGGCATGGTGCTGGCGGTTATGGTGGTTCCGTTCATCATCTCGGTGAGCATGGAGGTGCTGCTGGCGGTTCCGGCGGAGGCGCGGCTGACTGCGCTGGCCTTGGGCTGTACGCGCTGGGAAACCACGCGTCATGTGGTTGTGCGTCATGCGCAACGGGGGTTTTTCGCCGCGGTTCTGCTTGGATTCAGCCGTGCGTTCGGCGAGACCATCGCGGTGATGATGGTGATCGGCAACGTGGCCAAGACGCCGCGTTCGCTTTTTGATCCAGCCTACACGCTGCCGGCTTTGATCGCCAACAACTATGGGGAGATGATGTCGATCCCGCTGTATGATTCAGCCATCATGTTGGCGGCTCTGATCCTCATGGTCATCATCATCGCCGTCAATCTCATCGCCCATCGCATTCTCGGTAAACTGGAGATCCGTTAACTCATGAACCGGAGAAACAAAGAAAAACTGGCGATCGGCGTGATGCGGCTTTCCCTGTACGGGATTGTCCTGATCCTGGCCGCCATCATGGCGGCTATTGTGTTCAAGGGCTTTAGCGCCATGAGCTGGTCCATGATCACGCAGACGCCCAAGGGCGGTTTTTATCTGGGCAAAGAGGGCGGCGTAGCCAACGCCATCGTCGGCTCGATCTATCTGGCCGGCGGCGCCACGTTGCTGGCTCTGCTGATCAGCGTGCCGTTGGCCTTTGCGCTGCAGAAAGAGTACAGCAGCGGCCGGCTGACTTATTACAGCCGTCTGGCTCTGGATGTGCTCTGGGGTACGCCCTCCATCGTCTACGGCGCTTTTGGTTTCATCATCATGATGATGATCGGCCTGCGCTCTTCGTTGCTGGCGGGCATCATCACTTTAGCGTTGCTGGTCACGCCGATCATGACCCGCGCCATGGAGGAGGTCATCCGCATGGCGCCGCAGGAGCTGAGAGAGACCGCCTACGCCCTGGGTCTCACGCGGCTGGAGAGCTCGAGCACGGTCATCCTGCGCCAGACCATCGGCGGTTTGCTCACCGCGGTCATGCTGGCCTTCAGCCGGGCCATCGGCGACGCCGCGTCGATCCTGTTCACCGCCGGCTTTTCCGACCACATGCCCGGATCGCTGCTGGACCCGGTGGCTTCTCTGCCGCTGGCCATTTTTTTCCAGATCAGCACGCCCATTGCGGAGGTGCAGCAGCGGGCGTACGCCTCTGCATTGATTTTGTTCATCATCGTCCTTCTGCTCAGCCTGCTGTCGCGCTGGATTTACAGCAAGTTTTCAAAAAACGTGATCAAATAGGAACCTATGGCGATTCAGATCAGAAATTTGTCCGTCCGCTATGGCGCGCATCAGGCGCTGCGCGATGTGAGCGTGGACCTGCCGGTGGGAAAAATCACCGCGGTGATCGGCCCTTCGGGGTGCGGAAAAACCACGTTTCTAAAATGCCTGAACCGGCTCATCGACCTGCAGGAGGGTGTGCAAATGACCGGCCAAGTACTGGTGGACGGTGAGGACATCTATGCACCGCAGGCCGACCTGCTGGCATTGCGTAAAAAGATCGGTTTTTTATCGCAACGCCCGTTTCCGCTGCCCATGTCGATCTATGACAACATCACCTTTGCGCCGCGCATCCATCGTCTGTCCGAAGCAGAGTTGCTCAGCCACATCAACGGCCTGACCACCGCCGTCGCCCAATCCGGCAACGGCGAGGTCAAGCACATCGGCCGCCATCTGGATAAAAAAGCCAAGTGGGATCTGCTGGTGGAAAATTATCTGCGGCTGGCCGGCCTGTGGGAAGAGCTGGGCGGCCGGTTGCACGAGCCGGCAGCCAGGCTCTCTGTCGGCCAGCAGCAGCGCCTGGCTTTGGCGCGCGCGCTGGCCATTGAACCCTCGGTGATCCTGGCGGACGAACCGACCTCGGCGCTGGACCCCATCTCCGCCCGGTTGATCGAAACACAATTCAAATTATTGAAAGAAAAATACACTTTGGCGGTGGTGACCCATATCCTGCGCCAGGCGCGACGCATCGCGGATCATGTGCTCTTTTTCTACATGGGCGAGCTGGTGGAATACGGCCCGGCCGAGCAGTTCTTCAACCATCCACAGAATGAAAAAACCGTGGCCTATCTGTCGGGAGAAATCAGTTGATGCGAATGAAAAAAATACTCGGCTGCCTCTGTTTGGCCATCGCACTCTCCTCTGCAGCGTGGTCGCAATCGCCTATCTACTCCTTCAACGGACAAATCCGCTATCGCAGCGAAGTGGAGGCTCGATCCTTCATTCCCAAAAGTAAACCGAATCATTATCACCTGCTGCGCAGCCGTTTCGGCCTGCAGGTTCGTCCTGAACCAGGCATCCAGGTTGTCCTGCAAATGCAGGACAGCCGCCCCTTTGGCGGTGAGAACACCTCCCTGGCGCGCGGCACCATGGATGCCAGCGCCGACGCCTTGGATTTTCATCAGGCCTATTTCATGATGGACCATCTTTTCTCCACACCGCTGCAGCTCAAGATCGGCCGTCAGGAGTTGCGCTACGGCAACGAACGGCTTATCGGCGTTAACAATTGGTCCAACACCGGCAGAGTGTTTGACGCCGGCGTTCTTTCCTACAGCCATCGAGTCGCCGGCCTGGATCTGTTCTATAGCCGGTTGAGCGGCGGACAAAACAGCGCGAACGCCGACAACCTGGTGGGTATTTTTTCCACCCTGCGGGCCAACGGCTCCCTGGTCTGCGACGGTTATCTGCTCCATGATTACACCACCGGAAGAATCACCGGCGGCGTTGATCAGGGCAAGGACCAGCTGCGCCGTTATACCGTTGGTCTGCATGTGCACGGCAGTAAAGGTCGTCTGCAATGGGCTCTGGAGGGTTATCGGCAGACCGGCGCACTTCAGGTTCAGGAAGGGCTGCCGCTTGCGGATATCCGCAGCGCACTCTTCAGCGCTGACCTGAGACTAGTGCTCGCCACAAAAAGTGCTACGGCACTCTCGTTGTCTGCCTGCCGCATCTCCGGCGACAGCGATCCCGGCGACAGGAGCGCGCGTTCCTTCGATCTCTTGTTCGGCTCCAAACATGGTTTTTACGGCTTGATGGATTATTATCCTGACCGGTTGTTTGCCGCCCAGGGGCTGAAAGATTATGCCCTATCCTTCACAACCCACAGCAGCGATCGGCTGCAACTCGCCGCGCAAGCCCATGTTTTCAGAACCGATGTCCCTCTCCCCTCCTCAGCGGCCGAAGCGATCGGCGAAGAGCTGGATGTCACGCTAAGCTGGACCTCTAGCAAAGCCCTGACCCTGGAGGCCGGTTGTTGCGCGTTCTTTCCCAGTGCTCTGGTCCGTTCTTCGCACGGCAGCGCTGTCTCCACTTGGGGCTATGTCATGACCACAGTGGCTTTCTAGCACCAGCGACACGCCTTCCGCTCCTTTTTCCCGCATAGTGATTTTACTTGAAAACCAACATAAAATTCTATAAAATGGTTATAGGCGAGTTTTGACCGATCGGTCATGCGTTGGATTGCGCGGCAAATAAAATCATCGCCTGCGCCGGCCAGGCGCCGGTGCGATCGGCGGAATGATAAACCTGGAGAAACCATGAAATCCTGGATTTCCCCTCTCCTGCTTCTTGCGGCGCTGGCTGGAACGCTGCGCAGCCAGACCACGCCCTATGCACACTGGGATCACCATCGCATTGTCCTGGATAACGGCCTCATTCAACGTACAGTGTTGATCCATGATACCCTGGGCGCTACCACGGTGTCGCTCAAGCTCAAAGGGGTGGACCGCAATTATGTCGCCGTTAACCGGCCGGATTACATGGAAAAGGACGACCAGGGCGCCTGGGGCCAAACGCATCGCTACCGCAAGGCTCCGCCGCCTGAAGAGTTCGGCTTTTGCCTCGAAGGCCAATATTTTACCGGACGCGGCCAGTGGCGCATCCAACACATCGAGAAGGCGGCGGATGAGCTGCAGGGAAATGGCGTGCGCCTGACCCTGGCCTCCGAGGACCCGCGACTCCACGACCTGACTCTGAGAATCACCTATCTGCTTTATCCACACCTTCCCATCATCCGCAAAAAGTTGACGTTCGAAAACAGCGGTATCCATGAGTTAAAATTAGAGGCCGTGGATGTCGAACGCCTTAACACCGCTTGGTCCGAGACGCAGACGGTGCTGCTGGCCAACTATGCGCGTCAGCGCCGCATTGGCCCTTATCTCGGCAACTGGGATGACCCGGTGGTGGTTGTGCACGACATCTTTAACAGCCGCGGGCTGGTGCTCGGCAACGAAACGCCGGGTGTCACCAAACGAACCGCCGTCAACCTCGACGGCAACGCGGTGACCGTGGGCCTCACCTATCCGGACCAGGACTATGGGTTTCGCAAATGGCTCAAGCCCGGGCAGAGCTGGGACACGCCCTGGACCTTCATCGGCCTGTATCGCGACAGCCATGATCCCTTTGCCGTGGTCCAGGGTGCGGTGGCCGACTTTGTCCGCAAACATATGGGCCTTCGCCTGGCGAAAATCAAAAACAAACCGGTGTTCGTCTATAACACCTGGGTCCCTTTTCAGGACCGTATCGATGAAAAGCTGATCCATGAACTGGCCGAAGCGGCCGCCGAGTGCGGCATCGAAGAGTTTATTATCGACGCCGGCTGGTTCACCCTGGCCGGCAACGACTCAAGTGTGGAAAAATCCTGGTTCAAGCAGTGCGGCGATTGGCGCATCGATCCCGGCAAATTTCCCCGAGGGCTCAAGCCCGTCTTTGATCATATCAAACAATTGGGCATGAAACCCGGCCTGTGGATCAGCCTTGGCACTGTAGCCAAAACCTCCAAAACCTTTGCCGAATTTCCCCAGTATTGGGTCCGCAACCAAAAAGGCGAAATCCTTTATCTGCACCAGGCGGGCGATCCGGACAATGCCTCAGGGTGCTTTTCCACCGGCTGGCCGGACCACATGCGCGAGATCATTTCAAAATACATTCACGAGTACGGCCTCGCCTATGCCAAGCTGGATCTGGCGGTGGTGACCAGTCCTTACACCTATGACAAGCGCATCAGCGGCTGTTATGCCAATGGGCATTTGCACAAAGACCGAGAAGAGGCGCTGTTGATGAGCTTTGAAAAGTTGTACGCGATGTTTGATCAGGTGCATGATTCCGCTCCCGACGTGTTCATCGACTGCACCTTTGAAACCGTGGGCAAGCTGCAGGCCATCGATTACGCCATGTGCAAACACGCCGAGGGCAACTGGTTGTCCAATTTTTATGAACCAACCCCGGTCGGCAATTTGCGCGTACGGCACATGGCGTGGTGGCGTTCTCCGGCCATCCCCGCAGCCTCCCTGGTCATCGGCAATCCGCGCATGGATGATCCGGATGCCATCCTTTACATCAAATCGCTGGCCGGAACGCTGCCCATCCTGTTGGGCGATCCACGCAAACTCTCCAAGGCGACGCGCGCAGAATTCAAACGCTATGCGGATTGGCTGCGGATGATGCAAGAGCGTTACGATTATATGATGTACCGTCAGGACCTGCCCGGCTTTGGCGAACCGGCGGCAGGGGCGTGGGACGGATGGGCGCGCATCAACAC
>CAZKQR010000098.1:0-1873 GCA_964554965.1 uncultured Cytophagia bacterium | reverse complement strand
CCGGCTTTGGCGAACCGGCGGCAGGGGCGTGGGACGGATGGGCGCGCATCAACACGGACACCCGCTCCGGCGGCATCGTCGGCGTGTTCCGCCATGGAGCGGTTGAGGACAGTCGCAAGATCGTGGTCCCCGGTCTGGAGGCCGGCCGCCGCTACCAAATCCTGAGCGCGCCGGAGGGCAAACCGGTGGCGGCCATGACCGGTCATGATCTGATGAATAAGGGCTTCCCTGTTCAAGGAGACAAGCTTTACGACGGATGGCTGTTTGAAATCCGCAGGCTGCCATAGACAGAGATAATCTAGGACATCATGGACGCCCAACCAAGGCTCTGATCGCCTGCCGCTTCCACTCCCTCATTCACACCAACTCGGCACCGGTTAGGCTTGTCGTAATTAAAGCAAAAGGATCAACATGGCACAATCTGCGCATACAATTCCATGGAAAATGGCTTGGGCGTGCGGTTTGCTCTTTTGCATGGCGAGTGGGTTGAACGCCGGTGGCGGCATCGCAGACCCGGGCCAGTATCTGCAGAAGGTAAAAAAAACGCTGCAGCGGCCATGGCCAAGCAATCAAACCATTCACCTGGTCTTTCACGGGCACTCGGTGCCGGCCGGATATTTCAAAACGCCGGCGGTCAACACGTTCGAGTCGTATCCCTATCAGGTGCTCAAACAGGTGAAAGCGCGCTATCCCTATGCGGTGGTCAATGTGATCATCACAGCCCTCGGCGGTGAAAACGCGGTCAGCGGTGAAAAGCGGTTCGAGTCCGATGTACTGAATCACAAGCCGGACGTGCTGTTCATGGATTATGCGCTGAACGACGTGGCCGCAGGACTCGATCCCTCCAGGAGGGCGTGGGAACGCATGATCCAAAAAGCGTTAAAACGAAAGATCAAAATCATCCTCATGACCCCTTCCCCCGATCAGCGCATAGCGATTCTGGATTCAACCACCGGCCTGGCCCGTCATGCACAGCAGATCAGAGCGCTGGCGGAAAAATACGGCCTTGGCCTTGCCGATAGCTATGCACGATTTCAGCGGCAAGTTGCAGCAGGCGACAGCCTGAGCCGGTATATGTCTCAGGTCAACCATCCCAATGAAGCGGGCCATGCTTTGATTACGGAAGAGATCATGAAATACCTGACGCCTTGCGAAACGCCGCCTCACGAGCAATGAGGGGATTGAATTTGCCCGACAGGGTTGTCAGAGGAAAAAGGATCGCCGGATATAAATTGTTTCGCCGAATCAGATAACAACGGGTTCGTTTACAGCATCGAGGTCACGACGCAGGCGTTGAGCGAAGGCCTCTTGCCCATTATCACTCATTCTCCGCTGCATCGATCATTCATCCGCCTGTGCGTTTAACTGGCCGGGAGAAAGTATCATGAAAGCAAAAATTTTCAGCATTGCGCCGGCGTTGTTCTGCCTGCTCGCCTTGCCCGGGTGCCGGGGCGTGGACGACGATTCAGAAGATTTCAACGAATGGGCGATCTACCTGCTGGCGGATCCATCGCTGACCAGCTATCAGATTCGGGAGACGCCGCTGGCTGACCTGCAGCCGGCGCCGACGCCGTTCATCACTATCCAAGATCTTCGCGCTTACTACTGGAAGACCCATCAGATGGAATTCACCCCCGGAATGGAAGCCACGCTCGATACACTGACGATCAAAAGAGGCACGGTGTATGGACTGCCCTTTGTGGTCATGGTGGGCGAAGAGCGCATCTATGCCGGCGCCTTCTGGTGGGCTTACTCTTCCCTCACACCCCGTTGTCCAAACATCCTGTTGATCAGCCCCAGGCCGCTGCAAATTTCCCTCCCCCCGTTGCACGAAGGGGCTGATCCCCGCACGGACGAGAGAATCTATTGGTCC
>CAZKQR010000097.1:0-12525 GCA_964554965.1 uncultured Cytophagia bacterium | reverse complement strand
CGGCGATTTCGTTCGCCTTCATGGCCGGCGCCTGGTCGAACTGAATCTTGTCCGAAGGAATTTCGCAATACATCTCCAGCTGTTCATTGATATAGCCGGAGCGGTTGCCGTTCCAAAAGTAAGTCACGTGGCCGTATTTCTGCGTCTCTGACAGCGCAAAGGAGGTCACGCCGGCCTCGCAGAGATATTCGGACACCGTCCGGTCGATCTCCGGCGGGGAGACCAAAAAGTTTTCAGGAATGTGCAGATCGCCGTCATACTCCATCATGCCGGCATAGAGCACCTCCGGCGTGCGCCCGCGGTCAAACGCGTTGAACGCTTTTTCAGCAAAGGCGCGCGAGATTTCGATGGCGCGATCGCCGCGGAAATTGAAATTGATCACCGCATCGCCGTCCTCAATCGTTCCGACCGGCTTTCCCGCGGCATCGACGATGACGAACGACGGCAGATACTGGTCGGTAATTTTCGCGTCCTCATCATAATAGGTCTGCACCGCCTGTGCGGCGCTGGTGAACGGCCGGGCGTCGCCATGCACATGGGCTTTCCACCCCCGCTCCACCACGCTCCAGTCGGCGTTGTAGCGGTCCATGGTGGTGACCATGCGGCCGCCGCCGGAGGCGATGCGATAGTCCACGCCTTTGGCGGCGTTCAGTCCGGCCAGAAACGACTCGGTCTGTTCGAGATAGGTCAGGGCGGTTTTTTCGCCCACATCGCGGCCGTCCAGCAGCGGGTGCAGACGAAGGCGGCGAACGCCGCGGTCCGCGCAGTTTTGGATCAGAGCGAACAGCTGTTTGATGTGTGAATGCACGTTGCCGTCCGACAACAGGCCGATGAAATGCACGGTCGGCCGTTGGATCACGTCGTTCCAGATCGGAGTGGTAAAGAGTTTTTTGCTTGCGATCGCCGAATCCACCAGCTTGGCGCCCTGAGAAAAGACCCGGCCGGCGCCGATGGCGTTGTGCCCCACCTCGCTGTTGCCCATATCCTCATCCGAGGGCAGGCCCACAGCGGTTCCGTGGGCGCGCAGCTGCGTCTTGAGCGGGCCGGCCAGAAGCCGGTCCAACACCGGCGTGTCAGCCAGATAAACGGCGTTGCTGTCGTCGTTTTTGCCAATGCCGATGCCATCCATGATAATCAACAACAGGGGGCCCTTGCGGCCGTGGAAGGCGGACAGTTTGTTTAACGTGAGAGCCATATTTTTTCCTTTATCCTTTGCGTCCTTTAAAAACACAATGTAATCATTTTTGCGCAAAGAAAAAAGCCTTTTGCAAAAGAGTTGCATTTGTTGAGCGCTTGGAGTATATTTTAGCGTGAAAAACTGTTTTCGGCAGGTTGATTTTTAATCCATAGGCGGCTATGACGGAGAATAAGATCATTCTAGTGATAATCGGCGGACTGGGCGGCGTGCAATCCGGACCCAATATGTTGACCGAGCTGCAGCAGGCGCATAAACCGAATTTAAACGCTCTTATGCGCAAGTCATTTTGGGGGCTTGTAAATCCGGCCTTTGCCGCAAAACCGCCCAGCAAGCGGGCCGGGGTGGCCGGATTGCTCGGCGCCTCGGGAAGGCCACAGCAAACTTTTACCAAACGGTTTCACCGCAAAGCCGTGGTCATTACCTCTGACCCGGTGATGCGGCGGGTCGCCGCCCGCTGTTCCATACCGGTGCGGACCTGCGCGTCCGGGGTTGCGGCCGTCTTTGCCGCGATCGATCAGCCGGGCGCCGGCATCCTCATTCTCCATATCCCTGACGCAGAACCGTTTGGCCTGCAAAAGGAATACTATGACAAGATCAAGATCATTGAAGAGATCGATCGCTACATCCCAGAGCTGCAGGCGCTGGATCCGGTTGTTCTGTGCGTCACCGGCGATGTGACTCTGCCCACGGCCGTCGGCCGCATCACCTGGCATCCGGCGCCGGTGATGATTCAAGCCAAGAACGGCCGTTACGATATGGTGCAATCTTTTGACGAGATCTCTTGTGCGCAGGGGGGATTGCACAGGCTTCACAGTACGCAGCTGATGCCGTTAGTGTTGGCACACGCTGACTGCGCTTGAGCGACACCTACCAATCTAGGGAGCGATGAGATGACGGATTTTGAAAAACTGGGTCAATTTTATCTGGGCCGCAAATACGATGTGGGCGGCAAAACGTTGCAAGAGGATCTGCTGCTCTATGATTCCAAGGACATGGTCACGCATGGTATATGCGTGGGTATGACCGGCAGCGGCAAAACCGGTCTGTGCATCGGCTTGCTGGAGGAGGCGGCCATCGACAACATCCCCAGCATCGTGATCGACCCCAAGGGCGACATGAGCAATCTGCTGCTGACCATTCCCGATCTAACTGCTGAGGAATTTCTGCCGTGGGTCAACAGCGACGACGCTCAGCGCAGCGGCCAGTCTCTGGAACAGTTCAGCCAGGCTCAGGCCGCAGCCTGGAAAAAAGGGCTGGCGGATTGGGGGCAGGACAGCCGCCGCATTCAAAAGCTGAAGGACAGCGCCGAGTTTCTTCTCTACACTCCGGGCAGCAACGCCGGTCTTCCGCTCTCCATCCTCAACAGCTTTGGCCGGCCGTCCCAGGAGGTGCTGGATGACTCTGAAGCGCGAGCGGATCTCATCGCTTCGCTGACGACCGGGTTGTTGGGCCTGATCGGCATCACCGTCGACCCGCTCAAGAGCCGCGAACATGTTTTGATCTCCAGCATCATCCATCAAGCCTGGAGTGAAGGCCGGGATCTGGATCTGGCGACAGTGATCAGCGCCATCCAAACGCCTCCGTTCAAGCAGATCGGCGCCTTTGCCGTGGATTCTTTTTTTCCCGCCAGGGAGCGTTTTGATCTCGCCTTGTCGCTGAACAATCTGCTGGCTGCGCCCGGCTTTGCCGTCTGGCTGCAGGGCGACCCTCTGGATGTGGCCGGTCTGCTGTACAGCCCGGCGGGCAAACCGCGGGTTTCGGTCATCAGCATCGCCCATCTGTCGGACAACGAGCGCATGTTCTTCGTCACGCTGTTGTTGAATCAGGTGGTGTCCTGGATGCGCAGCCAACCCGGCACCACCAGCCTGCGCGCATTGATTTATATGGACGAGGTCGCCGGCTATCTGCCGCCGGTGGCCAATCCGCCCTCCAAAAAGCCGCTGATGATCCTTTTCAAACAGGCGCGCGCTTTCGGCGTCGGCGTGTTGCTGGCCACTCAAAATCCCGCGGATCTGGACTATAAAGCACTGAGCAATGCCGGGACCTGGTTTATCGGCCGGCTGCAGACCGAGCAGGATGTGGACCGGGTGGTGCAGGGCCTGGCCACCAGCACCGGCGGCACAGATGCCAAGCTGGCCAAGACGATCTCCGCTCTGGGTAAACGTGTTTTTCTGCTGAAAAACATCCATGAGGATGAAACAGAGATCTTTCAGACGCGCTGGTGTCTGTCCTATCTGCGCGGACCGCTCACTCTGGCGCAGATAAAAACACTGAGCGCGAAAACCAAAACAGCCGATGCGGCGGTCAGGACCAATACCAAAGGCGCGGTGGAAGCGGCCGCCGGTTCGATGCGGCCCTCGGTGCCGCCGCAGATCAGCGAGTATTTTGCTCCGGTGCGCGGCAGTAAACCTGCGGACGCAACGCTGAACTATCAGCCCTACATCCTCGGGCTCGGCGATGTGACCTCTGTGGGAGGGACGTCGTTGCGCCAATCCTGGATCACCGCCATCGAGGATGACGCTGTGCCGGTCAACTGGGATGAGAGTCGATCGGTGTCCTTGGACGAGAACGATCTGGTCAAGCAGCCGGAAGAGAGCGCCGGCTTTGTCGCTCTTTTGGCCGCAGCGGTCAAAGCGGCTAATTATAAAACCTGGAGCCGCGATTTTGCCGACTATCTCTATCGTACGGCCAAGCTCGAGGTGTTCGAAAGCGCGGAACTGAAGGAGAAATCCAAACCCGGTGAATCGGAGCGGGATTTTCGCGTGCGGCTCAGTCAGATGGCGCGCGAGAGCCGGGATCAGCAGGCGGAACTGCTGCGGCGTAAATATGCGTCCAAGACCGCCACACTGCAGGAACGGGTGATGCGCGCGCAGCAGCGTTTGGAAAAAGAACGCGCCGACGTGCGTTCGCAGGGTCTGCAGACCGCTGTTTCCATTGGCGCCACCATTCTGGGCGCCTTTATGGGCAGAAAAAAATTGTCCGCCACCACCATCAATCGCGCCTCTACGGCGATGCGCAACGGCATGCGCACGGCGAAGGAACAGGGTGATCTCTCCAATGCCAATGAGAGCCTGGAGGTTTTGCAGCAGCGTCTGACCGACCTGCAGAACGAGTTTGAAAGCGAGATGCAGGCCATCGAAGCTTCCACTGATCCGCTGCAGCAAAAGATTTCCACCACCACCATCCGGCCGAAAAAAACCGATATCAAAGTGCGGCTGGTGGCGCTGTTGTGGCTGCCGCATTGGATCGATGCGAACGGCAACGCGTCGCCCTGCTTTGAATAGCCGGATTCAAATCCTGGACCACACCGCCGATATCGGCCTTCGAGTGCAGGCGGATTCGCTGCAAGAGCTGCTGGCCGGCGCCGGCCGGGCCATGATGCAAATCGTTGTGGAAGAGCTGCCCGCCGCCGGCGAGGTGACGGTCCCTGTCCGCATTTCCTTTGACGATTATGAGCAGCTGCTGGTGCATTGGCTTTCTGAATTGAATTATCTGCTGCAGGTCAAAAGAGTACTGTTTCTCGGTTGCAGCGACGTGGTTCTGGCCACGGACCACTTGAGCTGTACCGTGCAAGGCGCCGCCGTCACTGCCGGACGAATGAAATGGCGCACGGAAATTAAAGCGGTGACGTATCACAACATTCTGCTGCAGCAACAGGCTGACCGCACCTGGGAGGCACGAGCCTATTTCGATATTTAGGTGCAGGGCGCTATGGCTGAAGACCTTATCCAACTGAACGACCATCTTTACGAGATCCCCCAACAGGGCAAAATGCGCGTGCCGGCGCGCATCTACGCTTCCAGCAAAATGATCCCCGACATTCTCAAGGACCACGCCGCAGAACAGGCCGCCCAGGTGGCCTGGCTGCCGGGCATCCTTTCCTATTCCCTCGCCATGCCCGACATCCATTGGGGGTATGGTTTTCCCATCGGCGGCGTGGCGGCCTTTGATGCCGGTGAGGGCGTGGTCTCTCCAGGCGGTGTGGGCTATGACATCAACTGCGGCGTGCGTCTGCTGGTCACCGACTTTTCGCGCAAGGAAATCACGCCGCGATTGCCGCAACTCCTCGATCAATTCTATCGCCTGATCCCCAGCGGCGTCGGCTCCACCGGAGTGATCACATTGAGCCGGCAACAGGAAAAAAGCGTGCTGGAAAAGGGCGCGCTGTGGGCGGTGGAGAACGGCTATGGCAACAGCGAAGATCTGGACAAGATCGAGGAGAACGGCGCCATGGCCGGTGCGAATCCTGAGGCGGTCAGTGAACGCGCCCTGGAACGGGGCCGTCAACAGTTGGGCACTTTGGGGTCGGGAAATCATTTTGTCGAAATCGGTGTGGTGCAGCAGGTGTATGATGAGGCCGCGGCGGCAGTGCTGGGCCTGGATAAAGACCGGGTGACGGTGACCATCCATACCGGTTCCCGCGGCCTCGGCCATCAGGTGTGCGACGACGCGATCAAGATCATGCTGCCGGCCAGCCGCAAATACGGCATCGAGCTGCCGGACCGGCAGCTGTGTTGCGCACCGATCCGCTCAGAAGAAGGCCAACGCTATCTGACGGCCATGGCGGCGGCCGTCAATTTTGCTTTTGCCAATAGGCAGATGATCACCCATTGGGCGCGGCAGGCGCTGCAAAAAGGCATGGCTATGAGCGGCGCCGGCCCGACGATGAGAGTGGTTTATGAGGTGGCGCATAATATCGCCAAGATGGAAAGACATGAGGTGAACGGGGTTGAAAAACTGGTTTGCGTTCATCGCAAAGGCGCCACCCGCGCCTTTGGGCCCCATCATCCGGATGTGCCTCAAGCCTATCGTTCCATCGGACAACCGGTGCTAATCCCCGGAGATATGGGCCGTTGCTCTTATGTCCTGCTGGGTACACAGCGGGCGATGGCTGAGACATTCGGCTCCTCCTGCCATGGCGCCGGCCGGGTGATGAGCCGCACTCAAGCGGCCCGCTGCGCCAAGGGCCGCGCGCTGGATCGCGAACTGGCCGGTCAGGGCATTCTGGTGCGCGCGGCCAGCAGAGAGACGCTGGCCGAGGAGATGCCCGCTGCCTATAAAGATGTGACCGAGGTGGTGGAAACCGTGGTTGCCGCGGGATTGGCCGTCAAGGTGGTCAAGCTGAAACCGCTGGCGGTGATCAAGGGGTGACGCGGCTCCGGTCCCGAGCGGATGCAGAGTGCGCCCGGCCGGCCTTGATCGGTGGCCGCTCTGCGTTCGGATGCCAAAGCGGCAAACCAAGCGGGGGTCCTACACATCCGTTCAGCAGTCCTTTGGGCTGAACGGAAGGCCTTGGTTAGGTTATGGAGGAGGTCGATGGCGCATCATGCGTTGAAATCCGATTATCACTCCCTGGCGCACCGTTTGAATAAATTTCCCCAAGGGGCGCCGCCTTCAGATCTATTATTCCAGATTTTAAAAATGCTGTTCAGCGAACAAGAAGCACGACTGGTGGCCCTGCTTCCCATTGTACCGTTTTCGCCTGCGGATGCAGCCCGGGCCTGGAAGATGGCGGAAGCGCAGGCCCGCAACATTCTCGATCAATTGGCGGATCGGGCACTGTTGCTGGACGGCGAACAGGATGGCAAGACATCTTACACACTACCGCCGCCCATGGCCGGGTTTTTTGAGTTCAGTCTGATGCGCGTCCGCGACGACCTGGATCAGAAAACCCTCTCCGAACTTTATTATCAATATATCACGGTGGAAGAGGATTTCATCAAAGATCTTTTCGGTCGGGGCGAGACGCAGCTGGGACGCGTGTTCGTGCATGAGCCGGCGCTTTCCCCAGAGCATGCTCTCTCTGTGCTGGACTATGAACGCGCCAGCCGGATCATCCAATCCGCCGGCCACCGCGCGGTGGGAATGTGCTACTGCCGTCACAAGATGGCCCATCTGGACAGAGCGTGCCAGGCGCCGATGAACATCTGCATGACTTTCAACCATTGCGGCGAGGTGCTCTCCCGCCACGGCCATGCACGCGAGATCGATACCGCGGAATGTCTGGATCTGCTGCAGCTGGCCTATGACCATCAGCTGGTGCAGTTCGGCGAGAACGTGCGCGAACGGGTGAGCTTTATCTGTAATTGCTGCGGTTGCTGCTGCGAGGCGATGCTGGCGGCGCAGCGATTCGGCATTCTCCATCCGGTGCACACCACCAACTTTCTCCCGTTGTTGGACGCGGATCGTTGTACCGGCTGCGGCCGATGTGTGTCTACCTGTCCGGTCCAGGCGTGGACTCTGACACCGGTAGAGGATTCCCGCCATCCGCGGCACAAACGCGCTCGCTTGGATGAGACGATCTGTCTGGGCTGCGGGGTGTGTGTGCGCGCTTGTGCTCAAGCGGCCCTGTCGCTGCAGTCCCGGCCGCAGCGCGTCATCACTCCGCTGGACTCGGCGCATCGGGCGGTGATGATGGCCATCGAACGCGGCACTCTGCAGCATCTGATCTTCAGCCGGCAGGCCTTTGCCAGCCATCGCGCTATGGCTGCGGTGCTCGGTGTCATTTTAAGGCTGCCGCCTGTCAAGCAGGCGCTGGCCAGCCGCCAGTTCAAATCCCGTTATCTGGAAAAGCTGATTCAACGGACTCGGTCCGCAGCCTGATCAGATTTCTCTTTAATATCAGGGGAAAATGGCGTATATTGCGTCAAGTCGTTTTCAGTTTATGAGGGAGTGCAACATGGGGTATGTTGGGAAGCGGGTGATCTGCAAAGGCATTATCGGACTGGTTATGCTCTTGGCATTGATTCCACAGACGTTTTGGGCCGGCGAAAAATATAAAAAGCGCACGGTTCTCATTATCACCGGCGGACATGATTTTGATCGGGATGCTTTCTTCAGGATGTTCAAAAGCTTCGGCAGTGTGTCGTTTGAAGAACGCATGCATCCCCTGAGTGAAAACGCCTACAACACCGAATGGTGCAAACGATTTGACGCCGTTGTATTTTACGATATGCATCAGGAGATCAGCCCGGAACAAAAGTCCGCGTTCAGGCGAATGACGAACAGAGGGATGGGGCTGGTTTTTCTTCACCATAGCCTGGCTGGCTATCAGAACTGGCCGGATTTTGAAAAGATCGTCGGCGGAAAATATTTGCTGGAAGCAGAGAGCCGGGGTGGTGTTACGGCGCCGGCCTCCCTGTACCGCCATGATGTGGAGGTGCGGGTGCGGATTACGGATCGCCGGCATGCCGTGACCCAGGGGCTCGAGGAGTTTACCCTGCAGGATGAAATCTATGGCGGTTATCTCACTCAGCCCGGGATTCACCCTCTCATCACCACCGATCACGCCGAGAGCACCCCGGTCATCGGTTGGACCAACCAATACGGCAAGGCCAGAACCGTCTATCTTCAGCCCGGCCACGATCATCACGCTTTTGAACACGCCTCCTACCGGCAGCTGGTGCGTCAGGCCATCGAATGGGTCAGCCGCTGACGATCAGGATTTAGCGGGAAACAGAAGCAAAGGATTTTCGACCCCCAGAGGTTCACGCACCAAGAACGGCTCGCCGTAAAGCACTCCGATTCGATGGCCCCAGAACTGCGCCCGACTGATCAAGGATTGAAAATATTCAGGACTGCTGACATAGGTTTTATCGTCATCGGTGTAAACCGCGTCGGCGTTAAAAACCTGCGATGTGTAGGCGCGCACCGCTTTCAACCGTTGTTCGATCGTGTCGCTGACGTCGACGATGAACGAGGGTTGAAACGGATAGTGCTCGCAGTAATAGATGATTTTAGCCGGACGATGGGCAGGCTGACCGGTGTCGATCTTTTTCAAACCGGATAAAAAGGCAGCTTCGCGCACCAGGACGGAACACGTGCTATGATCCGGGTGCCGGGTGCGCCAATACGGCGCGAAGAGAATGCGCGGCCGAAAGGTGCGCAGAACCTGGATGACCTTGAGTTTGCTGTCGCGGTCGACGGCGAGAAAACCGTCAGGCAGGTCGAGCATGCGATGAGCCGACAGGCCCATGATCTCCGCCGCGTCGGCAAACTCGCGGGCGCGTTCGGCGGGTGTGCCGCGCGTGCCGCTTTCCCCGACGGTCAATGAGACCATGCCCGTGGGATAACCCAGCCTGGCCAGTTTGATGATCGTGCCGCCGGCCATCAACTCGACATCGTCCGGATGCGCGCCGAACGCCAAAACCTCCAATGCCTCCACCGTGCTCTCCTTAAATATTCACCACATGATGATCGTTACGCTGAAGGTCTATCTGCTCATAGAGGGTGGTCAGCAGAGCAGGACCGTATTTTATCAGAAACGGCAGAACGTTCAATTGGCGCTCTTGCATTTCATTCGCCGGCATCAGGCTGGCGAGGATGACGCGCCACGCTTCCGCCGTTGCGCTTTCTTTTTGCTGCAGCGCACGAAAGAGCTTGGCCTGAAGCTGTTCCACAGCGGAAGAGATCTGATCTGCGGTCTTTTGTGCCGGTGACACCAGAGTGGGGTCCAGGCTCGAGACGGCGCGAAGGAGCTGCGGCCATTTTTGTTCCATCAGCTGCTGCACCTCGCTCAACGTTTCCGTCAGCTGATGCGGCAGCAGGTGTTGTTCCACCTTTTGCCGGCAGGCGGTGGTCTGGGTCAGAACTTCATCAACGCTCACGGAAAATTTTTCCAGATGCCGGCGAATTTTGGCTTCCACCAGCGTCATGCTTGCCCGCGGCACGACGATGGGCATCGGCAGATGAAAACCCGCATAGACGCGTTTCAGCTGCGCCCAGTAGGCGATTTCTCCCGGCCCGGCCACATAGGCTATGGTGGGTAAAAGCCAATCCTGCACGATGGGCCGCAGAGCGGCTTTGGGGCTCAGCCGGGCGGGTTCATGGGCCAACTCTTCGGCTGTGAACAGCGCGCCGGAATGCATATCGCGCAGCCCCGCGTCCGTTTGCTCAAGGCTGTGCCGTCCCTGAGTCAAGGTGAACAGATGCGGCCGCTGCGGGTGAACGGCCAATTGGCTGTGATACCCCTTGTCTGCGAGCTCGCGGTTGGTCTGCAGCATGGCTGAAACAGAGGTCCATTCCGTCAGCTCTTGCTGAAAGATCGGCTGCGCCAGCTCTTTGAGTTGCGGATCGGCCGCATCCAGCAGGATGACGCCCCAATCCGCCAGCAGCGTGGCAAAGAAACGGGCAAACGCGGCGGCCAAGGTAACGGACGGCCGATAGCACTCGCCGGCCAAATTCAGATACTGCGCTTTATAGGGGGAGGCCTCGGATTCATCGTTGAGCTGCTGTAGCAGATCGGTGATCGTGGCATCCATAACAACATCGGACATGGGCGTCCGCCGAGGCATAAGCTCGGGCGTGTAGATTTTTTTTTCAAACCCGTATTTTTGATTTCGCCAGCCCAGCCAACGCACTTCGTCGAAATCATGATCTTCGGTGGCGAGATAAAAGATCGGGACCACCGGCCGCTGCAGTTCGCGGGCAAGGGATTCCGCCAGGCGGCAGGTCGTCAGCGCTTTGTAGATGGTGTACAGCGGACCGGTGAGCAGCCCCACCTGTTGTCCGGTCACCACCGCCAGACACTCCGGGTCGGCCAGCTGTTCGAGATGGCGTCTGGTCGCCTGAGCCATGCCGAAGGATTCGTTCTGATGATACAGGCGTTCCAGCAGCGACCGGCGATCGGCGCGCGGCGTTCCAGCGGCGACCGCAGCAGCGGCCTGGTAGGTGATGGACCGGCGATAGTCGCCGTTGAAAAAGCCGGCCACCTGCTCATCGAAGCGGAGGTACTCTTTGGTCAAGCGCGAGCCGAAAGGCAACGCTTCAATCGGGATATCCATGTTTCCACGTTTGTCTTTTTGAGCCGGTCGCCTGTTCAATCGGAGGCAGAGGTCCTGCTGCGTTGAACAGGGCGACGGCATAAACCGGCTGATTCGCCGGCGTGTTTTTAATCCAGCGGGACCTTTGCGTCCGCCAGCAACGGCAGTCGCTCATCTTTCGGCGACAGCAGCGGCGGGCCGTCCAGCGGCCAGGGCACTCCGATGGTCGGATCGTTCCAGCGAACGCCGCCTTCGCTGTGCGGCGCATAATAGGCGGTGCATTTGTAGGAAAACTGCGCACGATCGCTGAGCGCATAAAACCCGTGGGCGAATCCCGGCGGAATATACAGCGCCCGGTGATTTTCCTCGGAAAGTTCGAGGCCGAAGAATCGGCCGAAGGTGGATGACTGGGCGCGTAGATCCACCGCCACATCATAGACGCAGCCCAAAGTGACGCGCACCAGTTTACCCTGGCTGTGCGGCGATCTCTGAAAGTGCAGTCCACGCAAAGTCCCTTTAAGTGAAAAACTGATGTTTTCCTGGACAAAGTCGGCGTTGATGCCGTTGTCGAGAAAAAGTCTTTTTTGATAGCTCTCCATAAAATAACCGCGGCTGTCGGAAAATACGGCCGGTTCGATGATCACCAGTCCGGCGATTTTGGTTTGAACAAAGCGCAAACAGGTCTCCTTATCTTTTTTGCAGCAGAAACAGCTGTTGGGAAAACGTGTGAACCGCGCCGCACAGGAACAGGTTCCGTTGTTGCGCAGCATGGATCACGGCGTCGAGGTCGTGCACGGTCAACCGAGCTCCGGCCAGGGCGCGCAGTCGGGTAAACAGCCCTTTGGGCGAAGTGGTCAGCAGCACCGAACCCTGCGATTGGAGGATACGGCTGAGCTCGGTGAACAACGGGTTCGGACTGCGCAGATATTCCATCAAGCCGACGGCGCTGATCAATGCAAACAGATCCGCTTTGAATGGCAGCGCGCGGGCATCGGCCACCACCATCATGGCGTTGTGCTGCGCGCGGCAGCGCTTGGCCATAGCCGGCGATTGGTCCACGCCGACGCGCGGCAAAGCCGTCGGCAGAAGCGGGAAGGAGTGACCCGGTCCGGAGCCGAGATCCAGCGCCCAACCGTTGGACTGCGGCCGGCTCGCCAGCAGGCGGGCCGCCAAGTTCGTCTCATTACGCAGAATCGCCGACAACGGCCAGAGGCCGCGCTGCAGATGATACCACGGCGCTTGTAAATCCCAGATGCTCATGTCAATGGTTCCGCGCAGGCAAGGCAGAGGCCTTCCCGACTGTTCAGGAACCGCCGTGTTTTTTCGGCGGCGCGATCGCTATCCTGCTCAGAAAGGAATCCGGTCATTCGTTTTTCCTGTTTAAAACAGGCTTTATAAAAGTTGGCAAAGAAATCGATAAAAGGCAAGAGAAAACACAGAAGGAAGAAAACCGTGGCAGAGAAAAACGGGCGGCGCCGTGGACGCATCAAGATCATCGGCCGCAGAGGATTTCCCATCGGCGGAGGTTGCTTTTTTTGTTGATCGCTTTGGAGAAAAACACCAGTT
>CAZKQR010000096.1:8484-12550 GCA_964554965.1 uncultured Cytophagia bacterium | reverse complement strand
GTCACGAGTCGGCGTAGTGTATGGTGAAGGGGGGCCGAGCCATTGTGTCCGGCGCGGCGATTATTGTTTTATCATTTTTTCGCGCAAGGCGAATGGATCCGCTGTTGAGGATTTTCCGCGCACGCGTTCGCTCAACGCCTGGAACGCCTGCTTTTGCAGACGATGGATTTCGCTGTTGGCCGGGATTGGTTTGCAGCGCCGTTCTTCGCGCATCACCACATAGGGACGAACCAGCTCTTTCAAACTGACCGGCTGCCCGGCTTCTTTGTAATACACCCAGGCCGCGTGTACCGCTGCGCCAAGGGCGGCGCCTTCGCCTTCCACCGGCACCGCCTCTGCGGCAAAAATATCCGCAATGGTCTGGCACCAGGCGGGCGACTGCGCCAGGCCTCCGGTCAGGCGGATCTCTGTCGGCCGAATGGGCATTTTGCGAAATCCGTCGTAAAGGTTGAGGATGTGGCCTTCGAGCACAGCGCGGCAGAGATTCTCTTTGCTGAACTCTTGTACGCCGAAACCGAAATAGACCGGCCCGGCGATGGGCACATCCGGCGTGCGCTCGCCGACATACCAGGGGATGAGCAGGCGGCCGTTGTTTCCCGGCGGCGTCTGTTGAATGAGTTCATTGAATGCCGTGTGGCTCAAGCCGTATTGCTGCACGATCGCGTTATAGCCATTGGCCAGATTGGAAACGCAGAGCAGCGGCAGAAACCGTCCTGTGCTGTCGCAGAACGCAGCGATCTCGCCGTTGGCATCGATATACGCCTGCTCCATACAGGTGTAGGCCGTGCCGCTGGTGCCCAGACTGACGGTGACGATGCCCGGCTCCACGTTGCCGGTGCCGACGGCGCCGTACATGTTGTCGCCGCTGCCGGCATCGATGCGGCAGCTGGGATTCAGCTGAAAGCGCTGCGCCAGGTCGGCGCTGAGGGCGCCGATGGTGGCATCCGAAGGCCGGATCTCGGGCAGTTTGGCCGGCAAATCAGCAGAGATGGCCGCGAGCACCCGGGTGGACCAACGGCGGGTTTGCGGGTGCCAGAGCGCCATGCCCGAGGCATCACCCGGTTCCATGACGCGCACGCCGCCGGTCAAGTACCAGTTGATATAGTTGTGCACAAGGAAACAGGTCGAGGTGTTGCGAAAGGCTTCGGGTTCATGCCGTACCATGTGAAAGATCTTGGCCGCGGTATAGCCGGTGCGCTGGCTGTTGCCGACCTCTTGAATCATGTTCTCCGCACCGCCCACCGCCTCGGTGAGCAGGCGGCATTCCTCTTCGGTGCTGAAATCATTCCACAGTTTGCTGCGTTTGCGGGTGAGGGCTCCCTTCTGGTCCAGGGTGACCAGGCCATGCTGTTGTCCGGATACAGACAGGCAACGGATCCGCCGCTGGTCCACGTTTGATCGCTGCAGGCGTTCCAACAGGATATCGACGGCTTCGATCCACATGGCGGGGTCTGATTCCGACGCGCCCAGCTCTAATCCTTGCACCACGCCGTTTACCGTGCCATAGTGCGGCAGATCCTGATCGTATTGGACCGAGTCCTTGTAGACCATCTCTTTTTGGTCGTCGTCGATGACCACCAGTTTGGTGCTCTGGGTCGAGCTGTCGATGCCGGCGAACAGGTTCGCCATGTCTCCTCCTGTCCCGAATGCGGATCCGGCAAGTGCCGGGGCTTTTGCCGGATCCGGTCCAGTCATTTGCTGATCGCTTTTTTAATTTTTTGCGCTGTTTTCGGGCCGTAATAGTTGCAGGGCCCCTTTTTGGCATCCGGGGTGATGCCGAGGTCTTTGATGGCTTTTTTTACCAGGTTTTCCGAAACGGCCCATTCTTTGGCCAGTTTCGCAGCGGTCAACAGTTCCTCTGCCATGATGGTCCTCCTTTGATTGAGCGTCCTGAAAAAGATAAGGTTTTTTTATTAGAAAGCAATGAAAATGTCTCAGGCCTTAGCCGCAAATCCGGCCGCCGCCCCGTTTATTGAATAAGTATTCAGTATCGTCGTGGCGCCGGGAAGCGCCGTGCGCGGCGTGGTGCTGAAAGGGATTCATTTTCTTGCTCCCTTTTAGTGCGAACGGCAATTTTCATTTTGGTTTTCACGGGTAAAATCAGTACTTTTTGATCACTCTTTTTGAATTATCTTTCATCTATCAGCGCTTAGGAGATATGTGGCATGAAAGTTCTTGTTCTTAACTGCGGAAGCTCCTCGATAAAATTTCAGCTCATTGAAATGGATACCGAAGAGGTGCTGGCGAAAGGCCAGACGGAAAAAATCGGTTCTCAGGAAGCGATCTTTACCTACAAGCCCAAGGGTAAAGAAAAGATCGTTCGTACCCAGGCCATCGTATCCCATGACGTCGCCATTGAGGTGGTGTTGCGGTCGCTCATGGATCCGAGCGAAGGAGTGCTCAAGTCCAAGAACGAGATAGACGGCATCGGCCACCGGCTGGTGCACGGCGGAGAGGAATTTGTCGATTCGGTGCTCATCGACGAGGAGGTGAAGGCGGGTGTGCGCCGCTGCATCCAGTTCGCGCCGTTGCACAATCCGCACAACCTGCGCGGCGTGGAAGCCTGTGAACAACTGTTGCCCGGCATCCCCCAGGTCGGCGTTTTCGATACGGCGTTTCATCACACTCTGCCGCGCCAGGCTTACATCTATGCGCTGCCGATGAAATTTTATCGTGAACACAAGATCCGGCGTTATGGGTTCCACGGCACCTCGCATGCGTATGTGGCGCGCAAGGCCGCCGAATACGTCGGCAAGCCGGTTGAATCCCTGAAGATCATCACCTGCCATCTGGGCAACGGCGCCAGCATCACGGCGGTCGACGGCGGCCATTCGGTGGAGACGAGCATGGGTTTTACGCCGCTGGAGGGGTTGATCATGGGCACGCGTTGCGGCGACATCGATCCGGCGCTGATCCCGCACATCGCTGATCTGGAGAAACTGACGTTGACGCAGGTGGATGCGCTGCTCAATAAAAAGAGCGGCATGCTGGGCCTGACTGAAAAGACCAACGATTTCCGCGAGATCGAGGAGGCCGCTGAAGCAGGCGATCAGCAGTCGATCCTGGCGTTGGAGACATTTTGTCATCGGTTGAAAAAATACATCGGCGCTTATTCGGCGGTTCTGGGAGGATTGGACATTCTGGTGTTCACCGCCGGCATCGGCGAGCATTCCCCCCTGGTGCGTGCGGCCAGTGTGAAGAACCTGGAGTATCTGGGTGTCAGCGTCGATGAGGCGAAGAACCAGGCCAACGCGTTTGATATCGGCACCGGCCGGGTCAAGGTGCTGGTGATCCCGACTAATGAAGAACTGGCGATTGCGCGCGATACTTTGAGGATTTTAAGGGAGCATTTAAGCTAGTCGGTTTGTATTTTGTCATTGCGAGCGAAGGCTTCATTCCAGCAAGTCCGCACAACTGCGTTAGAGCGAAGCAATCCCCTGACAAAGGGCAATATTTAAAATCCTTCGTGGCGATTTTGTCCCTTGTGCATTTTGCATAATAGTGTTTTTTTATCCATATACTTGGAGACCGAGCATGGAAAAATACTATTATGTCTATATTTTAACCAACAAGTATAACACTGTGCTTTACACCGGAGTAACCAACAGCCTGGTTAAGCGAGTGTATCAGCACAAAAATAAAATATACAGAGGATTTACTCAAAGGTACAATGTGGACAAGCTGGTTTATTTTGAAGTATTTCAAGATGTCTATGCAGCTATTCATCGCGAGAAGCAGATAAAAGCCGGGTCGCGACAGAAAAAGATCGACTTGGTCTGCTCCATGAATCCGAATTGGAGTGATCTGTCAGTAGATTTTTAATGGGTATTATTTCTACTGCAGGCACAAAGTATGTCCTTGCGAGGGCCGCGATGAGCGGCCCGAAGCAATTCCCTGCGGCAAGGCTCTGATGATGTAAAGAGATTGCCCTTTGTCAGGGGATTGCTTCGCTCCAGCGAAGGAGTGCGGATGTCGCTGGACCAACTGCTTCGCTCGCAATGACAAGTCGCATCAGGGGATTGCTTCGCTCCAGCGAAGGAGTGCGGATGTCGCTGGACCAACTGCT
>CAZKQR010000096.1:0-8384 GCA_964554965.1 uncultured Cytophagia bacterium | reverse complement strand
TCGCTCGCAATAACAAACAAAGCCCCTGTTTCAATGATCAGAAACAGGGGCTTTTTTAACAGATCAACACCATCCCCGCACAGGTTTTACCCTTGCGGTTCCCGCCGCTCCATTCTTACGGACCGGCTTATTTCGTCAGAATCATCTTTTGCGTCTGCGAAAAATCATCCGTCTTGAGCCGATACAGATACACGCCGCTGGGCAGCACGCAGCCGTCCACAGCCTTGCCGTCCCAGATTGCGCGATACACACCGGCTGTCTGCTTGCCATGCATCAGCACCGCCACCTGCTGTCCCAATGCGTTGAACACCGTCAATTCCACCTGACTGTCGCGCGGCAGTTGATAATGAATCGCCGTGGAGGCGTTGAACGGATTGGGATAATTCTGCATCAACTGAAAGGTTTCGGGTTGGGCGGCCTGCAACTGGCGTTCGACCTCGGTGGTTCCCGCGGATCTACTGACGATGATATTGTCGAGCAGAATCTGATCCTTGGCCGAGGCGTTGCTCGGGTTGAGCAGACCGAAGAGCGTAAAAGTGCCGTTGACCCTCGGCTGTGGATCCTGCCCCTCCAGCAGCCAGGCTTCCGGCTCGTCCACCAGTTCGCCTTCCCAGATTTTAGCCTTGATCTCTCCGTCTTTCAGATAATACTTGACCCAATACGGCACGTCCAGGGTGAATGAAAAAGCGCCCTGGGCAAAGACGCTGTAACCGGTGGGATTGAGAATGGCCAGGTCGCCGGCATATTTGCCTAGCATGACCGCACCCTGCAGCGGACTGATGAACAGCGCATAGCCGGGCGACTCGGTGGGATCCGAGTCCAGGCTGTCGCTGTCGAACTCGAGGCGGGTGGTGCAGAGGAAGAAAGAGCTGGTGATTCTTTTAAAGTTCACCTGAAAGGTGATCACCTGATTCGGATCGCTGTAATCGTTCTTTTTGATCGCGTCTTTGGTCGCCTGGGTCGGATCGTTGTCCGAGTCAAACAGAATGGCCGGAACGCCGTTGGTTTCAGCCAGAACCGCGCCCAGCATGCCGCTATAGCTGCCGGTTTGCAGGAGCAGGCCGCCGCCCTGTTGCTCCACGATGGCGCCGCTGAGGCCGTCGCGTTCATCATAATAATTCCAACCGACATTTTCCCGCGCCGGCACGTCGCTGTCGCTAAAGGTGTCCCGCCACAGCTCATCGCCCTCTTTGAAGACGTGGATGTTGTCGATCACCAGCTGGTCTTTGGCCGAGGCGTTGCTGGGATTGAGCAGGCCGAACAGGGTGAAATGACCCTCAACCCGCGGATCCGGATCCGTGCCCTCCATAAGCCATTCTGCCGGCTCGTCCATCATTTCGCCTTCCCAAACTTTGGCCTTCATGTCGCCTTCATTCAGGTACAGCCGGATCCAATAGTTGACATCCAGGGCAAAGTTAAAGCCGCCCTGCGCCAGGGCGGTCCACCCGGTCGGGTTGAGGATGGCCAGATCGCCCTGGTATTTGCCCAGCATCATCGTGCTCTGCAAGGGGCTGATGAACAGCGCATAGCCGGGCGCTTCTGTGGGATCGGAATCGAGGCTGTCGCTGTCAAAGGTCATACGGGTGGAGAGGACGAAAAAAGAGCCGGTAATCTTTTTGAAATTGATCTGAAACACGATAGATTGATTCGGATAGCTGTAATAATCTTTTTTAATGGCGCTTTTGGTCGAGTCGGTCAGTTTGCCGGTATCCGTATACTTGATCTCCGGCAGGCCGTTGGTTTCAGCCAGCACAACTCCGAGCATGCCGCCATAGCTGCCGGTTTGCATGAACAGGCCGCCTTCGCGCTGTTCCACAACCGCCCCGGACAATCCGTCCGCCTCGCTGTAGTACTGCCAGCCCACCTGTTTTTGCAGCTTGACATCGTCGTCGTCAAACGTGTCGTACCACAGCAGCTGTCCCTGGCCAAAGGCCAGCAACGGGATGAGCAGGATGATGAAATACAGTAGCCGTTGTCGCATAAATCGTTCCTCCTGTTTGTTGGGTTAGAATGAGAAAGTGATGGAAAAACGGTGGATATCTTCGAAATAATCGGCGCTGCCATAGGCATAATCGAAAGAACCCTGCAGGCCGGATACATTGAATTCAGTGCCCACCCCGGCGGTCAGGGATTCAACCTCATGATTGAATTTATAGCCGGCGCGCAGGCAGTATTTTTTCAGGTAGCTGAACTCGGCGCCGAGGTGAACCCGTTCGGTGTGATCGTTGGGATGCAGGGCATCCAACGAGACGAGCAGTCCTATTGATTTATCGCTCTCCATGAAGAGATCAGTCACGTCCATCGCCAGCCCCATGCGCAGCACCATCGGCGTTTGAAATTCTTCATTCCAATACTTCATGTCGCGGGAAAAATTCTGCATGGCCATGGCGAAGGTCAGGCTTTTCCAGCCCACGTTGTAATAGGTGCCGATGTCCAGCCCCCAATCGTTAAGCTTCCAGTCCTTTTCCTTGCGCGTACGGATCTTTTCACCGGTCTCCGGGTCCTCATATTCGCTGACGACATAGGATGCCCGGCCCAAACGTTCATGCAGCCGTTTGACCTTGACGCCGAGGCTGAACTTGTCGTTGATGCGGCGGGCATAGGCTAAACCGACCGCATAATCCTCCACGCCGATGTCTCCGGTCAGGACAAAACCGCGATAGTCCACGGACTTGTCCACCACGCGGGTGCCGATGATCTCTCCATAGTCCATATAGGTAATGTCCAGGGCAAAGGTCCCCCAATTGCCAAAGGAGGCGGCCAGGGCTGTGCCATAGACTTTGGTGTCGATCAACCAATCCACTTGATTCACCGCCAGGGAGAATCGTTCAATATCCGCCAGGACCGCCGGATTGTGCCAGAGCCCGTTGATGCCGCGGGTGATGGCCGTGCCGGCATCGCCCATGGCGGTTTCGCGGCTGCTCATGCTGATGGCCAGATAGGTCATGCCGCTCTGCGCCACTTTGTTCTTCATCGCCGGCAGCGATCCGGCCAGCAGCAGGATCATGAGGAGTAATAAACCGTTTTTCTTCATCGTTCAGCCTCTTTACGGTTGTCGCTAATTGCGTCGAGGTTTTCTTTTGCATGGGGTTGCCCTTGTTTGGCGATAGCCCCGCTCGCTCGGACAAGCCATCAACGTATCACAACAAACTTGCCCTTGGCAAATCCCAATGGTTCGCCCTGCAGATTCCACCCCTCCACGGTGTAAAAATAAACGCCGCTTTTCAGGGTCTGCCAGGAATCGGTGATTTGGAACCACATCTCATCGGACGATTCCGCCACGGAGCGCAGGTTGTAGGGGTTTGGGTGTTCCAACTTGGCCACCAGATCTCCGGAGCTGGTAAAGATATGGATCAGGGCTTTGGCCGGCAGACCGACAAAAGAGAGGCGGTCTTCGATGCGGGCGCCGATGTCTGATTCGATATTCCAGTCCTCAGCCACGGTGCCGCCGTATTCCAGGCCCTGAACGTGGTAGGGATTGGGCACGACATAGATGGAGTCCATACTGCTGCGGGCGCCTTCGAATGGAACCGCGGCAAACTGATAATTCCGGTTGCTGAACAGGCCGGATTCGACCGGCTGGCCCCGGGATATCGAGCTGGAGTTCTGGCTGCCATCATCAAAGGCGGTGACAAAGTAGTAATAGCCGATGCCGCGTTTAACGTTCCGGTCGGTATAGGTGTTGCTCACCGGCACGCCGGTGTTGCCGCCGCATTCCCAAATTTTGGTATAGTTGTTGGTGTAAGCCTCTTCCGCACGGTACAGCCGGTAGCCGGAGAAATCCTGAACGCCGGTATCGACATCCGGCGCCGTGGGAGTGGTGGAATGGGCGCCATAGTTGCCGTAATACCATTCCAGCTCCACCTTGCCCGGGCCGGCGTTCAGACGCAGGCTGGGGGATTCCGGGCCATCCGGCACAGCGGCGATGCCATGGCGCCAAGTCCACTCGGCGCGGTAGACGATTTGATGCAGTGAATCTTTGCCGGTTGCCAGCAGCGCATTTTTTGCCTCGTCGCCGGTTTTACCCTGAAATTGCAGGGAGCCGTTTTTCCACTGCCGGCCGAGGTCAACGGCCTGTTTGCGGCTGATGGCGCCGACCGCATCAAAGAGCACGATGCGCACGTTTTGGCCAAAGGGGATATCATATGGGCCGAAGGCGATCAGAGTTTCCGGGCGCTGCACCTGCGCATCCCAGGGAGAGGTGATACCCAGGACGTCCGAGCCCTGGCTTTGTACATTGCTGCTCAGATCATAGTACAGAGTCTGATCCTGGTCGCCCTTGGTGTGGGAGTGCACCTGTTGACGCGGCCAAAAATTGACCGTTGTCGGCTGGGAGAGGTTGTCCAGTTCATTGCTCACATCCGTGTCCGCATGCAGCACGCCGTAGGAGACATATTGGGGCGAGAGCCATTCGCCGTTGATCTCCGACGGATCGCCGGTGTCGTCAAATGTTTTGCGGAAATTATCGCCGTCATAGACGTACCAGAATCCGCGCAAAGTATCGCCCGGCTGGTTGCCGTAATAATGGCACCAATCGTCGTGTTCGCCGCCCATCTGTTCGTGGCCATAGTCGCCGCAGGGGATAAAATCGCGCCAGAAGCCAAAATAGACGCCCTGCAGGTTCTGGTTGGGCAACTCGATGGTGGTGGTTTTGGCATCCACATTGCCGGTGTTCTTGAAAATGAACTCCTGGATGATGTAGGAGCCATGCTGCGGGTTGGCAAACGCCCAGCTGTTGCGGGTGACCTCCACGCCGACATCCGTGGTCCAGACCGTGGTGATCATCTCGTCGCTGAGCAGGTCTGCTTTGTACGTGCTGCTCGTGCGATTGTCGAGAATGCGCTGCTCGCGGCTCTCGTTGACATCCACCAACGGCAGGCGCTGCCGCACCCATTTCCGGTTGCTGATGTTCTTTAGAATATCCTGGGCGTCGTAGTTGAGAAAGCCGCCTTCGGACACATAAAAAGTTTTGAACTGTTTGAATTTATCGGTCCAATCCTTTACGCCGATCCACACGCCGGTGTTGTCGCAGTTTTTGCGCGTTTGTCCCCAGAAATCGCCGCCCGGATAGGTCATCAGGTCGGCGATCGGCGCATAGTTGGGGCGGCTGCCGACCGGAAACAGGCTCAGCCACAGATCGCCGATCTCGTGGCTTTTCCATTGTGCCCGGCTGCTCGTCGCCAGGGTCAGCATCATCAGGACGATCAACGGAAATACTAGAATTTTTTTAAGCATGAATGGCCTCCACGACCGTTGATTCGGTTGTACGTATCGGGCTTGGTTCTACAGATGGATCCGGACGCCGAGAACGATCTCTTGCAAAGTCGCCCAGTAGACGTTGTCGCTCTCGGTGCGCAGAATCATGGCATCGGACACTTGGTCCGTGCCCACCTTGTTGATCCTGCCGGAGGCGTACAAATCGTCGTAATAGTCCTCGCCGGCTGTGCCGCCGGGCGGGTTGCGGAATTTAGTATGTAAAAGATTGCTGATGTCCATGTAGGTTTCGATGCTCATTCTTCCCGGCGTGAACATGCGCGACAGGCGCAGATTGGCCCAGTAGCGGTCCAGTTCGTGGAAATAGAGGTCCGGATGCAGATCGCGGAAGCTGGAGCGCGGATGCTGCGACCGGGCGCCGGATTGATAGAAGACCTGAAAGCTCAAATTGGTGTTCTGCAGAACCGGATAGCCGGCGAGTCTGGGACCCCAGTCCCGCGGTGAGGAGAAAGTGATGACGCCGCGGGCGTCAGGCTGGATGTTGATGATGTTCGAGCGCGGCACGCCCCAAAGCACTCCGTTGCGGCCGATGTTGGGATCGTCGGTGACGATGGGGATCTGGCTCAGGTTGGGGATCTCTAGGTTGGCTTCGCTCTTTTTAATGTAATTGTAGTTCAGCCAGCCGGTGATGAAACGGCCGGCGGTCTTGCGCAGTTCAATCTCCACTCCGCGGATCTCTGCATAGTTGTTGTGCGCCGGCCATTCGATCACCAGGCTCTGATCCGAATGGGCGTAGACCATGCCGCTGGCGACGTCGAAATAGTCTTTGTAAAAGGCGCCGACATGCAGCTGAAAGAAATCGCTGATGCCCATATCGTAGCCAAGCTCATAGGCGATGGTCTTTTCCAGCGGAAGATTCGAGTCGCTGATCCATTGCATGCGCGGCATGGCGCCGTCCACCTCGGTGCGGAACAGCCCCATGGTCGGAGGCGTCTGGACAAAATGGCCAAAGTTGAAATAGATCTTGCTGCGCACCGACAGGGGGTGGGAGATGCCGACGCGCGGGCTGAAATAATACTTGGGTTTGGCCCGGATGGTGGGATAGGTGCCGGCGGTAAAGGCCTCCCAGATGTCCCGGTTGGTGCCATAGGTCAGCGCCTGGTGGATATCGGCGACATCCGTGTTGGTGTTGAAATAGTCGAAGCGAAGGCCGAGGTTGGCGACCATGCCTTGGAATTCGATCTTGTCCTGGGCATAGAGTCCCAGTTCAATCGGCTTGGCTTTGAAACGGCGCAGGAACTCTTGGGTGGGATCCTCGTTGTGCCAATGCACACGATTTTCGCGCAGAATGTCATAGTTGAACTCAAAGCCGGTCTTGAATTCATGGGCCGGATGAAATTGATAGGTCATCGCTCCGTTCAGCGACGTGCGGCGGTTGTAGGAATCATCCCAGGTGTATCCGCCGCCGTACAGACGATAGCCTGAGGCCACGTCCACTATGCCTTTGTCCTTGGGGATCCAACCTGATTGCGGGTCGTAATAGAGCCGGCCGTGAAAAGAGCGGCCGTCTGAGGCTTTGGCCGTATCGCCCCGGCCCATGTGCCATTTGACATAAAAGTGGCTCAGGTTCAGCTCATAATACATTTTGGAATTCAAGGCATGGGTCAGCTTGGCGCCGGCCAAGGTGGTATAGCGATCGATGGTCGGCTTATAGAATGGATAATAGGTCTCAAAACCGCCTCCGCTGTACGACAGGCGGTCCTCTTCGCTCCAGCTGCTGGTGGAGTTGCCCTGGGTTACGGAGCGCACTTCACTGTAGATATTGTTTAGGGTCAATTTCATGTTGCTGCCGAGCTCGTTGACGATCTTGAGCGATCCCAGCCGTTCATCGTAATGGGTCCGTGATTGGGGATAAGAGAAGGGATGGTATTCGTATTTGCCGCCCAGCATGAAATTGGCGCGCCAGGGGATCAGCGGCACTCGGCTGCTCAGCGTGGCGTCCACATTATGGCCGTTGCGATGGCCGTACTCGATGGGCCGGTGAAGCCACTTCCATAATTCAAAGGCCTCGTCGGCGGTCAGGTCATTGTTCGGATCTTTGTCGTTGAGCAGATTCTCGGCAAATTTGTTCCATCCGATCCAGGTTTTTTTAATGCCCTCTCGGCCCTCGGCCAGCGTGATCTCTCCGCCCTCATAGGCCATCGGGCCGGCGAGCAGCCGCCATTCCCAGCGATAATCGGTGTCATAGATGCTGCGGCCCGAGTGCGGCCGGTTGGCAGGGTCAAATTGATAGTCGATGGAAAAATGGGTCTGGTCCGATGGATTTTTCGAAACTACGTTGATCATGCCGGAGCGGGATTGGCCGTACTCGGCGTTGAATCCGTTGCGCATGATCTTGATCTCCTGCACCGTGCCGGGCTGCACGGCAATGACCGGTCGGTTGAATTTGCGGTCGGTCATGCTCATGCCGTCCAGCAGAAAACCAACCTCCCGCGTTTCGCCGGCGCGAATCTGAATCTCCCCTTCGATGATATTGCCGCTGACGCCTGACTGCAGGCCGAGGATGTCTTCCACCCGGTTGGCAAAGGGCGTGTTCTGGTACTGCTCCGCGGAAACATAGTTCTCTGTGGCAGCCACGTCCAACTGCAGGAGGTCTTTGGTCGCGGTCACCACCACTTCGCCGCCTTCCAGCACCGTCTGGGTCAGAGCAAAGTCGACGGTGGTGGTGCGGTCCACACTCACTTGGACCCGCTGCTGAGTAAAGGGCGTGTAGCCGAGCATCGACGCAGTGAGCGAATAAACGCCGGGGGGGATGTTGAGGATGATGTACTCGCCGCTGATCGAGGTGGCGGCGCCGAATTCGCTCCGCACAGCTGCAGCGCGGTTCTCCTGCCAGGTGTGGGTGATCACCACATTTACTCCCGGCAACTGCTCTCCGGTCCTGGCGTCTTTAACGACGCCACGAATTTTTCCGCTGGTGCCGGCTGATGCCATTGCGGCATAAAGCAGGAGCCCTATCAGGGTGTAACGTGCTTTCATGCACTTCACTCCTTACCATAGAGTCAATCGCCCTGCGCTGAGTGTCGATGCAGGGTTACAGGGTCTGGTTTATCGTTTCTATCGCCGAGTTGAAAGAGTGTGAAGCAGAGAGTGTCACAGCTTATCGGAAC
>CAZKQR010000095.1:0-12584 GCA_964554965.1 uncultured Cytophagia bacterium | reverse complement strand
CCGGATGTGCGATGGCTTCGTTGAGCAGACGTTGGTCCTCCTGCTGATCCGCCACCGTGGGCGTGTGCACCGCGGCGTAGAATTCGTTCAGCACCTTTTCCGAATTTTTTCGCGTGAGCAGACTGATGCCGAACAGGAGCAGAAACGGCAATATGATGTCAAAGATGAATGAAAAAGTGGCCAGCTGCGCTTTGGATAGATCAGCCACCGGCAGTCCCATAAGCGAGAGGTAGTAGAGCTGATTGCGAAAGGCGCCCTTGCCCATCAACGGCGAGTTCGGATCATCGGGATTTTCCCGTACCACTTCATCGAAAAAGATCGCTGTCGGCGCCTGCACATGCCGCTTTTCGATCATTTCGCCGACTCGGCCGGCGCGGCCGGCGGCGACGTCGCTCTCCAGCGCACGGGTTTGCAGCAGCGCCACCCGTTCGTGCGTCTGAATGGTCAACGCCTGATTTTTACGCACGCTGTCAAAAGTGGGCGCCACGTTGGGGATCACCACGGTGATGAAAATGGAGACGATCATCTGGATCACCACCGCGCGGGTGGTCAGCCGGCGCCAGAAATAGACCAGCCACAGCGCCGGCCCGATGATGGTGCCGACGGAGAGGACATATTTAAACATGACGAATATATCGTTGACGCGCAGAGCGAAAAAGATCGAGGCAAAGAGAATGACCATGATCACAATGCGGCCGGCAAACACTTGAGATTTCTGCGAGGTGGAGGGTCGCAACGGCAACAGGATGTTGCTGCTGAACGCCGCGCCCCACTCCAGGCTTTGAGCGGAGATGGTGGACATGTTGGCTGCCATGATCGAGGCGATCATCAGCCCGATCATCCCCTTGCCCAGCAGGTCACGGGTGAGATGGCCCCAGATCATGGTCGGGTCGTCCACCAGTCCCTGATACAGGCCGACCGCGATCAATCCGGTCAGGGCCCAGCCGATCATCATCAACCGTTTGCTGAATGAGCCGGCCAGCAGGCCCACGCGCGCCGACAGGTCGTCCTTGGCTGCACCGCCGATGACAAAGCTGCGCGGCGGCAGGCCGATCAGGTTGATGGCTGCCATGGTAATGACGAAATACCAGGTGTATTCACTGGTGGCGGCTGAGCCGAACAGCTCGAACATGTAATCCGGCACTTTGGCGTGCAACCCGCTGAATCCGCCCAGACGCATGAGACCCACGGGGATCAGAATAAAACTGAGCACGACGATCAGCAGCCCCTGGATGACGTCGTTGATGGCCGCGGCAAACATGCCGCCAAGCACCGTATAACTGCCCACGCAAAAGGCATAGATGAGCAGAAACAGGGTCAGATTCAGATAAGAGTGATAGGCATGCAGTTCGCCGCGTTTTTGTCTTTCGGTCAAAAGCGACAGCTCGCTTTTCTCCTCCGCGGCCAACGGGGTGTTGGTTTGTTTTTGCGTCAGGCTTTGCAGGCGGGTGAAATCCGCCACCGACCGCTGTTCCACCTCGGTATATTCTGCGGCCGGTTTGACCATCAGCGCCTGCATGGTCTTGCCGGTGAGCAGATACCCCATGGCGCCGCCATAGATCGCAATCAACAGGATATAGATGGCGTACAAGCCGGCGAGAAACCGGCTCTCGAAACGGTGGAGGTAGATATCGCCCGGGCCCAGATAGCGCGTCCGCTTTTGCAGCACCGCGGTGAACCAGTAAAACGGCGTGATCAGCAACACCAGGTTTTGAAACCACAGGCCGGATAATCCCTGCCGATAGATCTCGCGGGTCACGCCGGTGGCCTGGTCCGCGCTGGTGATGTTGCCGAAATTCATGAACGTGGTGAGCACTTTGCCAAAGCTGCGGCCCCCCTGATAAAAATCTTTGGCGTTTTTCACCTTGCGCTGCGCCCATTTGCCGATCAAGACCATGAGGGCGAAATAGAAAATGATGACGATCCAATCGAGGAGATGTAAACCGAGGAAGAACATGATGGAGCTCCTGTTCCAGTGTGTGAGCAAGGGAGGCCGGCGCCGTTCGTACAGCCGGGCTTTTATCGCCTATTTTTCCCTGTTTTCATTGTACCGTTTGATCGCCCTGCCGAGTATCTTTTCTTTTTGCTTGCGTTTCAACGCGAGGACCAAAGGATCGATCTGCGCCTGCCGCTGTTCCAAAGACAATTTGACAAAGCTTTTGAACCGCTCTGCAGTGATCTGTTTCGTTTCCACCGCTTGTCGCAAGGCGCAACCCGGTTCCTGCTGATGGGTGCAATCTTTGAAGCGGCACCGCTGCGCCAGTTCATAGAGATCCGCAAAGGTCTCCTCCAAACCTGCGGCCAGATCGATAAAGCCCAGTTCCCGCAGACCCGGGTTGTCGATGACCAACCCGCCATTGGGCAATAGGACCAGCTGCCGGAAGGTGGTGGTGTGACGGCCTTTGGCGTCTTTGTCGCGGACCTCTCCGGTGGCGAACATCTGCTGCCCGACCAGCCGGTTGATCAGCGTCGATTTACCCACGCCCGACGGGCCGAGAAAGCAGATGGTCTCTCCAGGCGTGATCCAGGATAAAATCTTGGCAAGGTCTTCGCTGTCCTCTGCGCTGTAAAGCAGAAAGCGCACCTCCCCGGCAAGGCGTTGGCACTGCTCCAGCTGCTGCGCGACGCCCTCAGTCGATAGCTGATCCTTTTTGCTGAACAACAGAACCGGCGCACAGCCGCCTTCAGCCACCAGGGCCATATAGCGCAACACCCGGCTGTGATTGATGTCCTGATCCAGACCCGAAAGAATGAACGCCTTGTTGACATTGGCGGCGAGCAGCTGATAATCCGTTCGTTTGCCGGCTGTTTTGCGATGGATGAGGCTAAAGCGCGGCAGAATCGACTGCAACAGGGTGGTCTGGTCATCGATTCTGCGTACAACGGTCCAATCGCCCACTGTGGGCAGATCGCGTCCATCTGCGGCGGAAAAATAAAATTTACCCGGCACCTCCATGACCGCCGCCCCCTGCCGCGTCTGCACCTGATACCGTTCCCGGCCTGCGCTGATCACGCGCGCCGGCTCCAGCCCAGGCTCGGCGCAGGAATCCAAGGCGGTCTGTATGGTTTCGTTGAATCCATAGGGCAACAGGGGGTCGTCTGTGCGGGTCATTCACTTGCTCTTTTCGATTCTGGGATCTTTTCTGCCGGGCTTCCGCAGGCGGATGCAACGTTCCGGTGCGGGATCAATACGATTCTTTAAATATAGGCCTTTAACGAGTCGAGATCAAGTCATTTGTACCGTACAGTCGCCTTTGCGCCTTGTTTCAAAGCATTCGCAGCAGGTACAGCAAAAAGCTGGTGATGATCGGTACCGTGAGATTGTCCGTGCCTGCCGGCGACAGAGCTTCGGACACAGTGGCGATCATCATTCCTGCGATCGATAACAAAAGCCGCTCCGGCAAGGCGATGGCTGAGCTGAATGGCGAGAGAGAAGAACCGGGCAACCAGGTGCAAGTCAACCAGATGGCTGCAAAACTGACCAGCGCCATGACTGCGCTGCCCAGCCAGGAGCGCGCATGGCCGAAGGTGGTGTAGGTCTTTTTACCCCAGGGTTGACCGATCAGACTGGCGAAGGCGTCTCCCCAGGTCATGGCCATGATGCCGGCCATGGCAACAGGGATTCGGTCGATGGGCCCTGCCGGCCACCAGAAACAAAAAAACAGCAGGGTAATGGAGATGGCGAAATACACAGTGCCGGGCGATGTTTTTTCCGCATCCATTTGCGAAAAGGTCCGGCGCCGGTAGAAAAGATAGTTGAGCAGAATAAAGGTCGCAAACGGCAAAAGGCCCCAGAGCCGGTGATCGAAAAAGTATAGAATTCCCCAAACCCACATACCGGCGCCGATATGGATGATTTTGCGGCTGACGTTCAACGGCCAGCGCCATCGTTTGCCCATCGCCTCGACGATGAGTAAAAGTGAAAAGGCATAGACGTAGGAAACGATTAAACCAACAAGTTCGAACTGGGACATGGTCTTCTCCTGCAGAGGACGGCCTGGTCAAAAGTCCTTTTTTTAGAGCCTGTCAGCAGAGCTGCCCTATGGCATAAAATAATTATTTGCCACAATAATAAAAGGCTGAAAGGGCGGCGAAGAGAGGAAAAACGGCGAGCGTCTGTGAATTTCACCTGGCAATGTCTCAGCGGAACCGAATTCGACGGGTTTTGAAAAAACATCCTGTCCCGCTGAGGCGCTGACCGCCATGAATGGCACAGGGCTCTTTTGTCCATGCGCGCGTCAAGGCTTTTTCTCTGCAGCAGGTCTGAGGCCTCTGCGTTTTTCCCTTGCTTCAGGCAGATCCCCCCGGCTTCGCTGAAAAGCGGCCGGAAAATCTTTAAGCCGCAGCGCGCCTCACCGTGTTCCCGGCCGCATCACTCTTTTTTTTGCGCTTCATCCAATCCGCGGAAATCCAACACCAGCTTTTTCTTTTTATAGTGCAGAGTGATGACCCGGCTGCCCATCTCGCTGGTGATGTAAGGGCTGTTAAAGAATTTATGTTCGGAAAAAGCCAGGGTGCGGCCGTTGAGTTTGCGCGGACCATTAAAAGTGAACTGCATGACGTCTCCGGCCGGAGTGCGATACTGGACGGCGCCATCCGCGTTCCATTCCGGCGGCCGGCGGCACTTTTTCATAAAGGACTGAAAGCTTTTGTCCTCTTTTTTTGATCCCACATGCACCACTACGCCGTTTTTCAGTTCACGGCTTCGCCAGCGCCAGTTGTGTTCTTCTTCGATCCATTCGTAGGGCTGCAAAGGATAGAACGCGATGAAAGTCTGTCCGGCATCGCAAAAGATCCAGCCGGACGGATCGGTCACCCGCCGGCGCAGCATCTTGGAGAAAAAACCGTCGATGTGGGGATGCTGCGCGCTGGAGTCGATGTCGTAGAGAACGATCAGATTGTTCTTGTGCTGAAAGGTCTGTTCATACGGCGAACTGGAATTCCATTTGTTGGGATCCTTGTAGATCAGATGATAGCGGTTGACCTCGTCCGCCAGCACCTTTTGTTCTTCTGGAAAAAACATCGCCAGCTCTTTGCCCGAATAGCAGGGGTGCAGGGTGAACAGCGTGTTGTAGGGCTGATCCGAGGCATACGACACATCCCAGGTGTGCTGTTGAATGGGCTGCAGGATGCCGCCGTGCAGCGAGCCGAGCACATAGGAGGAGGTCATGTAGGTATATTTGTAGACCGGCGGATTCAGCTCGCGGCCGAAGCGGATGACGTTGCGCGTCCGCCGGGTCTCTGTGCTGACATAGGGCCGCGAGCGGTCGGTGGCGATGTGGCGGATGACCTCCGGCAGGCGATAGCGGCTCAACGCGCCGAGCACTGTCTCCCAGCCGCGATGGCGTAATTTGCCCCGGCTTGCCTCCCAGGGCGGAAAGTCCGGTTCACCGAAATAGAGCCAGGCGAACATGGTGGCAGCCGGTATCAGGGGATTGATGATGTCCTCCGGGTAATCCCGGCTGTGTCCGCCGCCGTACATACCGGCCAGATGATCGATGGCAAAATCGGCGAACAGCAGGTTCAGCATGTTTTCGGCGTTCTTTTTCATCGCCGGATCGCGGCTGAAATCGTACAGCGGCAGCAGGGGGGAGACAAAGGCGATGAAATAGGTCGGCGAATCGAATTCGCCCTGTCCGATCGTGGCCGACAGATTGAACCAGTGGCGGAGGTACTCATCCGCTTCGGCAAAATTCTCCGAGGAACTTTTGCCGTTGAACCAGCGCTCGCCTGGTTCGTTCGGCCAGGTCTGGCTGGCCAGATAGATACCGGTGTAATACATGGCCCAGTGGTTTTCTGTATCACCCCGATAGATCGGTCGCAGCCGGTAGATGTCGCGGATCCTGGTTTTGATGGAATCCGGCAGTATCTTTTCCAGATGCAGAAAGCTGGTGATGGCCAAATAGCTCAGGAAAGAGCCGGAGACGCGCTGATCAAAGAGCAGCGAGTCCAGTTGAGCGAACTGGTCGTGGCCCTGGAGCAGGGAGGCGGTGAGAGTAAAAAAATCCGGCCTGGATTCCCGGCTCGCCTCCTGCAGGATGATCCGGCGGCGATGGGCAAAGTCATCGCCGGCCTGCAACGGACAGCCAAGGAAAAGGACAAGGACAAAAACAAAAACAAGAAGCATGGCTTTTTTCATAATGTATCCAAGATCAAGCTGGGTTCAGTTTAGCGGACGGACAATCCCCAAATGTGGGATTCCGCCTGTCCGGCAAAGGTCCAGGTTGCGCCGGCATCCCGGCTGACAAACAACCCTTCGTTGATGGCGCCGGCGAGCACCACCTGCGGGTTCGAGGGCAGAACCACCAGGCTGTGCACCACGGCGTTGCCCAATCCGGAGGACAGGCGTTGCCAGGTCGCGCCGCTGTCCGTCGAGCCATAGACGCCGCCCTCGTGAGTGCCCGAATACATTTTCTTTGCATCCGTCGGATGAAAGGCGATGGTATAGACCGTGGAATGGTTCAGCCCGTGATTGCGCGGCAGCCAGGTCTGACCCTGATCGGTGGAAACGAACACGCCGTCGTCCTCTGTGCCGGCCCACCAGCAGTGATCCGCGCCGGGCGATTGCGCCAGGACACGAATGCCTTTGCCGGACAGGCCGCAGGGCTGCCAAGTGTCGCCGCCGTCTCGACTGATCGAGATCCCCTCTTCCTGAGCGGCGAGCACGGTTTGCGGCTGCGTCGCATCGATCAGCAGGTCTGCGCTGAATCGATCCAGCACCTTGCGCCAGTTTTGTCCGTGGTCTGTGGTTCTAAACACGCCGTAGGCGCAGGCCGCGTACACGGTCGACGGCCGATCAGGCCGCACTTTGACCTTGAGCACTTCGGTCACGCGCCAGCCGGTGGTGATCTTCCAGGTCTGTCCGCCGTCGGCGGAGCGCATCACGCCGTTGCCCGCTGCGCCCCAGAGGACGCTGTCCGCGCCCATCTCAGCGTAAAAGAGGCGCACGGATTCCTGCCACCCCCGGTGCTGCCAGGTCTTCGCCTGATCGCTGCTGACGAACAATCCGATCACCGGATTCTGCGATTGGCCCAGACGATGCCGGCGGGAATTGGGCACGCACATGAACACGGTCTCCGCGGCCCAGCCGCCGGAGGCCGCGAAAAGGAAAAGCAGAAGGTAAAATCGTTTCATGGTGCATCCAAGTTCAGTTTGTTTTGACCGCGGTCATCATGATCTCCACCGCGCCGTCCCGGGGCAGACGGCCCGGCTGCACCACCGCGCGCGCCGGCAGCTGGGATGTAAAGAATTTCGCATAAATCGCATTGAACGCGGCAAAGTCGTTCATATCCGCCAGAAACGCCTGGGTGACCACCACGTCGTCGAAAGTGAATTTAGCCTCATTCAACACGGCCTGCAGGTTGAGCATGGCGCGGGTGGTCTGCGCTTCCACGCCGCCCTCCACCATTTTGCCCGTGGACGGATCGATGCCCAGCTGGCCGGCCAGGTACAGCGTGCGGCCCACCAGCACGGCCTGAGAATAAGGACCGATCGCCGCCGGCGCGTTAGGGGTCTGAATGGTGGTGCGGGTCAGCTTTTCCCCGGTTCCGCATCCGGCCATCAGCCATGCCAGAAAGACAAGACAGGTTTTTTTCATCATTCGGTATCTCCTCTAGAGGTAACACTCTGTATTATATAAAATTTATTTAAGACATTCAAGGAAATTCGCCTCATAAATAAATCTTGATCCGGGTTAAAAATATGCTAAACTATCTGCTGGAAGGGAATAATTTTGTTTTTGCCCGGTACTGTCATTGAGGCCCGGATGATGCACATCAGGAAGAGACCATGACCGGCTTGCAACAATTGCTTCAACGGCGGCAGGACCTGCAGTGGGTGCGCAGGATCAAAGCTGGAGATCAGCAGGCATTCCGCTCGCTGGTGGAGCGCTATCAGGCCAGGATCTATGCGCTAGTGCGCGCCATGGTGGGCTCGCACGCTCTGAGCGACGATATCACCCAGGATACCTTTATTAAAGTGTATCGCAACCTCTCCTCCTTTGACGAAAGCTATCCGTTCTTTCCCTGGCTGCGCCGCATCGCCGTCAATACCGCGCTGACCGCCCTGCAGGTCCAGGCTGCACAAAACCGGGTGGCGCTGGATGAGGAGTTGCGCGAGGAGGCATCGCTGGACCAAACCATCGAGCAGAACGAACTGATCCTGCAGATGCAAAAAGAGATCGCCGGATTGCCGGAAGAACAGCGCACGGTTTTTGTTCTGCGCACCCAGCAGGAGATGAGCTATGAGGAGATCGCCGCTGCGCTGAACCTGTCCCCGGGAACTGTGATGTCGCGGTTAAGCCGCGCCCGCAGCCGGCTGAAAGAATCGTTGCGTGAATATATTTAATCGGGTGCCATGATGACCTGTGAAGAAATAGACAACAAGCTGTCCGCCTGGTTTGATGGGGAACTGGACGGGCCGGAGCAGCGGCAAGTCGAACAGCATCTGCAGACTTGCAGCGCGTGCCGCAACAAAGGGCAACAGCTGCTTGCTCTGCACACGCAGGGCAAACACGCCCTCAGCGGCTATCGTCTGCCCGAAGCCTATTGGCGCGACTTGACCGACCGCATCGTCTCCATTGTCCCCGCCCGTTCGGCCGCTGCTGGAACGGGCTTAACCGGCTGGTTCCGCCGCCGGCGTGCGGTGTGGGTGGGATCCATCAGCCTGGCGGCCATGATCGCACTGGTGGCGTTGACCACGGACCTGGCTTTCCGGAAACAGGAAATTCTCTCGCTCTCCTTTGATGAGGATCGAACCGCAACGCCGCCACACGGATCTGCGGCCGCGCCGCTCCAGGAGACCGGGCAACAGCGCGAACAGAGCAAAGCAAAGCCGGCGGTGATGGCGGAAAAAAAGGAAAAAGATACCCGCAGCCAAGCGGCGCCGGTCCGGGATGCACCACTCGCCGCAACCGCCGGCCAGTCAAAGGCAGAAAAGGCCGAGAGCGCGCCGCCGGTTGCCGCGATGGAAAAAGGGCCGAGGGACGAGATTCTGCCGGCGCCGGCACATGATGCGCAACTCGCCGCAACCGCCGGCCGGCCGCCTGCTGGAAAGGCCGAGAGCGTACTCTCGATGGCGGCGATGGAGAAAGGGCGGGAGAACGAGACTCTGCCGGCGCCGGCGATCGGCAACGCTGCAGCGGAAGGCATGGCGGTGATGCAGAGCAACGGCGCACCGCTGATGAACCGCACCGTCGACGCCATACCCGCTTACGCCTCTCTGGCGAAAAAAGACAGAAGCAAAATCACCCAGCCGTTCAGCGAAGAGGAACGGAGCCTGGCACTGCAAAAGCTCCAGCATGAACGGCTCTTCATCGAAACCCTCAGTGCCGAGCACGTTGCGGCGCTGTCGGAACCGGAGAGACGGTCTTTGAACAGCCGGGTGGTGCAGACCGCCGCCCTGTTTTATGCGTTGGTCGGCTCTGACCGGACCGAAACGCTGGCCGAACAGGCGGCCGCTTTTTACCAAACCCATCGTCGGGTGCTGGCGGATTCTCTGGGCCAGGCCTGTTATGAACAGCGGCTGCAGAAGCTGAAATTAAGATTTTAAGGAACGAATCGACTTTTGCACAGGTATATGAAATAGATCGACAAATTAGTACTATGCAAAGAAGCGGTGTCGAAAATGTTCATATCTCCGGCGACTTTGCTCATTTGCGCCGATAATAACGAGAATAAGACCCATCAGCCTACCTGCTCTATTCTTCTTTATTGGCTTTCCTCAGAATAAAATCACAAATGTTGAAAATCGAATTCTCCAAATGAAGTTAGAACCGGCATCTCGGATCTGAGTTCGACAGTAATAATTTCGAGAATACGATGTTTTTTTTGAGCATTAAAATGTTTAAAGGCCACCAACATTTTGCAGCTTTTTGTTTTTTAATAAATTATGTAATAATGTTTTCAAGTTTTTATTTCAGCCAAGTGCTTTTTATGTCAAATCTTTTTTCCTTTTCTTATGTATGCAGCAAAAACCTAATCGAACACTACTACCAAAATTTATAAAAATTTTTGTACGAATTAATTCTGAGTGGGATAGCAGTGTCCCTATATATATATGACGATATAGTGGAAGAAAACATTTTTCTCAAAATAGATTGTCGGGGGGCACTTGAAAATGCACTACTCTCTTCGGCGGGCATTGGGGTGGTACATTTTGAACAGCTGATTGGGATGAATTGGAACATTCAAGAGAAGTAACTCATAGACCTAGAGGATTTTTTACTGCAAGCCTTAAAGACCGGTATCGAGAAATGGGTCTGCAGTCGATGTTTATCGATTTATTTTTTTTTGTTAGGTCAGCCTTGTTCTAATAGGTTGAATATTGTTTCTTGTGGTACCATCTTTAACCTGTTTGCCATTTATTACTTCTGCTGAAAAAGTCCGCAACAATTGAAAATTCTGTGGCTCAAGGGTGATACATTTTGAGGTGCCCTTGGGTGGTGCATTTTAAGTACCCTCAGATCAATTGACAGAACGGTAAAACTCCATACTGGATTGGCTGATAAGATGCATTCGAAATATTAAGGAGAAATAGAATGTCGAGGAAATTGTATTTTATCACACTGTTCTTAATAATGCTATTTTGTCTCATCACTTGTTCTCGAGATGCTGGAAATACTATTACAGAGCCAGTGATCGAGGAGCAAATTGAACCCGGTCAGGCTATTGGCAAGAGCACGGTTAATTCCACACAATTTGGCTCTTCAAATCTATATATTTCATCAGCATTCAAAGAGAGTGCTCCTGTTCAGAATGGCAGTTATTCTACCATTGTATCAGAAAAAGGAACACAACTGCTGGTTATTCAGGATAAAGATAAAAAAGTAAAAGGCCTAACACTGTCTGTTATTTCTGCTTCCAAAGCTTCACCACTTCCAGGTGATGCCCAGTCTACTGCAATTTCTTTATTTTTTCTTACTCCTGGAATTACCACTGTTGACCCAAATGAAACGGATGAAACAGTCAGGAATATAAAATCCTTACCGTCTTATAGCAAGTTTGTTGATGTTCTGGCAGCTAATTTGCACTCCAGTACTCTTAATGATGTGATGAGAGATGCTATTGTTGATTCGCTCTTTGCAAAATGTATTCTGGAGTATTATCAATCCCATAAAGTTGCAAGTTTATTTAAAGATACTGGAATCTCTGAAACAAAGAATTTATTTTCTGTTAATGAAGTCACCATGGCTTCAAAGCGCACAGTAGAGTTGAAAAATTATGCATATAGAAGAGTGAATGTTTTTCGCCGCTACATGAGTCTGGAGAGGGAACAGGAGAGCAATAAAATACTAGAAAATATGGATGGTGCGGTAGGCGCCTCATGGGGATCATTATTTACTTTGGCCACAAATGATCCCACTGTGCAATGGGACAACTCATATAATCCTGCATCCAACGTATCAACAATCGAATACTGGGTTCTTGGGCCAGGAATCGGGAGATCAGCAGATTTTCCTCCATCATCCATCGATAAATCGGTAGGATCTTTATGGCGTGATACAGTATTTTTTTACTGTTTCTGCCCGTTGTTTTCGTTAGTGACAGGTTCAGCAGATCTTCTTACTCCCAGCAAGTTATCCGAAGCGATGAATATTATATCGACAGATGTTGATGTATACAAATCAATAGTTCAAATTGAGAAAGTCGCGAATGAAGGGGCAGACATTAAAGCACTGGCTCGAGAAGGCATGGACTTAACATGTTCTTTGGTGTCTAGCCTTGCCGCTGCAGGGGTTATCTCAGCTGGAGGAAGCATTGGCGGAGCTGTTTTGACAGCTTTTATACTTACGAGTATCCCAATGAGTGCAGCGAACTTTACATGCTGGGCGATTGACTTGGCCAGCGTAAGCAAATATACAAAATTTTCTATTATTAATTCAGGCTATGCAGTTCCCCAAATTAGTCTATCGCCTCCTGCATTGTGGTTTGGGGAAGTGACAATTAGCAATTCTTTCGATCAGACATTGAGAATTTCGAATTCTGGCAAAGCAAGACTCAATGTGAGTAGAATCATTTTTGATAATGCAGCCTATTCATATTCTGGCGATCCAAGTTTTTCTATTGAACCCTCGAACTATCGAGATATTATTATCCGGTTCAAACCTGTTGAAGTAAAAAGCTATCTTAGCAATCTCTATATCCAGAACAATTCCCTTGAGCCTGATAAGCAAGTTGTTCTTAATGGAAATGGAAAGGCAGCCGTCAACACAGCGCCAAATGCTTTTTTTACAATTCAGCCAAACACAGGTAATACATCAACTATTTTTATATTTAATGCATCTGGTTCTACAGATGCACAAGACACTATCGGTTCGCTGCAGGTTCGATGGGATTGGAATAATGATGGTTGGGATACGGATTATTCAACAACAAAGATTGAAACGCATCAATATAGGACGGCCGGAACTTTTTTAGCTAAATTGGAAGTCAAAGATACTGGCGGTCTACTTAGTACGATAGCCAAGCAAGTCACCGTATCCGACACATACCTTGATGTCAATACCACCCCCCTAATTCTGGGCCCGGAGGCCAATAGCCAGAACAGCTTTGCCATTTCGTCCAATATAAGCTGGACCATCAGCG
>CAZKQR010000094.1:0-12616 GCA_964554965.1 uncultured Cytophagia bacterium | reverse complement strand
GGTATTTCGCTGGTCAATCCGGACATTGTGCAGACTTTGGATTTGGCGCCCGCTGGGTTTGAAGTGGACCATGGCAACAAGATGTCCGCCCTGTTGCAGATAGGGAACCGGGAGGGCAGCCGCGAGCAGACCAAATTCAATGCCAGCGCCAATCTCCTGTTCGCCCGGGCGGTGGCGGAAGGTCCGTTGGCCAACGGCAGCGGCTCCTGGCTGGTGGCGGCTCGGCGCAGCTTTTACGATGTTCTGGCAAACTCAATCACGGAAAACCGCTATGTGTTTCCGTTCTATTACGATGTGCACGCCAAGATCGCCTATGATCTCAGCTCGCAGTACAAGCTGTCCGCCTTTTACACCCATCTGGGGGAAGGGGCGAAAATGATCAACGTCGAGGGTGAACAGCTGGATCTGCTGAACAGCGGCCGCGGGGAGATCGCCGGCGTGCGGCTCACCTCTGTGTTGTCGCCGAAATGGATGAACCATCTGTTCGCCGGTCTTTATCTGGATCGCAACCGGGTCCATATTCGGGACACCTACTTTTATCGCTATCAGGTTTACTTGAACTATCAGCTTGAACGCTGGTCCCTGCGCAGCGATACCTATTACTATCCCCACCCCTGGCTGCAGTTTAAATTCGGCGCAGAGGCCGACCGGCACAACACCGATCTGCTGTGGTCCATCGACTGGCGCAATGCCATCGATCTGCCCTCGGACATCACCTTTGACGCCGGCGGCTGGCATGAAGCGGGTTACGCAGAGGCCCGTATTAAAGTTAAAAAATCCATAGAATGGGTGGGCGGGGTGCGCTATGACCATTCGACCCTGTACCGTGAAGGGCATGTCAATCCCCGCGTCAAAGTGCTGTTTACAGAATTTACCCCGTTGAGCTTTTGGTGCAGCTACGGCCGCTACAGCCAGTTCCCTGATTTTCTGACCATCATCGGCCGCGGCGAGCCGCTGGACATTTCGCAGAACACCAGTGAACTGGCAGCGGAGCACGCCACCCACGCGATCGTGGGCGGGCAATGGCTGGTCACGCCCCAGACCCTGTTCAAGTTCGAGCTCTATCACAAACGGTTCACAGATCTGCTGGTTCATACCGATGCGTTTTCCATCGCTCCGGTGAATGAAGGACTGGGCCAGGCAGAGGGGGTGGAGGTCTCATTGCAGAAAATGCGCCAACCGCAGGAGCGCTGGGGTGGGTGGCTGAACTATACGCTCGCAGAAACCCAGTATCGCACTTCCGCGCAGGACCCTTGGATCTATTATGAATATGACCAGACCCATCAATGGAACCTGGGCGTCGAGATGCGGTTGAACCGGCGATGGAGCGTCGAGGGCGCCTGGTATTACGGCAGCGGTTTTCCCTACACCCCGGTGCTGGGCGTTCAACCGGAAACGTCAGAGTACGATTTCAATGCGGTGATCAAAGGCGAAAAAAACTCGAAGCGGTATCCGCCGTACAGCCGACTGGATCTGCGGTTGAGTTATGAGAGCACTCTCGGTGGATTCGGCTACTCGGCGTATCTGGATGTGGTGAATGTGCTCAATCGAAAAAACATCTACATGTACGATTGGCGGCTGCGCTCCGGCGGACAACTGACCCGCCATGTGTACTATATGTTGCCGCTGCTGCCGTCCCTGGGCATGAGCATTCATCTGTAGCCGCCCGTTCGGGAATAAGGGGAATGGGCCAGAGGAAATAAAAAAAGGTAGAACCCGTGCATCACACGTTCTACCTTTTTTATTAGGCTCAGGTGGTAGGACTCGAACCTACAACCTAGTGGTTAACAGCCACCCGCTCTGCCGGTTGAGCTACACCTGATTGCGAAATAAAATATATTGATATTTCGTCCAAAAGTCAAGTTTTTTATCATAGCCCTGCGGTTTCCACCAGCCTTTGAAACCACAGGAGGCAGATCAGGGATTTGCCGTCGCAAATCTCGCCGTTCGCCGCTTTGGCAAAGGCCTCCGCATAGGCCAGTTCCACCACTTGAATGTCCTCCGCCTCCTCCTCCAATCCGCCGCCGTTGTTTTTTTTAACGCCCAGATGGAGGTCCGCCAGGTAAAGATGAATGTGCTCGGTCAGGCCGCCGGGGCTGGGGCAGCAGGTGGTGATATAGTGCAGGTTTTTTTCCGCGACCGCATAACCGATCTCCTCCTCGATTTCCCGGAGAGCGGTTTCTTCCGCCTGCTGACCCGCTTCGATCGATCCAGCCACAACTTCCAGCAGCCAGCCCTGCCCAGGGTCAGCCAGATACATGGGGAAGCGAAACTGTTTGACCAGCAGAATGGTGCGCTTGAGGGAATGATAGCACAAAACCGCCACAGCGTCGCCGCGTTCGACGGCCAGCCGGGTGACCGGCCGGCTCATGTCGCCGTTGAATTTTTCAAAAGAGAGCTCGGTGCGATGCAGGGTGAAAAAGCCTTCATAGAGCCGCTCGCTTCGATGGATTTCTACTTTCAAGGGATCTCCTGAACAAAGAGGGTGACCTGGTCAGCAGGTACGCTGACTGCCAAGAGCTTTCCAGTCGTCAAGAACAATTTTGGTGATACCTGCTCGATCAATAGGCGCTTTCACCCACCACATTGCCGGGCGGCGCATAGTTGCAAACCACAATTCGCATTCCGTTGCAGAAGGCCTCTGCGCAGCCCACCTGAGTGGTGTTTTTCCACACCACCTGCGTATAATGGCCTGCATCGTGCCAGGCAGACGGTCTAAGCGCTCCCCCGGGATAGGCCGGCTTCTCATCCAGCCATGATTGTACGGCATCTCCCACACCATAGGCATCGGCTGTGCCCATGAACAGGTTTTCTCCGTATTGCTGCTTAAATTTCCCCGTCTCCGGACGATGCTCGATATCGCAGTTGTTGGCAGCGAGGTGATCCGCCCATTGCGGTGCATAGGCGGCCAGGTCAGCCGACCAGGTCAGTGGGACGACCCGGACCTCGGCTCGCGCCTGGTTGTGAAGCTGCAGGATGAGGCGGATGTGCTGATCGGACAGTTGGGATCCGTTCGTTCGGTTTTTTTCTTCTCTGCTGGTTTGCACAGGCTTTGGTGTGGCCGTGGCGTTTTCGCCGGTTGTTTTGTTGCTGTCATTCGTACAGAACGCTGTGATCAGGGAGAGGAATGCCAGCACGTTGATCAATTTTTTCATCCATTTATTCCGCATTAGTTTGGTCAGACGCTTTTCCTGCAAGTCGGCGATTACGCTGGGTTCTGAGAAAAGCTTTGTCTTTCATGATGCTGATTTGGAAAGCAAACAAGTATACACATTGTCGTCAAGTTGTGCAAGGGAAAAAATGCATCGGAACAGGGTCGGGTACGGCCGCCCGGCATTTTTCTGCTGCAATCCGAGTCCGGCCAGTGTTTTGCAATGGAAAGAAGGCAGAGCCGGCCGGCTCCGTTTTGGCCCAAGTCAGAAACAGCAAAACGTGCATAAGCGGCAGAAAAAACCGCCGTTGGGGATGATCTCATTCTTTTTACTTGATTTATTGAACCGCAGTGCATATCTTAAACTGAGGGGATTGGGGAACCACCGCGTGGGGTCATACCATTGTTTCGCACTTTTCGTGCGGAACACGCTAATGTGAATCAAAAAAAACGGTTGTCATTGGAAAGAGAATATGTACGATCTTGGCAAGCTCGTATCTATTGTCCTCTTTTTGCTGCCTGTTTGGCTTTTCGGTCAAGAGCGTCTGATCAAGCCAGGGGACGCCATCGAGATCTTGGCTCCGCAGACTGAGGGGTTGAGCAAAATCGTCATCGTCAAACAGGACGGGACCGTGGAATTCCCCGGTTTGCAGGGATTGCCCATCGACGGGGTTACACTGCAACGATTTAAAGAAGTTTTGGTCAATCAGCTCAGTTCGTTCATGGGCAGCACACCCCTGTTGATGGTGCGGTTCAGTGAGAGCTATCCCATTAAAATTAATGTATTAGGGCAGGTCGCACGACCCGGGTTATATCAGATCGCCAACACGGCCACTTTACAGGGCGCGATCGGAGCGGCAGGCGGATTCATTCCAGGCGCCCAGCTCGCCAGGATCAGACTGATCAGCAAGGAAGATGGAAAAGAAACAGAACAGATGGTGAACATGGAGCAGTTTTATCTCCAGGGCGATCCCTCTATGCTGCCTTTGCTCAAAGACGACGACACCGTTGTGGTGCCGGGCAATCCCCTGGCGACAAATGTCAAAGTGCTTGGAGAAGTTGTAAATCCAGGAAGTTACGAGGTTTTTTTCAAAAGCACTGTACTGGATGTCATTTTTTTGGCTGGTGGACCCACTGAGAACGCCAGCCTGAAAAAGGTCAAGATCGTTTCTTACACGGGACAGGATTCACGTGAGGTATCGATCAATATTAAAGAGCTCATGGCTTCCAAGGGGTTCGGAACCATCCCCATCGTTGTGCCTGGTGATGTCGTTTTTATTCCCGAACAGAAGTTAAGCTGGAGTAAATTCTTTAATTTTGTTCGGGATGCCTCGGCACTGGCTACCCTGTATTACCTGATCGATGTGACCAGAGATAATAATTAAAGCGGATCAGGCAAATGTAGAGAGCATGCTTCTCCCGGCCGACTTTTATCGGGTACAGGCCGCGATGTTCGCCTGAGGTGTTAAAAAAATGACTTGACTTTATCAATTGAGTAATTTATCTTACAAGCGAAGGGTATTTTATACGTTCATCGAATGTCATGGGTAGAGGAGGAGCCCATGGCCTTGTTCGTTGAATCCACACCACGCCACGCCATCGTAATGCAGCAAAAAGGACTAACGCACCCAATATAATTTTTTTAGCCAGGTGATTTTTACAAGCCCAGGGATTTGATGAGTGATTCTCCTTATTCCTGTGATTTTGCTGTACAGAGACGTCGATACCACCTATCGTCGTTCTGCCATTATCGTTTTGCTATACCAGTGTGGGGACAAATTATCTTTTCAAGCGACATTTAAATTGTTTGTGTTAATGAATTGTCAGTGGACTCGGCAAGTCTCTGAGCTGGCAATTCGGCTAATCCAGGCGATTCACGGAATGGCTGTGGCTGTTTTTATTCTGGAAGCTCTGGCCGTGATCCGCTGGGGTGTATACCGTCCATGCAGGCTTGAGAATGTCTGCAGCGGCGACTGCAATAGAATGCTGGATTATCAGAATGCAAATTGGATGTGGAGGGAGCAACGAGTTTTACCTGATCGAGTTTGCATGGCATCGCTCAGTCCCATTCCTCATTGGGGAGAATAATGTTCTGACATGGATGAGAGACATTTTGTACGCAACAGGAACTTTGAGCATCTGATCAAATCGCACGAGGATCGCCAGTCGGATAGGTCCGGCGAGGAGTATTTTGCCTTTGATAGATCTTCAGAGCCGCGCGTCGAGTCGCCGGGTGGGCGACGGAAAACCAGGGCAGACGACGACGCCGTTTCAATGAGCAGACAACTTGATCAGCCCAGCGATCTGGGATATTACCAGGGTTCCCCTCTGATTGATTTTTTTCATTTAGTGTACAGACGAAAATGGCTGATCACGCTTTGTACGGTGGCTATTGTCATTCCGGCGCTGATTTGGCTATTCACTGTAACCCCCATCTATGAAACAGAAGCCTCCATCATTTATGAGGAGACCAATGACACGGCCTTTCTGCTTGATTTGGGACAATCCTTTTACAGTAAAAGCGCCATTTTAAACATGCTCGAGCAGATCAAGAGCCGTTCCCTGGCCAATGAAGTGGTGAAAAGTCTGCCCGAAGAGATAGCAAAAACGTTCAAATTGCCGGAACGCTCGCCGGCAAATTTTTCACGAGAGAAATACATTGCCGCCACGATCATGCGCAATCTGGATGTTCAGAATGTGCGCGGAGCGGATATCATAAAGATCAGGGTTCAGGCCAGCGACCCCATCGTGGCCAAAACCATCGCCGACGCGTATGTTGATCACATCATCGACTGGTTCCTGCAAAAGAATCGCAAAGAGATATCCAATATCCGTAATTTCGTCGAAAGTCAGATATCTGTTTTTCAGGACAAGCTTGGCAAGGCGGAAGAAGAGCTGCTGAATTTCAAGGAACAAAACGATTGGATCAAACTGAGTGAAGCCTCCTCCGAGGTGCTTTCCAGTTTGACGGATGTGGAGGTCGCCTACAACCAGGCCAAAACGGAGCGGGAGGTGTTGGAGCAGCGCAAACGCTATATCGAACAGAAAAAGCAGGAGCTGCTGCCTTCGCTGGTGGTCTCCGACAATCAGGCGGTACAACAGATCAAGAGCGAGTTGATGACGTTGGAGAGGCAATACGCTGAGCTGCAGCAGCAGGAAGGACCGGACAAACAGAATGTGTTGGCATCGCTCAAAGATAGAATCAATCGAACCAAGCGGGAATTGATTGATGAGCTGATGAAAAATGGCATGCGGGAAAATCTGACCGATCCGCTGTCGCAAATTCGTAATCTCCTGCAGGAATCGATCACCCTGGAAGTGGAGCTGGAAAGTTTCAAAGCCCGTGAGCAGGGACTGCTCAATACGCTGAATGAACAGAACAGCAGACTGCAGACGCTCCCCAAGCAGGAGTTGGCGCTGGCGCGCTTCATCCGCACCAAAGAGGTGAACGACAAGATCTACTCCCTCCTTTTGGAAAAGCGGGAGGAGGCCCGCATCACCGAGGCCGGCAAAGTGGGCGATGTGCGGGTGGTCGATTATGCTGAAGCACCGATTAAGCCCATTAAACCACAAAAGATGAAAACCGCGGCGCTCGCTCTGGCGCTAGGGCTCTCCCTGGGTATGGGTCTTACTTTTTTATTGAATTCCCTTGATAGCTCGCTTAAGACCGAGCAGGATGTTGAAAAATTTCTGGACCTGCCTGTGCTAGCCGCCATTCCACAAATCTCTCCCAATGGAGCACTGCACCGGTTAGGTAAAAAGCAAGATCCGAGTGATCTGTATCAGACGAAAACCATATCGAGCATTGTACCCCAATCCCACATCTTTGACGCTTATCGCTCCCTGCAATTAAATCTTTCGTTTTTCAATCCGGATAAAAACCTTAAATCCGTCTTGGTGACCAGCTCATCGCCCGGGGAAGGCAAGACCCTGACCGCGCTGAACATCGCACAATTCTATGCCCGAGAGGGAACACAAACACTCCTGATTGATTGCGATTTGCGTCGGCCGATGATTCACAACGCGCTCAAGATGGATCAATCGCCGGGATTGTCCAATTTTTTGGCGGATAAGGCAATGGACCCGAATCCGTACATTCAGATCTTTCACTCTGACATGTCTTCCCATTCCCTTTCCGTGTTGACCAGCGGAACGCCGCCGCCTAATCCTTCGGAACTGTTGAAATCAAAACGAATGGAAGACCTGCTCGTCCGGCTTCAGGAGGCTTATGAATTGATCATCATCGATGCCCCTCCGGTCATCGCGGTGACCGATCCCATCATCATCGGTAAAAAAGTGGATGGAGTGTTGTTGGTTCTGAGATCCGGAAAAACCACCTATGAAGTCGCTACGAAGGCGAAAAAAATACTGGAAAACAGCCGGATTGCAATTATCGGCACTCTCTTGAACGATATTGATCTAAAAAACCGGTATTACGGCTATTACAAAAACTATTATTATTACTCGGGGAAGAAATCAGCCCACAGTGCCTCCGCTCATGCTTGAGCAGGGCCTTTACGACTGACAACCGCCATTCGAACACATCCGAGTGGCTGGTGGGGGCAGAGGGGGATCGCCAAGTCCGTGCTTCATAATTTAAAAGCATATTATCCATGTGAATAGATAGAACACCTTTTTTACCAAGCGAATGCTGGGACCCTGTTTCATTTCGCTTAATGAAGGTGAGTGGATTGCTCTAACAGAGCTGTTCACCGTCTCTCGATAGAATTTTTATTTATTTCTAAATTTTCTTTTCCACCTTCAGGCTCATGTGACTGAGAGGGCGGAGCTGTAGCAAAAGCATATTCCATTACTCCGGCTGTGTCCGCCGTTTGGTCGCGGACTCGGCGAAAGGACAAGTGATCCTGTGAAAACGCATGTTGATTTTTTTCAAGATTTGAAAAAAATTCGCAAGTTGGGCTTGATGAAATCAGGTCGCCGGGCGATCAACTTGTGCTCCCTCGACCAGCTGAAGCAGCGAATGGCCGTCGAGAAGCGAAGATCGGAGCGTGAAGGCTATAAATCCTCGACCGTTTATTTTAGCCTCCAGAACTTGATCGACAAACAAGGGCCGTCGCAGAACCTCCGGATTGAGGACGTCGCTAAATTGATCTGCCGGACCATCCGTTCCACTGACATGATTTCCATCTACAGCCGCTCGGTGGTTCTAATGATCCTGTTTGATGCCGATCCCAGTGGAGCGCAGTCCGCCTGCAGGCGGATCGTCGAAAAAGTAAAGGATCGCTATTCATCGGACGGCCGAATGGATCCCAGTGATTTTTCCATCAAAATTTTATCCTTTCCGGAAAGAAAAAGCGAAAAGGTCGAATTGGAGGACAGTCTAGGGAGACCATCGTCTCCGGTCCTGTCCCAGTCTGCTGCCGCATCCGGCAAAATCAGCGAAATGACTTTCAAAAGAACCTATTTAAGCAATCTCAATTTGTGCATCAGCAGCTATAATGGATCGCTGGTGACCATGCCGATGGAAAAACTGTTCTCTCTGGACAACGAGCTGGTCCACAGGTATGTTGTCGTGCTGCAAAAGCTGGCTAAAAGATGGATGGACATCCTCGGTTCCTTGACTACGATCCTGCTGTTGTCTCCCGTCATGGCGGCAGTCGCACTGGGAGTGAAATGTACTTCACGTGGCCCGGTCTTTTTTAAACAAAGCCGGGTTGGGTATCAGGGCAAGACCTTTATGTTTTATAAATTTCGCTCCATGGTGACCGCCAGTGAGGACAACATCCATCGGGACTATGTGCATCGATTGATCGCCGGCGAGCGCGATCAAATCAATTTGGGAACTCGACAAAACCCGTTTTTCAAGCTGGTGAATGATCCACGGATTACGCCCTTTGGTCGATTCTTGAGAAAGACCAGTCTGGATGAATTGCCGCAGTTATTTAATGTGCTGAAAGGCGAGATGAGCCTGGTGGGTCCGCGGCCGCCCATTCCCTATGAGGTCAACGACTATAAAAATTGGCATTATCGCAGGATTCTCGCTGTAAAACCAGGGATCACAGGCCTGTGGCAGGTTTCGGGCCGGAATCGGACCACCTTCGATGAGATGGTCCGCCTCGATATTCATTACGCTGAAAATTGGTCGCTGCTGCTGGACCTAAAAATCATTGTGAGAACCCTGAAGGTCATCCTGGCTGCGGATGGAACATAAATGCAGCTGCCAAATGCACGGGATACGATATGTGTGGTCTGGTTGGCATCATAAATAGGACGGATTCGCCGGTGGATTCCCGCCTGCTCAAGGCGATGGCCGATACCCTCGCTCATCGCGGCCCGGATGAGGAAGGGTGTTATATCGACGGTCCGGTAGGACTCTATCATAAACGGTTGTCGATTATTGATCTGACCACCGGTCATCAGCCGATGGCCAGTGAAAGTTCGGTGATCGTTTTTAACGGGGAGATCTATAACTATCTCGAGTTACGCGAGGAACTGAGTAAAAAAGGCCACCGGTTTACCACTAAATCAGACACTGAAGTGATCCTCAAAATGTATGAGGAATATGATTTAGAGTTCGTAGAACGGCTGAACGGAATGTTCGCCTTTATTCTTTATGATAAGGCTGCGGGGCGGGTGATCACCGCACGTGACCACTTTGGCATCAAACCCCTCTACTACTTTCTAGATAATGACGTTTTGCTGTTTGCCTCCGAGATCAAAGCGCTGCTCCTGCACCCTGACGTAATCGCCGAACCCAACTATGAGGTCGTCGGGGAGTATCTCACTTTCCAGTTTGTCCTTGGCGATCTGACACTCTTTAAAGGTATTAAGAAAGTGCTGCCCGGCCATTATCTGGTGATCGATGTTGGTGATAGAAAAATTCGCACGGTGCAATATTGGGCGCCGTGTTTTACGGTAGATACGTTTCATTCAGAGGCCTATTTCGCTTTCGAGTTGAGAAGATTGCTGGAGGATTCGGTCCGTATCCAGATGCGCAGCGATGTGCCGGTGGGCGCCTATCTCAGCGGCGGCATGGACTCTAGCATCGTCACGCTTCTGGCAGCGAAAATGTCGACCAAAAGAATATGTACTTTTTCCGGAGCCTTCCGGGAAGGTGAGCAGTTCAACGAACTCGATTACGCCAGAGAGGTGGCCGGGGCCTGTGAAGCCGAGATGAACGAGATTTTTGGATCCGCTGATGATTTTATGGCATTGATGCCCCGACTGATCTATCATCTGGATGAGCCTGTCGCCGGGCCGGGCGTTTTTCCGCAGTATCTCGTATCCCGGCTGGCTGCAGGAAAAGTGAAGGCCGTGTTGGGCGGACAGGGCGGCGATGAGATCTTTGGCGGCTATGCCCGCTATGTCATCGCCTATCTGGAACAAGCGCTCAAGGGGGCGATTTTTGAAAACAATGAAGAGGGGGAGCATATCGTCTCCCTCCAATCCATCCTTCCTAATTTGCCTTCTCTAAAGCAGTACATCCCGATGACGAGGGAGTTCTGGCGGCAGGAAGCCTTTGAGCCCATGGACCGACGCTATTTCCACCTAATCGATCGCAACGGCCGGACGACTGAACTCTTTTCCCGAGATTTTTTGCTCCATTACGATAAAGAACGGTTGTTCCATCGCTTCCAACAGCTGTTCAACCATCCCGACACCCTCTCCTATTATAATAAGATGACCCATTTTGACATGCAGGCCAGTCTTCCGGCTCTGTTGCATGTGGAAGACCGGGTGAGCATGGCGGTCTCGTTGGAGTCGCGGGTACCGCTTTTAGATCGTCGTATCGTCGACCTGATTGCCAGCATGCCGCCTGCCATGAAGTTCAAGGGCGCTGAGACCAAATATATTCTAAAAAAAGCTGTGGGAGATATTTTACCTAGACGCATCCTGGAGCGAAAGGATAAAATGGGCTTTCCTGTGCCACTGCATCTGTGGGCCAAAAAACAGGCAAAAGATTTTTTTTATGACATACTACTGTCCGACACCAGCCGGGCGCGCGGCATCTTCAATCACCGTCAGGTGCAGCAGCTGGTCCACTGCGAAAGAGAGTTCGGACGTCAGCTCTGGGGCGTTTTATGTTTGGAATTGTGGTTCCGCGAATTTATGGATAAGCCAAGACAATTGCAGAGAAACGCGAAAATCGAGTTGGCGGGTGCGGAACGATAACCTTTTAAACACTTGGCAAATATCAAAAATCGGGGTCATCGGACCGGGCATCGTGGGAATGCCGATGGCCGCCCTGCTCGCCCGGGCGAGAATTAAAATCGGCACCGAGGCGCCAGCGCAGGTGGTCGTTATTCAGCGCAACTCCCCGACCTCCGGCTGGAAGGTAGGGGCGATCAACTCAGGCCATTCGACTATTGGCGGCGTCGAGCCCTCCCTGGATGAACTGGTCGCTCAATCGGTCGGAGAAGGTCTCCTTCACGCCTCTCATGATTATTCTGAATTATCCGATGCCGATGTCGTTTTGGTTTGTGTACAGACCGATAGAACCGGCTTGGAACCCGATTATGTACCCTTGTTCGACGCCCTGCAGAATCTGACTAAGGCCCTTAAAAGTAAACCCCCAGCGAAAATTCCTTTGATTATTATCGAATCGACCCTCGCGCCTTCCAGCATGGCGACGGTAGTCAGAGAGTACTTTGCTCAAAACGGTTTATTGGATGGCCGCGATGTACTTTTAAGCAACAGCCCCAATCGCGTAATGCCGGGAAGGTTAGTGGAGAGGGTCACTACATCGGATAAAATTGTGGCGGGTATAAATCCTGTCACGCCGCTATTGGTTGAAAGGCTCTATTCTCATATCGTGACGGCAGGAAAGTTGTTGCCCACCAACAGCATGACCGCTGAGGTCGTCAAAACCCTGGAGAACGCTTACCGGGATGTACGGATCGCATTTTCCAGTGAAGTGGCGCGATATTGCGACCAAAAGGATGTGAATTTTTATCAGCTGCGCGACTGTGTTAACGAACTCCTGGCCCAGGAGGATGACGCTTCCAGTAATCCCGGCAGCATTCCACGGGGAGGGCTGCTCATTCCGACCATCGGTGTGGGCGGACATTGTCTGCCCAAAGACGGCATACTTTTGTGGTGGCGTAAAATCCAGAGTGGGGCGGATACCAGCAAAAGCCTGATTCTACTGGCCCGAACGATAAACGATGAATCGCCTTTCGAAACCATCAAATTGGCCGAAAGAGCCTATGGGGACCTCTCCGGCCGGTCGATCGCCCTGCTCGGTGCAGCTTACCGTTTCAATTCCGAGGACACCCGCAATTCACCGACTTTTGCGTTGGCACAACGCCTGCTCGCCAAATCCTGCCGCATCGTTATTCATGACCCCTTTGTCAAGGAATCCGATCAGTACCTGCACAAATTCAATCTGGCTCCTTACTTTACCAACCAGTTAGTAAAAGCGCTGGAAGAAGCGGAATATATTTTCATCTGCACCGCCCACCAGCACTATCATGAGGCAAAGGAGGCGCTGGCAATCCATGCATC